>CAYJTG010000005.1:0-96049 GCA_964373255.1 uncultured archaeon
TTTTTCATCTTACTTTACTATTTTGTTTCGGTATTTATATAATTATCTATGGAGGCCGTCCAGCTGCCGCACTAACACCTTGATGTTTGTAGACAGCCCAGAAAAATACAAGCACAATGATTATGCCTATTCCCCACAAAAATGTCGACGGCTCTACACCAGCCGGCAGGAACGGCAAAAACCTGTCGCCCAAAACACCGAGCAGCAAAAGCAAAATTCCCAGCGTCACAATCATGGGATACATATCATGGTGTTTGTCCTTTTTCTCCTCGAATATCTTTTTGATGAACGCTATGAAAAACAGCACCAGCAAAACAGCCACAACGACAGGCATGAACTGATTCAAGCCTTCGACAAGGGGCGGATAAAAGATAGAGAATAACGATATCGCTAACGCTATTAATGCATTAACGTTCTTGCCAAATTTCCCGACGTTCGAATAAGCAAGCAATCCAAAAACTACGGCAAAGACAAGAAGGAATGTCGAAAGAAACGGCACCATTTCAGGTTGCAAAAATTCAAGAGCCATAAGAATTACCTATTAAGAATTTTATCCAGATTTGAGCTTCTGTTCTATTTCCTGGGCTTCCTTGATTAAATTGATGAGGTCCGTATTCATCCGCCCTATATCGCCCGTGCCCGGGTGCTTTTCAACAGACTCTATATTTCTCTGAACTGTGTGTATACGGGCATTTATTTTCTTCAGCTCATCATTAAGGTATTTTCTATCCACAGGGTTTAGTGTCGGTATGCCTAGAAATCTTTTCATCCTGTTGTCGCCTTCTGGGTAGTGCGCCACGCCACCGCCTCCGCCACCCTGTGGAGCGCGTCCAGTGAAATGTCCGGCGAAATAATATATGAGTCCCATGAAGATGATCAGGAACAGGAAGTACGGCCCTGCTAATAAAGCAAACATAGAGTAGTAGCCACCCGCTATGGTGAACAGATAGGCGCCAACTCCGAGCATCATCCTAAGTTTCGGATCAGCGACAATCCTTCCAGTCATCGAGTATATGACAAGTATTATGAAGATCGTCGGGACTACCAGAAACATGATCAAATCCCTGAAAATATTGCCCGTGAACGGCGATCCAGGATACTGCATCATTCCGAGAAGCTGTACGAATATGAGCTCCCCGATATCTTCGACCATGAATAAACTATGGTCTTATGTTGGATAAAAAGATAGCGGAAAATAGACACTGTCAACTTAACGGCTGTTGTCTATCGACAACAGCCCTTTCTAGGTGGTTAGCAACAGCTAACCACCATTAAGTTGACAGTGTTAAGGAAATAGAAATCAGTTTTTCAGCTCTGATAACGCCTTGTCCAGGTATTCTTTTGCAATAGCTACGCCCAATTCAGTCACAAGAACCTCGTTTTTTGTGTGATTGAAATCCGGTTTCTTTTTGCGAAGCAACTTTGCCGTGTACTCGTGCGCAAGGACGTCCAGGGCTTTTTCATACGTAAGGCCGCCCGCCATTTCTATTACGTTGTTGTTGACGTATTCAACGCCGATTGTGTCATAACATGACCTCATATCGTCCTCAGACCTGAAATTGACTACGTTGCCATCTTTTGTGACGTCTGAAAGCAAATCCTTGTACGCAAGCTCGAATTCGTCAGAACCACCGCGCTTTATGTCGTACTGCTTCAATAATTCTGATATTGCATCGTTGTGCTTCTTGTATTCAGAAATAACAGGATCTGCTTCTGTGCGCATGGTGTATTTGCCTGTGTCAGGTTGCTTAACAGGAGGCGGTCTGATTTCCGGCTCGCGATAAATTACCCTTCCTTTTCCGTCTTTACCTTTTTCCAATTTCCGTCCAGTAAATGCCTGGTACACAACAGCCCATGGAGTGGTTAGATCGATCTTGCCGTAATCTATATTAACGTCGGCTTGCACGTCATCTTGTGATATTATAAGCTGTCTGCTATCACTGTTCCAAGGCCTTATAGGAAGCAGACCATCTTTAGATATTAGCGGCATAAATTACACCTGCTATTTATATGTACGATCCTGTATATAAAGCTTTGTTACTTAAAGGTAGTATATAAAGCTTGTCTTTCGTGTGTCTTTCTATCATAAAAAGAAAAATGACAAAATGACTTACTTGTGCTTGTGGTCGTGGAAGAAGTCGTTGTCTGAAATCTTATCGAGCATTCCACCAAGTTCATTGCGGCCTCCGAATACGGTCATCATCTCTCTTGGGCCATGGTAGCTGTACAATCCATTTGGTTGTCGGACCATTGACATTGCTACACCGCCTGTGAATCGGTTGATGTAGTAAACGCTGCCACTAGAATCTACTTGTGGAACAAGATAGAACATTTTCTGTTCAGATGCTTTTGTTTCTGCGTGACTGTTGTATCTGCTATGTTGTGCAGTTCTTACAGTTTCGTACAATGCCTTGGCTATATAAGAAAGCGTGTCATCGCTAACGTTCGATGCACTGAATAATTGCATAGGAAAATCGTTTGAAATGTAATGCCCAAAATCTCTCTTTGCATAAGATATCCATTCCTTGAGCTGGTCGCGATACGACATAAGAATCACCTTTTTGAATCACAGTAAAACCATGCATTTCCATTTTCAAGCCTCCGATTCTACTTACTTGGGTGTGGATACCTAGAATAAAGCACTGTGCAGAATAAAAGCATTATGATAGCAAAGAAGCGAGGTTTCACTATAATTAAAATAAGTAAATATAGGAAAAAGGCATAGTAGAAGTAAGAATAATTAATTATAAGTAAGATTTATAATTTTATTAATAAGAAAATTTTATAATAAGTAAGAAAAAGCTTTAAAAAGTTGGAAATACATATAAAAGTTAACTAGTGGCCTGCAGCTGCATGGTTGGTCACAAGCTTCTATTATCGCTCAGGCCACTAACCACACCCACGACTTTCTTTAGAAAAGAAAGTCGATTAAGAAAAACAGTTTTTGGTCAAGAAATATTTTTCACGTACCAGAAAGGGAGAGGGTACAGGGAGATACGTAGTTTCTCCCGTAGAGGTCAGAGGAGAAAAGCAACAAAATAATGAGTTGACACGTTAGTTCTATTGCAAAAATAATATTTGAAGAGAAGGTCTTTAAGATCCTCTATTCTTTTGGGATTGATACAGACCTTTTCTTCCAAGAAAAGGATGTATTATGGAAGAAGCAAAAATATCATCGAAAGGGCAGATCGTGATACCAAAATACCTGCGCGATGCGCTTGGCATGAAGGACGGGTCGGTTGTGTTAGTTACAAAACTGGAGAACAAGATCATAATCATGTCAAAGCCCGCTGACCCGGCGGAAGCGCTTGTCAAATCAGGCAAGGACATCACAATGAAAAACATCAGGCGCGAGATAAAAGAGGAGTAATTATGAAAGAAATCCCACTGAAGTTTTCTTCCAACGGCAGAGAAATATTTGGCGTATTGCATCTGCCCAATAAAAAAAATGCACCCTGCGTAGTGATGTGCCATGGATATGGTGGAAACAAGCTCGGCAATGACAGAAGAACATTTGTTAAGGCCGCAAGATATTTTGCGAAAAACGGATTGGCAGCATTTCGTTTTGATTTTTTCGGATGCGGGGATTCAGAAGGCGACTTCAAGGACCAAACAATAACGACGCAAATAAGAAACCTGACCAATGCTATTACATTTTTGCAAAATTCCAATTCTGTAGATAGAAAAAAGATTGGTGTAATGGGGTGGAGCAGGGGCTCTGCTATCTGTATTTTGGCGGCATCAAAAGATGCAAGAATAAGATGTGTTGTGAGCTGGGCAGGCGAAGACGATTTCAGGAACACATGGGCTAATAAGTATATAAGAGAGGTCAAAAAAAGAGGGCAGATCTACTTCTGGTGGTGGAACACTATGATTACCAAAAGACTTCTGCTCGACGAGAAAAAATACAACATAATAAAATCTGCACGGAAATTAAGAATACCGTTTCTCGTTGTTCATGGCACACGCGATGAAAATATCACATTGGTACAAGGTGAGACGTTGTATAAAGCCGCAAAAATGCCGAAGAAAATCCTCATCATTAAAAATGCCGACCACTCTTTTGCTGGGTATGATGACAAAGTTATTAGAAATACATTTTTGTGGTTCAAAAAATGGTTGAAGTGACCATCATGCCAGAAAAACCAGAAGATAAGAATCAAAACCAGAAAATTTATCTCGACACGTTCATCTTCATGGATATCCTGTCAGGCGAAGCGGACCTCGCTGAAAAGGCGTTGCAGTACATAAAAGAATCAGAAAAGAAAGGCGCCGCTATCTCTGCAATAATCTTTACCGAGCTTGCATTCCATCTCCGCCGAAGGAAGTCACGGGAAAAGACGGAAGAGATTCTTTTCTACATAAAATCACTGCCTAATCTAGAGACCGTTGCGGTCACAGACGACATCGCAAAAGAAGCCGGCATCCTACGCGCAAAATATCGCCATATGAAAATCCCGAAGAAGCTGAGCTACTTTGACTGCATCCATATCGCCACCGCTTTGCACGAAAACTGTACAAAGTTCGTGACCGGCGACCGCGGCTTCAAGGATATAAAAGAAATAGAAGTCGAAATATACTGAATAAAATTATAGAGTATTTATCGCTATGAATTTAGAAGTAAAATGATAAAGTGAATTTTATGGACTACTCAAAAGAAATTCTCGCCGAGCTCAAGAAAAAAGGCATCAAGGTCGGCGACCGTCTTGTCGTCGAGAAAGACGTGCACACGTTCGAAGGAATCCTGATGCCGAAGAGCCAGGGATCTCCCGACAGCCTGATAATAAAATTGAGCAACGGTTACAATACAGGCATAGATTTCACTAAAGGCACGAAAATAAAACCGAGCAAAGGAAAACAAGAAAAGAAGCTCAAATCTGCCGCCCTGCCAAAATACAAGCCCGACCCTAGCAAGCCGACCGTTTCAATCCTGTCGACAGGTGGGACAGTTGCTTCTCGTATCGACTACAAGACAGGCGGGGTTACAGGTTTGGAAACGCCTGAAGAAATTGTTTCCGCGATACCAGAGCTGCAAAATATTGTCAACATAAAATTGCGCTCTGTGTTCCAAATGATGTCCGAAGATATGGAACCCTACCACTGGATGACGCTGGCAAAAAAGATTGAGGACGAAATCGAGGCTGGCACTGACGGAATAATAATAACGCACGGCACAGACACCATGCACTACACTTCGGCCGTCTTATCATTGATGGTTCAAAATTCTCCAATACCCATATTGATTGTAGGCTCACAGAGAAGCTCTGACAGGGGCAGCAGCGACGCGGCCATGAATCTTCTATGCGCTGCACAATTCATAGCAAAATCCGACTTCAGCGGCATTGCAATTTGTATGCACGGCTCCGCAGAGGACAAATTCTGCTATGTCCATCAAGGTGTGCACGTCAGGAAGATGCACACGTCGCGTAGAGATGCGTTCAAGTCGATAGACGTCCTACCTTACGCAAAAGCCGAAGCGGACGGCACAATAGAGTTTTTGCGTAGTGATTACCAGAAGAAAGACAAGAAAAGAAAACCTCATATGGTTCTGAGATATGACAGCAATATTGCATTGATCAAATCTTATCCTGGATTTAATTATAAGGTCCTTGAGTTCTACGAACAGCAGGGGGTGCGTGGAATTGTTTTTGAGGGCACCGGCCTCGGCCACCTGCCTATTAGGGGCGACCTTGATGACTATACAAAGCACCACAAGCTGCTTTACGACACGCTTGCGCGTCTGATCAAGAAAGGAATAATCATAGGAATGACTTCGCAATGTGCATACGGCAAGGTGAATCTCAACGTCTACAGTAATCTGCGCTTGCTGAAGGATATAGGCGTGCTCGAGCTTAGGATGACACCTGAAACAGCCCTCGTGAAATTAGGCTGGTCGCTTGGCCATACAAAGAACAGTGAAGACGCAAAAAAGATTCTGCTTACTAATGTAGTTGGAGAAATTTTAGAACGAGTAGATATCGAAGCTTATGAATAAAATTTTACAAATCGAATCCTAATCTTTCTTTTATCAAATTTTTTATTTCTTGGGATTTTCTTGGATTAAGAGAAACCTGAAGACCATAGTGGGTAGGCTTCTTGATTATAAAACCTTCTCGAATAAGTTCTTCTGCTATTTTTGTTGCAAGTTTCATACCTTCTTTGCCTAGTAGCTCTGATTTGAACTGTCTAAACATATGCTTGTAAGCAGTATGGCTTTCTCCCCACTTGCGATGACGTACCAGAGCAAAGAGTAGTCTTGCACGTATTTCTTCATTATCCATAAATTTACATGAATGTAAAGTTTTAAATACTTAATAGATAAAGAATCAATTACTTGAAAATTACAAATGTGATGTATATGAACAAATCAATGCTTTTAACAGTAATTGGTGACACAATAGAAAACAGAATAATAGATTTCTTAATAGAAGGTGTGGGTATCGACTACACAAAAAAGGACATAGCAGAAGGCTGCTATATATCAAGACCTACATTGTACAAAATATTTTCAAAACTGGTAAAAGATAAAATAGTAAAACCAACAAGGACGATAGGAAGAGTACAATTATATTCACTCAATGAAGAAAACGAAAAGATAAAAGCATTGCTTCGATTAGAAGAAATATTGTTAAGAAAATCATTCGAAGGTATCGAAAATAGAATTAAAGTGAAAGTTTAATCCTTATGAAGCCATTTCATGAAGACGTCTTTCCTCAATAGCGAAATACCAGAGCACCGTGCAAGATACATAAAGAAAAACGGGGAAATTATATGGGATAGAAGGAAATAATTCTCTTAAAAGATTTCTTTCTAATATTTTCTAATCAAGGGAAAGATAGAACGGTAAGAAAACCGTAGGTTGTCTTGCGTATGGACTATGCAAAACTCGGGCTTCGTGTCGGTTTGGAAATTCATCAGCAACTAAACAGCGGCACGAAGCTTTTCTGCCGCTGCCCAGTCAGACCGACGACCGAAGGTCGTCCAGCAGCTTTGCGCAGTGAAGAATTTCCGATAGAAATGCGCAGAAAACTGCGCGCGGTGCCGGGCGAATTGGGCGACGTCGACCCGGCAGCGTTGCAGGAGTATCTGAAAAACAAGACGTTCGTCTACAAATCAAATCAAGAATCATCGTGTTTGGTTGAAATTGACGACGATCCTCCAAAGGTTATGAATGAAAAAGCCTTGAAAACCGCGATACAAATGAACAAGCTTCTGCACTGCCACATCGTCGATGAAATTCACGTTATGCGAAAGACGGTCGTCGACGGCTCTTCTGTGTCCGGATTCCAACGGACGTCTTTGATCGGCAAAGGCGGCTACGTAGAAGGAAATTTTGGAAAAATAGGAATCCAGACTGTCATGCTGGAAGAGGACGCGTCCACTCCGATAAGCAAGAGCGAAGGTGTAATTGAATACAGGTTGGACAGATTAGGAATACCGTTGGTTGAAATCGCCACCGATCCGTCCATCAATAGCCCTCAAATGGCAAAAGAAGTCGCAGAACATATCGGCATGCTTCTGCGAAGCACCGACGTAGTTCGCGGTATAGGAAGCATCCGCCAGGATATAAATATTTCCATCGAAGGCGGCTCAAGAATAGAGATAAAGGGATTTCAGGAGCTGGAGAAAATCCCGTACGCCGTCGAGAACGAGGTAAACAGACAGGTGTCACTTCTGGAAATAAAAGAAGAATTGAAAAAAAGAGGATTCAAGGAAATTAAAAGCAAATCGTCAGATACCACTGATGTTTTTCGCAATACTAAATCTAACTTTATCAGAAAAGTTATTGACAACCGTGGCTTTGTTTATGCACTGCTTCTTCCGAAATTTTCTGGCTTGCTGAGAAGACCGTGCGGCGACCGCACTTTCGGCAAAGAATTATCAGCGTACGCAGAAGCCTACGGGCTCGGGATTGTTCACAGCGACGAAGACGTCAACAAATACGGCTTGGGATTTGAGTTTTCGAAATTAAAAACAGAACTGAAGGCAGGAAATGAAGATTTAGTCGTGATTACAGCCGGCTACAACAAAAGCCAGATCGACAACGCGATCGCTTTGCTCGTTGCGCGCGCTAACCATTGCATTGCCGGTGTACCGGAAGAAACGCGCACAGCCGACGGCGAAGGCTCCAAGTACACAAGGCCGCTGCCTGGGTCCGGTCGGTTGTACCCGGAATCAGACATCCCGCCTGTCAGGATAACAAAAGAACTGTTGTCCGTGGAAACGCCAAAGACACTGATGGAACAGAGAGAAGAACTGACAAAGAGGTTTGTCAAAGAGCACGGCATGAAGGAGACGGTTGCAAAGGCGCTGATAACGTACAAAACAGTGAGCAACGAGGAGACAAAAACAATCAGCGAGTTGTCAAAGGCATTTCCTAAGGTCGATGTAAATGTAATTGCAAAGATGACCGTCGAAATGCCGAAGGAAATCAAGAGAAGATTTAGTTTGGACGCGGGCAAGATCGACAGACAGGTTTATGATATTATACTTACCCACTTGAGCAAGGGCGAGATACCCGATTCAGCTATACTGTTCATCCTCGTCGAGCATCTTACAGGCAAAACAATCGAGCAGGCGATCGATAAGTATAGAATAATGTCCGATGCGGCACTCAGAAAGATCGTAAAAAATGTTGTAGAAAAGAACAAGGGTAAAAAGGAATCCGTGCTCATGGGACTTATCATGCAGAACGTTCGCGGCCGCGTGGACGGCGAAAAAGCCGTCAAGATCCTGAGGGAAATGATGTGAATCACGGAAAAGGAATTTTGGTGTGTACATCTATTCTTTTCTTTGCACGTCTCCGATAAATCAGATCCTTGCCCCTTAGGGCGCGTATGCAACAGTTGCGGCTGCTTATAAATCTCTGCAATTTTATTCTCGTCCATTGCATTCTTGGGTTTTTGCTTTTGTAGAAAATTTCAATGTAATTCCCGACTTCTTGGCCGTCTACAGATAATTCATGAAATTGGGTGCCTCCTTTAGTTCGGTCATTCACGTATTGTTCACACTTAATTTTATATACCATGCCCTGCCATAAATTAATCATGGTTGACGTCTCGCTGGTCACAAGCCTAATACCGCTTTCAGTAGGCGGGTTTATCGGCCTGCTCATAAACGTTATAATCATATCTGTTATTTTAGAGATCGTTAACAAAATTATTTCACACGAAGCCTCTTTTAAGCATAGCCTCATCATGGGCATTATCGCTTATCTTGTCGTGCCTTTGATCGCGGTGCTTGCAGGAATAACATTCGCGTATTCAGGGCTCATAATACCGCTTGTGATCTGGATAATAATTGGCCAGCTTCTTCTCAAAGGCACGCTGAAAAGCAAGGCTATTGTTGCGATAGTAGCCTTTGTGGTCTTTTTCATACTCACGGCAGTTGTTTCTCTGCCGTCGATGATAGCAGGATTATTGCCGTTCTAGAAGAATTAGCTTGCAGATATTTTCGTCCCTTATTCTAATTTCATGTCATCAGGTATGTAAACAGTGTCGCCAGGATTTACTCTATTCACATCGAACCCTTTCTTCCTCTGCTCGTTGTACTTTTTTATTTCATGCAGCCAGAATTCAGGAGAGCTCTCATAGCCTTGCTTTGCAATTACCTGACCGACCTGCTTTGTTGCGTCGTTGCTGAGCTGAATTACATGGGGCTTCCATTCTCCCTCGTATCCTGTCCTGTAGATCTTCGGCTGGAAGACGTCCAGAAGTTTATCATAATTTTTGACAACGACAGGCGCAAGCACATAAACAGCCAAAAACAGACCAACCGCTCCCCATCTTTTTGCGTAGTTCGGTCTGGCCTCTGCCTTTTTAGCTTCTTCTAGAATATCGCCTTTGTATACGGTCATCACAAATCACCTATCTTATAGCCGTTTATGTCCGTGAGGCTGAGACCGGCATAGATTACTTCATCTTTTGTTAGCGGTACAGAGCCTATAAAAGTATCCGATACTTTTGTAAAGTAGCCCGTTCTGTCACCAGAAACGCATTTCGGAGATTTAGGTACATCATCAATAATGCACCTGTATCCCGGTGGCCTAATAGTACTTTCATAGTTCTTCATAATTACACTCCACAAAGTATATGTTACTATTATATAGTAATAAACTTATATATATAGGTTACCCATTTATATAGGCGGTACTCAGTGGCGCGAATAGCGGAAAGAATTAATAACGTCGTCGTAAAGGCGGAGCGATATCTGCGACACGTGGTCCTCATTTGATATCGCAGGGAATCTGTTGTGTCCGACCTCGTGGGCAAACACCCGGAGGTTGTAGTCTATGCTTTCAGGCGGCCTTATGTTGATCACGTATCTTTCAGGCTCGGTGTGCGCCCACGCAGACCAGTGCGTGTATTCGTTGGTCTCAAATACGTCCAGCACAGGCTTGCTCTCGTAGTACTGGGTGTTTTTGTTCCTTTCTGTTTGCTCGTTAATCCACCATTTGTTAAGTTCTGTTATTGTTGCGTCAACGTAAGGCATGAAATATGCTGTAGAAGAAACGCTAACATTGTCCGGTGTATAATCAATCATGATTCACTCTACACGTCAAACCTATTTATACCTTTCTCGCTTTATTATCTGCCATGAAGGTCGCTGTTTTGTTCTCAGGCGGAAAAGATTCGTGCCTGGCCGTCAAACACTGCATGGACCACGGATGGGACACCACGCTTATAGCTGTGCAGCCGCGAAGCGCAGAGGCGTACATATGGCACTACCCTGCAGTGTGGATGACAAAGCTCTCAGCCGAAGCGATGAATTTGCCCATAATCCAGGCGCAGACAGACGAGATAGGAAGCCAGGAAGAAGTCCTATGCCTTAATGATGTTTTTTCTAAGAACAAGTTTGACGCCGTTGTCCTGGGCGGCGTTGGGCTTCAGGAGACGCAGATCAGAGAGGTCAAAAAAATAGCGGACAAATTCGGTATGAAGACAATTGTGCCGTACACGAACCTGACGTCAGAGCAATTACTGAAAGAAGAAATTGATTCGGGCCTCGATATATTGCTTACAGAGGCGGCAGCGGGCGGGCTCACAAAGGATTTAATCGGTATGCAGATCAACAATAATTTTCTTCTTATCAAGCAATTAAGCGAGAAACACGGCTTTGACGTACTCGGCGAAGGCGGGTCGTACAATACATTCGTTACAGACGCTCCTTTCTTCAAAAAGCGAATAGATATTCTGGACTACGATACTCTTTGGGACGATGCTACAAGAAGCGGATACATGGATGTACACTCTGCTAAGCTTGTAGAGAAGATTCAAAAATAAAATGAGAAAATAGCAATGGACCAGCAATCCACCTATTCGCCTATTTCGCCTTTAGCGTCTTCAGTGTCGCCTCTAATTTTTTCACAGCCTTCTTCACGGCGTCCAGCGACTTGGCGCCTGCGCAGACCGCACGGCCGGAAGAGAAAAGCAAGAAGGCGACCTTGGGCTCGTATATCCTGTAGACAAGGCCGGGAAACTGCTCTGGTTCATACTCACTGTTCTCCAGTTGAAATGCTAATTGGTCTAAATTGAGCTCGTGGCCAAGATTTATGGCGACGACAATATTTTCTATCTTTACCTTGAGGTTGTTTTCGTTGAATCTTATTCCTATCTTCTTTATCTTTCCGACCGTTATCTTCAACGCCAGTTTTGCAGCCGTCGTGCTGCGCGCGCCAACGCATATTATTTTTCCTGACCTGAAGATGAGTGTAGCAACCTTTGGCTCGTCCAATCGAAAAACAAGGCCTGGAAACTGCTCGGGCTCGTATTCGCTCGCTTCTAGAACTGTCAGCAGTTTGTCGAGCGATATTATTTTTTTGATGTCCGTAGAAGCAACAACGTTCTCAACCTTTATTTTTTCGACCATCTTATCCACCAAAAATCTTTTTTATTTGCAGAAGATTATTTATATAAGGAAGGCTTAAATAGTGATTGATATGCTTTACAGAAATATTATCGAACTTGAGACAGAGCCTGAAAAATTATACGACATCACAAGCAGGGTGAAGTCTATTCTGACTGAGTCCAAGATAGCCAACGGCGTATGCTACGTCTTTCTCCAGGCGACCACCGCCGGTCTGATGGTCAACGAGAACAACAAGATGCTTTTCGAGGACTTCAGGCGCGTCTTCGATGACGTTGCGCCGCACACAAGATTGTACCAGCACCCCGACAATGCGGCGTCGCACATAAAGGCTTCCATGCTCTCGCAACACCTGACACTGCCGGTCGCCAACAGTCAACTGCTTCTGGGCAAATGGCAGAGCATTTTGTTATGGGAATTCGACGTGCGCGACCGCAAAAGAACTGTAATCGTCACGGTCGGCTACTGAAGCAATGCGAAACGTTTTTAGAGTTTCATGACAACTAATTTCTATGCTTTTCAACAATATAAATCACGTAGCAATAATTTGTTCTGATTTTGAAAAATCGAAGGATTTTTATGTAAATAAATTAGGGTTGAAAATTATCGATGAAATAATTCATCCTATCAGAAAAACAAAAGTGCTTTATCTGGACGCTAATAATGCCGTAATAGAGCTGTTTCATTTTCACGATCCGCCAAAACGGTTGGAGTGGCCGGAAGCAGCCGGATTAAGGCATCTGGCATTCGAAGTCGATAATTTTGATGAAACAATAAATAAACTCAGTAAACTCGGTATTACAACAGAAAACATACGGGTAGATTCAAGAACAGGCAAACGGCTGACGTTCTTTAAAGACCCGGACAACCTGCCTATAGAAATAGATGAAATATAAATAAAATGTTCCACACGAAGCGCAGGAAACGATGGAGTATATTATTAAAAGTCTTCTTCTTTATTAGGAATCATGGACGCGGTTGACAGGCTGGATGAATTCATACGCGAATATTATCATTCTGATTTAATCAAGGCACTAAAGGAAGACCGCGCCTTGACCGTAGACTTTTCTATGATTGACAGGTTTGACCCAATTATAGCCGACCAGTTGCTGGAGGACCCGGATGCTATAATAAAAATATTTGACGAGGCAGCAGAGAGGATCTCTAATGAAAAGATCCATGTAAGAATAAGGAACCTGCCCCAGAGCAGGATGATAAGAATAAGGAACCTGCGGTCCAAGCATATCAGAAAATTTATGACGGTCGACGCGATTATAAAAGCTGCTTCCGAGGTAAAGCCGCAGATATACGAGGTCGTGTTTGAGTGCCCGGAATGCAGTGCAAAGATTTCTGTTCCTCAGGAGACAAACATCGTCCAGAAACCGCTCCAGTGCGACTGCGGCCGCCGCGGCGATTTCAAAACTCTCAAAAAAAGCATGTACGACATAAGGTGGCTTACCGCCGTTGAGCCGTTCGAAATAACAACAGGCGAGCAGCCGGGACAGATATCTATTTTGCTTAAGGAAGACCTCACGACACCAAGGATGCAGAAGAAAACCGATCCTGGCAGCAAGCTGAAGTTCACAGGCATTCTGAAGGAATTGCCGAAGCGTATAAAGGGAAAATTGTCCACAAAAATGGATATGTATATTGAGGCCAACCACGTGGAGTCGAGCGACATCGAATTCGAGGAACTGGATATAACGCCTGAGGATGAAAAACTCATAAAGGATCTTGCGAATGACCCAGCTGTCTACGATAGGCTGATCGCATCGATAGCGCCCGGAATCTTCGGGTTTGAGGAAATAAAGGAGTCCATTATGCTCCAGCTCTTTGGCGGCGTTGCTCACGTCTTGCCAGACGGCTCTCGCATCAGGGGCAACATACATATATTGCTGACAGGGGATCCTGGAATTGGAAAAAGCGTTCTGCTGAAATTGGTTTCTTCTCTCGTTCCTCGGGGCCGCTATGTTTCCGGGTCAGGTGTCTCGGGTGCAGGACTTACGGCCACAGTGGTAAAAAATGAGGCCATAGGCGGATGGGTCCTTGAAGCAGGAGCCCTGATACTGTGCAACAAAGGGCTTATTGCCATAGACGAGTTCGACAAGATGAGCAGGGACGACCAGATTGCAATGCACGAAGCGACAAGCATCGAGACGGTCAGCATTGCAAAAGCCTCTATCGTGGCCACGCTCCCGGCACAGACAGCCGTGCTCGCGGGCGCGAACCCGAAGTTCGGACGTTTTGATCCGTACGTCCCTATCGCACAGCAGATAGACATACCAGAAACTCTGTTGTCAAGGTTTGATCTGAAATTCGCCCTTCGTGACATTCCCGACAGGACAAAAGACGAAAAGCTGGCGTCGCATATAGTCGCGTCAAGGGCATCGCCTGAATTTGCCGAGCCGCCCATTGGCACGAATCTGCTGAGAAAATATATCGCCTACACAAAAAAGATAACGGACATCGAACTCACGCCAGACGTCGCAAACATGATAAAAAATTTCTACGTTGACATGAGAAACCAGTATTCTGGCGAGGAGGTACAGACGGTGAGCATAACGCTGAGACAGTACGAAGCATTAATAAGATTAGCAGAGGCGTCGGCAAAGATAAGGCTTGACACAAAGGTACGCATCACAGACGCGGAGCGCGCTATAAAGCTTATGAAAGCAACGCTCTACCAGCTTGGCTACGACGTCGAATCAGGCCGCATAGACATAGACAGGGTCGAGGGCGGAGTGCCGGCAACAAAGAGGAGGAAGATATTCATCGTGCTCGACATACTTGAAAGGCTGCAGAAGGAGGTCGGAAAAGAGGTCTCGATAGAAGACCTGAAGGCAGAGGCTGAGAGCGAGGGCATCGAAGACGCTCAGGATATTATTGACAACCTGACACGGGAAGGGACAATCTTCCAGCCGCGATCCGGCTTTGTGAGAAAGGTTTAAAATAATCTACAAACAAGAAATAATATTGAAAATAAAGGGATCGGTAATGGAGAAGAAAAGACTGACGGCAATAAAATCAGACGTAAAGTCGATAACGAAGGGAAAATACGTGCAGCAGGAAGGGTTCAACCCGAATTACACCCTTACAGACACAGGGATGAGGCTATCCAGGGTTCGGGTTCTTGCAACGGTTGTTGACAAGTTCTTGTCTGAAAGCGGAAAATTTGCAGCCGTCACGCTGGACGACGGAACAGACACCATACGAGCAAAGGTCTTCAACGCCGTGTCCATGTTTGAAAATCTTAACGTCGGCGACACGACCGACGTCATAGCAAGGGTGAAAGAATACAACAACGAAATTTATATCGTGCCTGAAATGATAACAAAAATCGAGGACCCTAATTTTGAGACGCTGAGAAAGCTGGAAATTATGCGCCAGGAAAAGATTATGCAGAAGAAGCGCGAAGTAGTGATTTCATATAAGAACCAGACAGCCGACGCATCGGAACTTTCTCGTTTATTAAAAGAGCGGGAAAATATCGATGAAGAGGACGTAGAGGCTATACTGCATTCGCATACCATCGAGAAAAAGCCCGCTGAAGAGTCCGATAACAAGGAAGCCGTGCTTGACATGATAGCAAAGCTCGACACGGGGCCTGGGTGTGATTACTCAGAGCTCCTCGAAGCGTCTAAGTTGCCCGAAGAGGTCATCGATTCTATAGTCAACGAGCTCCTGTCAGACGGCGTGTGCTTTGAACCCAAGCCCGGAAAGATAAAGAAGCTGTAAGAAATGTCAAAGCGATAGTAATGATATCAATCCTTTCTTTTCTTCCTGAATTTTATTTCTTTTATTGATTTCACGCCTGATTTCTGCGGCTCTTCTATCACTAAATATTCTTCTAGCAGCTTTTTTTCTTCCTTAGCGCGGTCTCTCGACAAAAGATCGTTCTTTATACGCGGTTTCTGTACAGACCCTTCTTTCTCTTTCTGTGCAGGCGTCTCCTTCTGCGCAGCATTCGGTTTTTCCGTTTTTGGCGCTGTTTTGAATTCTGGTATAACCTTTTTTGCGGCCTTTTTACCGTACTTCACTATCGTGTAGGCAGACTTTATGACGAGATAGCCAAAATACGCTATCAACCCCAGGACGATAAACGACGTTATGGCGTTTGCATCGGCTGGCACTGATAATCCAAGAACACGGCTGCCTATTATGGGAAACAACACGGCGGCGACTATTATGTATATTGCATTCATCACAATTTTCATGACCTGCTTTATCGCCAGAACAAAGAGAATGAAAATTATAAGCAGAAGAATGCCCTGGTTGCTTAGCAGCGGGTACAAAGATTCGAGCGCCATAGTAGATCAAGATAGATTTGTGTTCGCCCGCTTATATAGTGAAACCAGAATTAGGAGTCCAAGAAAATTATATGCTGATTGTTTTCTTGGGCGACTATAAATGCTTTTATATCCTTCTGTTACATTATTTTCTCTAAAGGTGTAAAATAATGTCAAAAGTTCAAGTCCTCAGAGGTGTCCTGAAAACATTCTGGTGGATGACAATGGAAGACTGGCAGCAGTTAGACCGCAAATTCTACAGGATCGTTTTCGGCGCAGCCGGGTTTATTGTAGTGGCCTTATTCTGGTTCTATTTCCTCAGGAACGTTTTTCCGTATCCGTTCTAAGGAATAAATATTATTTTTGAATTCATTCTTTCTCTGTCTCGATAATTCCCGCGTGCTCTAGCGTCTCGAGAATGCCCCATGCATAAACCACGGCTTCAAACGCCCTCACGAGGTCTTTTTTGTCGAGAAAGTGACTTGTGTCCGATATGTAGGCGTCAAGATTTTTTAGTATAGATTCTTTTTCCTTATCGGCTAAATTAATGCAGACTCTTTTTGCTTTGATATCTTTCAGCATCTTTTTCGTTTGTCTTAGCAATTCATCAGCAATTTGAAGCTGCTTCGCAGCTTCTGTTTTCTTTATTTCCATAGTTCCAGCGCCTCCTCTTCCTTGAAATTAAGCTCGCCAGGTACAATTATGGCCGCCGGCACTTTGTCCAGTTCTTTTCTGTTTGCCAAATCTTTCATTTTCCCGTACCTTATTGCGCCCCTGTCGCTTCCGAGCCGGCAGCACGCAATTATTTTTTCGCTATCAGAGAAGCCGGACCTCACCATATTTTCTATGGCGTCTTTTATTTTCATGTATTTATTTTCAGATCTGTTGACGTCTAACAATACAAGGGTATGGAGCCCGCGGCTCTTGTTCTGCCTGATGACATCGTAGGGGCTCTTTGGGTCAAAATTCTTCTGTGGAAACACCAGCGTGGTTGAGCGGCCGAACTTGTACAGCTGAAGCCCTGTTTCTGCTATAGCCGTGTATACGCTGGCCGCGTGGATTATGCTTATCCTTATGCATTTTCGCCTCGCCTCCATGACAAGCTCGATATGCGTCGTCGCAGAGAGCGGGTCGCCCGGTATAAGCAAAGCCACCTTCTTGTTTTTTGCACTATTGAGCACGGAATTGTTCTCAACAGATTCCCGTTCCATCAGTATTATTTTCTTTCCTATGATTTTCTCCAGTCTTTTCAGGTCGCCGTGCCACACGTTAGTGTACATCTCCGCGTAAACGCTGTGGCACTTTTTTAGCGTCTCTATAGAATTTAGCGACAAATCCTTTTCGTCGTTCAGGCCAAGGCCTATGAGGTAAAGCATAGATCATGTATGGAGAAAACGCATTTAAAAAGACTTTTGTTTTAGTTAGCTCATGGAAATAGAAACATTACGTGAAACAAAAGAAAGATTGATCATTCCACCTGTTAGTTCTATTTATCCAGCACTAGGCGTGGCTTACGAGAATGGAGGCTATGAAATAAATCACGCAGGCCTACTTGTAAGGACAGGCAAACATTATTATTATTCTAAAGCCGAAATCCCTGCGGGATTTCGCATGACAACGGCTGGCGAAGAGCTTGCAATCCAGATTCCATACGAAATAGTTGCAAAGATTCTTGAAAGAACTGACGTAAAGGACGTATTGGCAGCCAAGAGCTATACTGATATCAAACAGATTCTTGAATCTTACGCAAAAACCACATCAGAAAAGTCCGCCATTCAATATGTCTTTGATGCGGAGTCGGAATCAATCCAGCAAACAATTGACGAAAAAGATAAATTGATCATAGACCCGAGAAAAGCCAAGGTCTTTGACGACCTTTTCGCAAGAGGACCTGACGAAATATACATGTGGCAGTGGACAGAAACGGGACTTCGAGTGCCAAAAGGAAGGGAAGCAGGCAAATACGAAACAGATGCCCAAGGCAGAAAGTATTGGGCCAGAATAGTTCTTGACGGCGATAAGGAAATCGGAGAAATTTTTGTTCCAGAAGGCGACAGTAGATTAGTTGCTGAATGGGACGAAGTTTTCGGTGTCCCACGAGTTACAATAGAAAACATGGGCTTTCCACACAAGCCTTATACTACTCACTTTTGGTTTAATGCGACTCCCAACTTAGACAGCACATCAGGACATTATGACGTTGCCGTCGAGCGCTGGGGCTACTGGCATCGCGATGTCGACGGGGGGTGCCTCGGCGTCGGGGCGAGCTACTGGCGCCTGACTGCGGGTTCGGCCGACGGCTTCCGCCTCGTTCGGGGGTCGCTACCTGAAATCATTAAAAAAGCAGCTTAACTTTATCTTCAATATTACGGGCTCTTATATTTCTCCTGCGACCTCTTTGAAAGGTAGACCGGAATAAGGAGCAGAACAAGAAATGCGAGCCCTATGGATAGCACGCCGGAAAGTGTCGTCAGCGCAGGCGTGATGTCCGTGCCTACAACAAGGCCCGCCTGCGGAACGTTGAGTATGTAGTTCTTCACTACGTATACCAGAAGGTTTATGCCAATAATTAAAATTATCAGGGTTACGATAAGCCTCTTCACATCTTTTGCCGACATGATTAAACATTGCATTCTTGTGTTTTTATAATGTTTTATGATATAGTATTTTTATGGAATACGAAAAAAGCGGCTATGAAAAGGAAGGCGACTTCTCGGTCGACGCGTCAAAAGTAGAAACGCCCTACAGGGCGTGGAGCATAAGCACGGGAGGAAGTATTTTATCGTCGCCTTCTATTGTTGACGGCATGATTGTCTTTGGCTCTAACGATACATACGTCTATGCGCTTGACCTCGAAGGAAATAAATTATGGAGCTATAAAACAAACGATATTGTATTCTCCTCGCCGACAGCTTGTGGTGACACAATAGTCGTAGGGTCCTCCGACCAGCACCTCTACGCATTTTCCAGAAATGGCGATCTGAGGTGGAAATTCCTTACAGGCTCAAAGGTATGGTCGACGCCTCTTGTAGTTGATGGCGTTGTGTATATAGGATCCAACAACGGCATATTTCACGCGCTTTCACTGGAAGACGGGAAAGAGCTGTGGAGATTTCATGCTTCTAATCAGGAATTTTTCATGTCGGCTTCCGCGGTCAACGATTCTATAATTTTTGGCAATATGAGCGGTCTTGTATACTGCGTTTCTTCTGATGGACGTCTCCTGTGGAAACTGCAGTGCGGTGAGCATACAACACAGACGCCTCTTGTGGTCAATAAAGATTGGGAAGAAATAGGCGGCTTCCATAAAAGGTCTTTTTATAGCATGCCACGCGATAACAAATCTCGGATCGTTATAGGTTCTGGGGACGGCTACATGAGATGCCTGGATGTAGAAGACGGAGCCTTGCTGTGGAAATTCTTTGCAAACAGCCTGAGCATTTCGTCGCCCGCTATTCAAGACAAAACAATATGCTTTGGCTCTCACGATGGCAGATTATATTTGATTGATACAGACGGTCATATAAAATGGAAATTTCAGACAGGCAACAGAGTGGTCTCTTCGCCGCTTTTTCACGATGATACGGTCTATTTCGGCTCATCAGACAACAACGCTTATGCACTATCGCACGATGGCGAATTGTTGTGGCGCTTCCTTACCGACGGAGAAATCGTTTCATCACCCGTTGTTCACAAGGACGTTATTTATTTCGGCTCGTGGGACGGGCATCTCTATGCTTTATCCATCAAAGACTGCACGCTTCTCTGGAAATTCCGTACAGCGCTCGGCTTCCCGTCTTACATTAAAAAACCGACTATGACAGAAGAGAAGAAACAGGCAATGAATTTTATTGATACAGGAACAACGAAAGGCTACAATGTAAAAAGCTCAAATTATTCCCTGCTTACTGGAGAAATGACCAATGCGTTTTACACATCAAGCCCTATTTATAAGCGCAAGTCGCCTTACGATATTGGCGAGAAATATTAATCTTCCAGTATAGATTTCTCATACTTCTTTGTAAGCATCTTCTTTATCTTCTTCGCAAGTATATCCCCTATTCCATCAACGCGCTGCAAATCTTCTTCTGTAGCTGTGAAAATCTTCTCCGGTGTTCCAAAATGCTTCAGCAGTTTCTTCGACTTCTCATTGCTTATTTTGGGCAGGCCAGCTATTAAATATTCCTGTAGTTCGTTCATCGACCTTGTTTTTTTCTTGCCCCTTATCGCTACAGATTTTTTGTTGTCCAGCTGCTCTCTCTTAGCAATAGAAAAAAGCATCTCTGCCGTTTCCAGCTGATTTCTTGTCCATAAAATAGGTATTGAAAAATCTACAGCTATTGCCGCCAGCGCACCCCTTATCGCGTTAGGATGTATTTTTCTGTCTTCGTAGAAAAGCGTGTCACCCTCAATTATTATTAATGGATTCTTGAAATTGCTCTTAAGTTCTTTTATTTGATTGAACAGCCTGCCGTCTATCAGGCTCTGAAGAAAATCATTCGTTGTCTTCCTCTCCGCGCATACACGCTTGCTGAGAAGGTAGTCGCCGACGGGCAGATTTATTTCCTCAAGCGCACATTTTTTGCGAAGTATATGAGGAATCCTGCTGCTTGCTTCTCTTATGTCGGTGTAGATTTTCACTTCACTTTCTTGCATGATAAAATTTATGGAAGAATGAATTAAAAGGCAGTGCAATTAGTGCGGGCTGAAAATAAGCAGTAAAGACCCGAATTTATACAAAGTTATAAATAGAAAGCAAAAGATAATATCTTTATGAAATTGAAAGAATTTTTTAAACCATCTTTAAGAAAAATAATTTTAGCTGTTGTTTTGTTTTTAGTAATTGGTTTTTTTGCAGGTTTAGGAATAGCCGACGTTTCATTGTACGGATTGCCCTTAGTATATTACGAAGGAGGTCATATGCCATGCCCCCCCGATGCAGTTAATTGCAGCAGAAATACAACTATCTTTTTTGAAAATTTAATTATTGATATAATTTTTTGGTATTTGATAGCCTGCCTAATTGTTTATTTTCATAGAAAAAGGTGAATAAATGAATTAGTTTCCGGGTACTTTTTCCCGAAATCTTCAAGATTTTTCTGCGCATCAGTGTATGGTTCTGTTTTTCCTGTATTTTTGTTCTGCCCCCTCTTCATATCGTACAAAATCTTTTTCATCTTGTTTTCCTTGTGGTGCGCGACCCAGTGATAAGCCTCGTCGCGCGTGTTTTTCGCGATCAGGACGATGACGCGCCCGCTGCGGGTTCTTGCTGTGCGGCCGGCGCGCTGTATTTTTCTTATGGCCGAGGGCACGGGCTCGTAGAAAATTACCACGTCTGTTTCCACAACGTCTAATCCTTCCTCTGCGACCTGGCTTGCGCACAGGATATTGTAGAACCCCAGCTTGAACTCATTCAGGATCTGCACCTGTTCCTTCTGGCTTAACCCAGAGCCCTTTTTCTTTGCCTGGCCGATGAATTCTATAGGCGCAGCGTGCCTGACGTTTTTCAGCATGTCATGGATCTTTCTTATCGTCGACCTGTACTGTGCAAATATTATTATGCGCGATTCTTTGTTCTTTTGCAGTTCCGCTTCTACTATCGACCGCAATTTTTCTATTTTGGGATGTTCTTTTCCTTCACCGACAAGCTCATCGGTAAGGCGGACGGCGTTCTGAAAATTTACGTCTTTTAGCAACCGCGCAACTGCCTTGCTTCCGTCGTTTTTCAAATCCTCAAGGTAACCGGCAAGAGAATAAAGGCACTGCGTTTCCAGCAGCAACAGTGCGTGGTCGACCTTTATGATTTCAGCTATTATCGACATGGCCATAAACCCGTAGCCGGTCTTCTTTCTTGCCAGTTCTTGCTGGAGTTTTATCAGCTGCGATTTTGTTGTATAAGGAGAGTGTATAATTTTATAATCGAGCAGCCTTTTCACACCCTTGTTTTTACATTCCTCGAGATATTTTTTTATCGATTTTAGCTCTGTCGGCAGTTCTACTTCTACCCATTCTTGCGCAACGCTTTGCACGTATGGTCTGACGTCGCTGTCGTCACGCGTCTTTATCTCCACGTTGTCGATGAATAATTTGTTCCTGATCTCATCGATCTTGTATCTGTGGCTCCCTGGCGATGCGGTCAGTGCGAGTATCAACGGATTTTTTGAGCTGCCGATATACCGCTTTGCAATATAAATGTACGCATAATTTCCCACGCAGCGATGGGCTTCGTCAAATATGCACAGTGAAAAATCCGTCAAGTTAAGCACGCCGCGCTTCACGTCGTTGCCGATCGTCTGTGGCGTCGAAAAAATTATGTCAGCGCTTGTGTATAGCTTTATCCTGTCGTTTGGATCATCTTCACCCGTGACCACCTGTAGTTCAACGCCGAGCTTCAGGCATTTTTCGAACGTCGTCTTGTGCTGGTTTACCAACGGCCTGGTCGGCGCGAGGAAAAGTATTTTACCGTCCGGATATTTCTGCAGCCTGTCCACCGCAACGAGCGCGGCTATGCTCGTTTTTCCAAGTCCTGTAGGCAGAACGCACAATGTATTGCCGCGAACAGCTGTTTTCACTACACTGTCCTGATAGTCTCTTTGCTCTATCGTATTCGGATTTATCCACGGATTATTGACGTAGGCAGGCATGTTATAGAAATTGCCCCCAAAGTTAAAAAGCGCATTGTTCACTGATTTGCTGTGGTATCTATTGTATTTTTGCCGTCGCTATATTCTGGTTGATCAAGGTGCGTTTCCTCGACGGAAGTAGAAGATTTAAGATCTCTTTTTAGGATTAGGTCTTCTTCCGGAAATTGAAATATCGGTCTTATACCTGTTAGCGCCCCCTTGTATAAGGATTTATTTAGACTTTTCCAATCGCCACTACAGTACCAAACACCTGAGTGATGTTGATGACCATTTTTTCTTGGCTGGTGAACAACATCCTTATGGTTGTTTGGTAGAAAGCCATAAACTACAGGTACCTTTGGTTCATATCTTATAATGAGAGGGTTGCTGCATCTAGGACACAAATATAGGTTTGTATAGATTTCCTTCCCTTCTTCTAAGACCCTTACAGATTTGCCCATTGGAGTTAACTCATTAGTAGATACTTTGTGACCTCCATATAGGCACTTTATAATTCCATGATTAGCCATAACTTTAATTATAAAAGATGTTTTTATAAAGCAGCATTTTTTATACTATATCGTACAAATTTACATTATGCAGGAAATACTCGACAGGGTCCTTAATAAAATCAAACCGCTGAAAAAGGAGGATGAGCGCGTCAGGAGGTTTGTGTCAGACACCATAAGGGTTTCAAAGACCGTTTCTGGGCTGGACTGCGTCGTTGTCGGATCTATAGGCAAATTCACATGGCTCAGCAACGACCACGACGTGGACGTATTCATGATATTTCCAAAGGAGACAAAACGGGAAGAGCTCGAGGAAAAAGGGCTCGAATACGGGAAAAAGATTGTCGAGCACCTGAAGGGAAAATCAAAGATAAAATATGCAGAGCACCCGTACACGCATGCTGTGATCAAGGGCTTTGACGTCGACATCGTGCCCTGCTACCGCATACATAAAGGCGAGCACATACAGTCAGCCGTTGACCGGTCGCCACTCCACCTGAATTATATTCTTGAGCACCTTTCGCCACGAATGCAGGACGAGGTGCGATTGCTCAAGCAGTTCTGCAAGGCCCAGGGCATCTACGGCTCTGACGCCAAGCACCTTGGCTTCTCGGGCTACATCTGCGAGCTGCTTATAATATATTACCAGTCATTTGAAGCAGCAGTTAAGGCAGCCTCGTTATGGCAGGCGCCGCAGATCGTCGACGTGCTTGGATTTACGGACAAGTCAAAATTTCCTGACCAGCCGTTGATAGTCGTGGATCCAGTCGACAAGGACAGGAACGCGGCGGCTGTCGTCAATGCAGAAAATTTCGCGAAGTTCGTGTCTGCGTGCAAAGCGTTTGTCGAGAAGCCCAGCATAAATTTTTTCAATGCAATTCCGATAACACCGTTAACGGCAAAACAAATTAAGTACATGCCCAGCAGGGGAACAAGATTTATCGCCATAAAGATGACCGCGCCCGACGTCATCGATGACGTCCTGTATCCGCAGCTCAGGAAAGCGCTGAAACGAATATCAAACCTGATGCACCACAACGAATTCTCTGCGTTGCGTGGCTATGAGTTTGTGAGCACCAAAAACAAGAATGTGTTCCTTATATTTGAGCTGGAGGTCTTCGAGCTCCCGCCCGTCGACAACATGGAAGGCCCACCTATATTTTCAAAGACACACACGCAAGAATTTCTTTCCAAGTATCGCGGCAGGTCATTTCTCTACCTGTCCGGCAACAAGTGGGTCGCCGAGGTTAAGCGCGAGCATAAAACACCTTTGGAACTGTTGGAGAAGTTTTTGAGGCGCGAAAAGGAAAAATTGATCGCAGACGGCATTCCTACTTATATCGCAGAAGTCATTGCCAAGTGCACGATCCTCGAACAGGAGAAGTTTTTCGACTATGTAAAATCCGATAGGTATTTGTCTGATTTTCTCAGGGAGAAGTATTTTGTCGATCTGGGAAAAGGGATGTAAATAGAATCAAGTTTGTGTTACAATATAAAATGCATAAGATTTCTGGAAAAGAAACTAAGAAAATAAATCTTACTCTGCCACGGCTTCCCTGTGGATTCGTGCTGCAGGCGGCGTTACAACAAGCCAGTCGTCGCTTATGCCTGCTATGTCGCCGTTTATCGCCATGCACGTTCTCTTTATTTTTTCAACGGCGCGCTTTAGTTCTTCTGCGTCCTTCTGCCTGAGCTGCTTCATGCTCACGAGCATTATTGACCCTTCTCTCAGCTTTCGCTGTATGCGCTCTGAGTCCGTGTACGTGTCCAGGCGTTCAACCTGTACAGAGAGCCGGCTTTCTTGTCGTGCTTCTTCCACAGGCTCGAGCTCCATGTACTCGTCAGAAGACCTGAACTTGCTCATAATGTCTTTTATTGCCATAATATTCACCTCATCTTACTTGGTTCACTATAAATGCCATCTTCTCTTGTTTACATAAGCGCCTGGAAGTATATAAAAACTTCTGTTTCACAGCCGATAGAATGAGGAATTTTTCGTAATTACGCAGATATTACAGGCGTAATTATACTACTTCTTATTATGCATGACTTCTAGAAGAGAAACGATGTTCCAGATCTGCGTTCTCGTGTAGATAGGGATGTTAGTGTCGTTGGAAACCTCGTCGAGTATAGAAACAGCGCTGTTTATCCGCACGGCCAGGTCTTCTTTCTGGTTGTTAAGGTGATTTTTTGCCTCCACGATCATGTTCCTTATGTTCCTCGGTACTGTCCTGTCGTCGTTGATCTCATCTAGGAGCTTGTTTATCTCTGACATATCCATATTAAACACCCCAGCATAAGTCCCGGTCTGCATAAATATTACCGCCTGTTTATTGCTATGAATATTTATCCACCCTCGCCAATCTGCTGGTCTTCAGGCATGAGTTCCTTGAACTTGTCCTGTGCTTCCTTTATCCTTTCCTTGATCTTCTTTTCCTGCCTGTCCAGTGTCTGCAGCTTGAGGTCTATGTCCTCGGCGTTCTGTTTCAGTTCGGCTGTGAGCTGCGCCTTCTCAGTCTTGATCAGTATAGAACCGACAGCCTTGTAGACGTCATCGTCTGCCTTCTCTAAATCCTCCAAAGCCTTCTCTATTTCTTTTTTTTGCACGAGCATCGTTTGCTTCTGGATGAGTATGGACTGCATCTGCTGGTTTTGCAGCTGCAACTGTCCGACAACCTGCTCAAGATCTTTTTTTTCTGCTGGCATAATTATCACACAACTTCAGGCGAGGGCACCTCAGCCTGCGGTATGAAACCGTCACCCCTCGCCACAAAAAAATACTGTCTGTTTTTTTGGTCAGTTGCATATTCTTTGACAAGTTCTATTTTGTCAGGACCAAAAGCGACAACACACCCATCCTGAACAATGACATAATTTGTACCGTATTTTTTTAAAGCACCACACTCAAGCAGGACATAATATTTATTTACCTCATCCACGAAACCCTGCGGAAGCATCAGATCGTGATGCATAGGATCATCTCGCCTTGACCGTCTTTTTGAATGGTATGCGCGCCTTTGCCAGTATCCTGAACCCGCAGAACGGGCACCTCACGCGGTCTTCCATCTCGAACTCTTTCCGGCATTTGACGCAAACATAAGACATAACTATCCCTCTACATTAAGGAAACGAACAGATAGAAGTTGCAAAGCAACTTCAGTTTGCTTTTCCTTATAATCTAGACTTATTATGAAGCAAGTAAATAACCTGAATATTATAACTTGCTTCATTTACATGGAGAATCGAAGATTCTCCTGTACAATTTCGAATTCCAGGAATTCGAATTGTAATTGAAAATCTGAAGGATTTTCAAATTACAGGTGAAGCGTAGCTTCACCATGTATAGCAAACAAGAAATATAATATCTGATTCTTTTCTTGTTTAGCTATAATCCCTTCCTAAAAGATTTCCAATATATAGATTTATAACCCGAACTCGAATGCACCCGATGCAAACTTCACGCTGCACTTTCTGCACCGCCAAACGCCGTTGGACAGTCTTTTCACGGATTTGCGGGAGCACGCAGGGCATTTGTAGAGCTTCGTGGACTTCTTTCTTGATTCCTCGACAGCCTTTCTTATCCTTTTGCCGTAGCCAACGACCATAATAATCAACCTATTATTTTTGATGATAAAGCTTAAAAGCGGAATGAAAAGAAAATTTATCTCAGCCTTATCGTTTCCAGGTTCTTTGGAGCTATTGATTCGACCCTGAATTCAGAGTGGATTGCCCTTGCAAAGTCGACGCACCTCGAGTTCTCGCAGTGGTTGACGATGATCTTTTTTGGCTTGTTCGGGAGGCTGCGTATGTAGTTCATCAGCTGTCTCTGGTCGCTGTGGCCGCCCAGTCCCTTTGTAGTCTGGACGTCTAGTTTTAGATTTAGCATCTTGCCGTCGTCCATGTGGATCTCTTTCCACCCCTTTTGGATGCGGCGGCCGGGCGTCCCCTCGGCCTGGTAGCCGACGAACAGAAGCATATTCTTTGGGTCGTCTGAAAAATTCTTCAGGTACTCGATTGCAGGCCCGCCCATGAGCATGCCAGACGTCGAAAGAACTATGCAGGGCCCTGTAGAGTTGAATACCTGTTCTCTTTCTTTCTGCGAGCCTATGCCCTTCAGCCGCGGGTCCGTGAAAGGGTTCCTGCTCTTGTGCAGGATCTGGTTTTGTATCTGGGATGCTAGGAATTCGGGATAAGCCGTGTGGATAGCCGTTGCGTCCCAGAGCATGCCGTCCAGGTACATGGGCACATCGATATCTGTGTCTGTAAGAATTGTTATAATATCCTGGCTTCTCCCGACAGCAAAGCACGGTATAAGGACGCGGCCGCCTCTTGCTATGGCTATCTTGACGAAGTCGACAAGCATTTTTGCCCCTTCTTTGTGGGGCGGAAGCACATTTTCTGCGCCCCCGTACGTGCCTTCAATTATTACGGCCTCGACGCGCGCGAAATCCGATGAGGTCTTCTCGAAAAGCTTTGTGCTCTCGTACTTGATGTCGCCGGTATATAGAATATTGTATAAGCCGTCGCCGATGTGTATGTGCACAACAGAAGACCCGAGGATGTGGCCGGCGTTGTTGAGCGTAATCCTCATGTCAGGCGTTATGTCCGATACCTCGCCGTAGTCCAGGGCTATGCAGTGCTTTATGGCTTCTTCTATCCCTTTCGACGTGTAAGCCGCTTTTTTGTTCTCGCGCTGGCATATCTGCAGATAATCCAATTGAAGCAGCGCCGAAAGATCCCGCGTGGGGCGCGTGCAGTACAACGGTCCACGATAGCCATATTCGTACAGATAAGGAACTAAGCCTGAATGGTCCGTGTGTGCATGGGAAAGAATTATTGCGTCCAGGTCCTGTATGCGGAACTCAGGCGCGTCCAGGTATGGAAACGGGTTGGACGCCGTTGCAGCAACAGACATTCCGCAGTCCAGCAGGATCTTGCTCTGCGGCGTCTGAAGAAAAATGCACGACCGGCCGACCTCGCGGAATGAGCCAAGGCTTGTAAGCCTGATCCAGTCGACGTCCTTGGAGGGCGAGTATATCTTTTCGCCGAGCTGGTTGAGGAATTTTTTTCTGTAGCCCGCCTCTTGGTGCCTCATTTTTCTGATGGCCCGTATGATTTCCGAGTCAATGACAGGCGCGCGCTTTATTTCCGGCGTCCATAATGTTTTTTCCTTTATAGTCAAAAGGGTTTCTCCGCTCTTCCCGATCACGAGGCCCGGCTTTTCAGCATGAATCACAACACGTGAAAACTCCGGTTCAAAATAGATGTCCTTGATGCCAGCCTCGGCAGGAACAACTTTTTTTATCAGCTCTTTTGCCTTCTCTTCGCTGATGATTATGGACGGGTCCGCACGCACCTCTATCCTTTTCTTGATTTTATTGACGATGCTCTTTATGAGGTCCGTTGACGTGTCAAAAAATTCCTTGTTTTTTGTATAGAGGATGATCTCGCTGCCCTCGTAGCTTATGTCAGATACCTTTGCATCCTTCGGGATGTCTGCTTTTATTATCTCGCTTATAGAACTCATTTTAGCACCTTAAACCAAATTTTGAGAAGAAATCTCAGATAAGTATCAGAAAGTATAGGCATCAAAGAAATATTATTATTTTGTCATTTCCTTTATTTTTTCCTGTGGGATAGATTCCATGCCCGCTTTGTCGATAGCAACAACAACTATATCGCGGCCACCGGAAAATACGTCCCTTTCCCTGGCAGATTTTATGGCGCGTGCAGCGAGCTTTATCGCGTCTTCCCTGGTAAGGTTGTCCCTGTAGCTGTCCTCAAGGACGCCGAACGCGATAGGCGATCCAGAGCCCGTAGCGGTAAATTTGTCCTCTTCCTCCATCCCTCCGACCGCGTCTATGCTGTAGACGTGGCCTCCTGTCTTGTCAACGCCGCCGATAATGAGCATTGCCATATAAGGATAGTACCTGTTGCCTGACAGTATGTTCGCCAGCAGATGAGAAGCCGCCTTGACCGTAAACTCCGTGTTTCGCGTGAGCTTGTAAAGATTTATTTCTGCCTTCAGTATCCTTATCAGGGCCTGCGTGTCGCCTGCCCCGCCTGCTGTAGTAACAGCTATCTTGTCGTCAACTGAGTATATTTTCTGGCTTGTTTTTGACGCCACAAGCCACCCCATGGTCGACTTTGATTCGCTAGCCAGAATGACGCCGTCCTTGTACAACAAGCCTACTGTCGTTGTGCCGGTCAATAATTTTTCCTGCTGCTGCATGTACAAACACCGTGTAATTTATTGTCCTAGAATTTGCCTGATAAATATATTGCGATTAAGTATTTAAGCGTTCTTCGTGGCGAGTTTTACAATCTTGTTCGCATAAAATCTTTTGTTCCGGCTCTGTTGAAAACCTATGAAAAAGCATCGACGTAGACCCTTACGTCTTATCGACGTAAGGGTCAGCTAGAGCTATCATCGAGAGATGATAGCTCTCACGTCGATGCTTTTATTGAGCATTTCAACAGAGCCTTTGTTCCATAATTCTAGCACAAATTTCACATATACTGTTTCCACATTTGCCATTCATAGCTTTAGCCGCAATAAAAAGATTATTCGGATGTATATCTGCATTTCCAGCTATAGAAATAATTAAATTTTTTTTATTCATAATTACCCGCAGTAACCGTAGCCGCCTTCGCTAAAGCACCCATAAGGGCATCTGCCTATAACGGTGTTTAACCTGCCGAGAGTATCGCAGTAATACTCAAGTACGTAGTCGGAATCGATGCACGAGTCCGGGGCTGTTATTTCCTTTCCGTTTTGCACGTACGACACATAGCCCTTTGAATAAGGATCGTTGCTTTCAAGATAGTTGTCACAGCCCACTGTATTTGTAATGTAGCTTCTGACGACCTCAAATTTCTTGGTCTCTGGCTCGTCAGCAACGGCGTACCCAGTCGCACTCAATTTAAAAGAAAACTGTGACGCTATGGCTATCAGCTCGAACACGATCACGGCTGAAACAGCCAGGATCGCAAGATGCGAGCGGTCTCTCGATGACGGCCAGCGATTGGAGTACGATCGTGTTCTGGATCTTCTTACTGTTCTGGCGGCTCTTCTCGCTCTTGTACTTGTCCTTTTCTTCACGAAAAACACCATAGGTAAACACCCTTCTATTGAAACTTGGTCAAGGCTATTTAAATAATTTTTCGGACGTTGGTTAATAGGTTATTTTCGAATCTTTTGAACGATTCGGAAAGAAATTCCCAAGGCGTGATTATAAAATGGGGATTTCATTCAGTACGCCTTCGCGACATAAACGACGTGCTTTGCGGGCTTGTCGCAGTAGACACAATCAGAAAACGTTTTCTCGCCCTTTTTGTACAGCGTCCCCCTTATCTCCCATCCTTGCGTGTCCGCTTTCAGATTCTTCTCACACTTGTCAGAGCCGCACCAGTTCGTTCGTATGATACCGCCTTTCCTTGTTGCATTCTTGAGTTCGTTGAGCGTTTTTGTATCTCTTATGTTTTCATTGAGGAATTTTCTTGATTTTTCATGCATCTCATTCTGAATTGTATTAAGTATGTCAATAACAGAATTTAATTTTTCTATTTTTATCTTTATTTTTGTGCCGTCGTTTCGCTTCACGCATGTCAATTCTTTATTTTCAACGTCCTTCGGGCCGATCTCTATCCTCAGCGGCACGCCTTTCAGCTCCCACTCGTTGAACTTGAAGCCCGCTGAATAATTGCGGTCGTCTAAGTGAGTCCTGACGCCTGATTTTTCTAATTTATCAAGCGTATTCTTTGCGTTGTCGATCACCAATTTTTCCTTTCCCTTAAACAATATAGGAATGATCACGACCTGTACAGGCGCAAGCCTTGGTGGAAGGACCGCTCCTTTATCATCGCCGTGGTGCATTATCAGTATCCCTAACTGCCTTGTCGATATGCCCCACGACGTCTGCCACACGTGCTGCTTCTTGTCGTCTTTGTCAAGAAACTGAATGTTAAATGACTTTGCAAAATTCTGGCCTAACATGTGCGTTCCAGGACCCTGTGCGATTTTTCCGTCCTGCAAGAGCGTGTCGTAGACAACAGAAAAATCTGCGCCTGCAAACGTGTCGGACTGCGGCCTTACTAAGATCAGAGGCTCGATGGCAAGGTCCTTGTATATTTCTCCATACATCTGCACGGCGTGGTCGATCATCTTCTCGGCGTCCTCTTTTGTGGCGTGGGCCGTGTGACCCTCTTGCCATAGGAATTCACGGCTTCGCAGAAACGGCTTCGTGCCTTTTGTATCAAAGCGGACGACGTTGCACCACTGGTTGATCTTGAATGGCAGGTCCTTGTAAGAGCGAATCCACAGCGAGAACATATAATACATTATCGTTTCTGATGTAGGGCGAATCGCATATCTTTCTTCTAATTTCTCGCCGCCCGCCTCTGTCACAATCATCGTTTCCGCCTTAAAGCCTGCAAAGTGCTCCTCTTCTTTTTTCAGTAGCCTTTCTGGTATGAGCAGAGGAAAATAGCAGTTTTTAACGTCATGTTCTTTTATCAGAGCATCAAAATTTTTTTGTATTATTTCCCAGACGGCGTAGCCCCACGGAAGAATGACGTCAAAGCCCTTCACCGGACTTCTTTGATCTATGAAATTCCCTTTGCGCACTACTTCCAGATACCAGCGGCTGAAGTCATCACCGCGCTTTGCGGTTAATCCAAGTTCTTCTGACATGATTATCACTTAAAGTATAACATAACAGTTCTTACTTTATTTTTGATTGTATCGATAAATAAAGCTGATTTGTAGAAATAATCTTAATTTATCCCAAGCATTACCTTGATCTCTTGTGAGGGTTTCCATTGCGGTAAAAAAACAATTTGTATTGATACGTCTTTTACGCCTTCTATCCGTTTCAGTTTTTCCTTTATGGTCTCGATGAGCACAGGGCCATAAGGACAAGCAGGCGTGGTAAATGTCATTTTTATATTTACCTTGTCCGTATCGATGTCAATGCCGTAAATAAGCTCCAGCGTCCACACGTCTATATTAATCTCTGGGTCCATGCACTCTTTCAGGACATCTATTACCTGTTGCATCGTTGTCATGATATAACACTAGATAGCAATTCTTATATGATTATTTGAATGGGCTTGGCAGGATTTGAACCTGCGTCACAAGCTCCCAATGAGCATCAAATTATAGCTCTACAAGGAAAGAAACAAGATACAAGAAAGAACGAAGTTCTTTCTGTACAGCAAGAGCAAAGCTCTTGCTTGTATTACTTCCTTGTGAGCTATATGTGAAACCGGAAAAACATGTCCGGATTCTTTTCTGGTTTCACTATAAGCTCGGATCATAGTCGTATGAGATGCGAAGCATCTCTATGCTCTAACCAAATTGTCCCACCTTCCGCTTTGATGCAGCTTTCTGGAAAGGTGCCTAGACTACAAGCCCTATAGGGATAATGGGTAAAAAGAATTATTAAAAGGCTCTCTCACAACTAGAACAGTGGTTTAATGGTGAAAAAGAAAACAAAGAAATCCAACAAGAAGGCTGCTATGTGCGCCTGCGGCTGCAAAATGTCTATTAAGAATTGCAAATGCTGCGGCATGGGTGGAAAGAAAACCTGTAAGTGCTGCTGAGCCTATCATTCAATTAGAGCCGCATCGATTTATTTATCAGGTTATATTTTTGACTCTTTGATAGTTTCTTGAACGCCACTTCTGCCCTAAGCGCTTCGCCCTTCGTTTCGTGCGCCCAGTATGCAATAATTTCGACCGGAAGCCTGCTTCTAGTATATTTTGAGGCTTTTCCTTCATTGTGTAGCTTCAGTCTTCTCTTCAAGTTATTGGTATAACCTGTGTAAAATGATCCGTCCTTGCACTTCAAGACGTATACGTAGAACATAAAATTACCTGCTCTGTAGAAATGCTCGATAAAGAGCATCGACGTAGACCTATACGTCTCTTGACGTATAGGTCAGCTAGAGATATCATCGATAGATGATATCTCTCACGTCGATGCTCTTGCATAGGTTTTCTACAGAGCAAAATTACCTAATTATATACTATATATTCGGAAAGGATTAAGTCTGATTTCTCAGGAAGGGATTAAGTCTAGACACACAGAAAGCAAAGCTTTCTGGTGCACCAAAGAACCTTTGGTTCTTTGCGTGTTATAAGGGAAACCCAGGTTTCCCTTAATGTAGAGTGGGCTCGCCCGGAATTTCACCGAAGCAGCATAATACTGCGATAGCCACCTAAGGATGGTAATGCCTTAGGAAGGATATCCTTCCTCGGCTTTGAACCGGGGTCTCATGCTTTTCAGTTTCTTTACTTGATTTTTCTGACTTTCTTGATTAAACTTCTTTTCAAAAGAAGTTTACCCTAAGCACGGATCCTAACCAAACTAGACTACGAGCCCATAAATTCTACATAGTTTATTAGATTTTTAAGGGGGTGAGACACTGTCAACTTAAGGGGTACATAATGGAATCGAAGATTCCACTTGTACAGGTGAAGCTTTGCTTCACCATGTATTAGCTATCGCTAATACCCCAGAAAAGGCTGTTGCCTATAGGCAACAGCCGTTAAGTTGACAGTGCCATGGAGTGAACGTTATTAAAGTTCCGGTACAATTTCTAGAGATGCCTATTCCAAAAGGTTTTGATGACCTCGTTAAATTAGCCGTGAAGGACAGGCCGGAGAAGCCAAAAACCATCGAGGAAGTATGGGATAAATTTCTTTTTGTTGTTTTCATGGGCGGAAAGCGGTCAGAGCCTGAAATACAGTTTATTACAACCATGCTCAAGGCAAAGAAACTTGTCCAGTTTGACTATGTCCTGAAGACAGACGGCGACGACTGGCGCGAAGCCGTTGAAGCAGTGCTCAACGACCGATTGAAGAGAATGCAGGACGAGGACCTTAAGGTAGCGCTAAAAGAATTCCAAAAAGAGATATTTAGGATAAGCGCTTCAATCAAGGGGGGTGCACGATTTTTAAAAAACATGACACCTGACGGACTCGCCGAGGCGCTCAGCAACAAAGAAAAGACTTGGGAATTCATCGAAAACCTGGCCAACAACCAGGACGTTTCCAACATAAAGTATACAAAGATAATCATTTGGCTGCATTCCATAGGCTACGGCTATGATTTTTGCCCGCCGAGCTGGCAAACAAAAAAATTCATCAATACCGAGGTCGGGCCGTATTACAACTTCTACGAGGACGATAAGTATTTCATGAAAAAAGCCGAGGAGTTTTCTGAAGACGTCAAGAAAAAGGTCAAAGGCGCAACAGCCCGAGACGTGTCTGCGGCAATTTATTATTATATGGTATTAAAAAATTCTCTCCCCACGCGTTCTCCAATAAAGAAAAGATGTACGGCGGCGGTCATAGTCCGGTTCCTTAAGAAAAAGAAGCTTTCACTTAAAGACATTTCTGCCGCTCTTGTCGATTTTGACGGCAGAGAGAGGATTATGAAAACATTTTTTGAATTTTTGAATAAGACAAAATAAGTATAATCAGTATTGGGCATTCGTCTTGCACAGAAGCAATTGCGTACAAATAGCTACGAGCCCAGCAATTTCTATAATGATTTATTATGCATTTAAATCTAAGAATTCCACTGTTTTGAAATCTTGCATTCCACCTATCTATTGATGGGTGGTGGAATACGGGATGTAAGAACCACTGTAATACGTGGCATTGACCAATTTCAAGATGCCACTGGTCTTTGACCAGTGGTTCTTCACATTGGTGGTATTGAATGGCAAAAAAGAAGATGGCGAAGAAAAAATCATCCAGAAAAATGAAAAAATCTAGCAAATCCGCTGCAATGTGTTCGTGCAATTGCGGCATGAGCACGAAAGACTGTGGTTGTTGTGGTAAGGGCGGCATGCGTACCTGCAGTTGTTGCTGATTATTAAGGATGTGTAAATGGGGCGAATTTTTATTAGGCAGAAAAACGCATTTTTGGCCCGAACATATTTATTTATGTTTATAGTATCACAGTAGAAAGCAGTGGTCTCATGATAGTAAAAATATACACGACAAATCACTGCCCGTACTGCAAGATGGCAAAAGAATTCTTCAAAATGCACAACGTGAAGTACGACGAAATAAACGTCGAGGAAGACGCAAAGGCGGCAGAGGAAATGATAGAAAAGTCCGGCCAGATGGGCGTTCCTGTAATAGAAATAGACGGGAAACTGATCGTAGGTTTTGACAAGCGCGCGATAGAGAGTGCGCTAAAAATAAAGTGAAATCCTGATTTCTCATTTTTTTGTATATTAGTTATTAATCGCCTACAGGATCTTTTTTATACAACCATGTGTTTCTTTTTTCTGGATGCTTGAAAAAGTGCTTATGCATATAATCCTTCATATAGTCATCTGTTTTGTATACAAGTTTTGCGTATTTGTTTATACCATCAACTTGTATTTTGCTTGTGCGCGTAAAACGCCCTGCCCTGAATTTCTTAATAGCATGCCGCACATCTATATAATTAATACCGCTAGTGTTGTATTGTCTTATAACAGCATTGAGAATAGAAAATGGAGCATCATAAATATTGTTTTCCTGATATAATTCTCTAATTTCTTCTGCCAAATCTTTAACAAGCTGCGGTTGTTTAGTAGAATCGATAACATGATTCAGTGCGCCCTCGATTATTGTAATGTCTGTTTTGGAATCTTTTGAAGGGAATTGTGCTTCTATAAGAAATTCTTTGAATCTCATAGAAATAGCATAAATGAAATGTTTTTAAATCTAAGAATTCCACTGTTTTCAAACAATGATAGGGTGGAATTCTGGATGTAAGAGCCACTGTCTTTATACAGTGCTTTACCACTGTTTTGTAATTTTTGCCACTGTTATCTCGCAAAAATCACACTGTCACGACAAAGTCATTTCACTTTTTCAGTTTAGATATTGCAAAGAAGAAAAGCATATTTAAGACAAAATCTCCTATATATTGTAGATTTTCAGGTTTAACATACAATGGGTTGTGGGTGTGGATCGAGGTTTCTTCTATGAATTGCGTATTCTGCGGACATGAGACTAAGGTCATGGACAAAAGAACTAATGATGAAACTACTCGCCGCAGAAGAGAGTGCCTAAAATGCGAAAAAAGATTTACAACCTATGAGCGCGCGGATATAAGCCTGAGCGTAGTAAAAAAAGACACCCGCCGCGAGCCTTTTTCCCGCGAAAAAATCCTTGCAGGAATGTTGAGGGCGTGTGAAAAGCGACCTGTGAGCAAACAGCAGATCGAAGAGACCGTTGACAAAATAGAAAACGAGCTCCGAAAAATAAGTGACGAAGTGCCAAGCAAGAAGATAGGCGAGCTCGTGATGAAGCACCTCAGAAGATTGGACAAGGTTGCCTACATTCGTTTTGCTTCTGTCTACAGAAGCTTTGACGACATAAATTTGTTCGAGCAAGAGGTGAAGTTGCTGAAGAAGGTTGCGTAAATAATTAAATAAATTAAATATTTGATTTTGGGAGGTAGTTGCATGGCAAAAATAACAAAAGTTCGAAAAAGAGACGGAAGAATTGTAAATTTTGGCAAAGACAAGATAACAAACGCTATATTCAAGGCCGTCCAGGCAGTAGGCGGGTCTGACAAAACTATAGCAGAAAGCCTTGCAAATCAGGTCATGGAAATTCTGGAAAAGAATATGCCACCGGGCGCTATTCCAAACATAGAGGATATACAGGATATTGTCGAGAGGGTTCTGATAGAATCCGGCCATGCAAAGACAGCAAAGGCCTACATACTTTACAGGAATGAGCACGCCAGAGTAAGGGAAGAGCAGAAAAGAATATTAGGCGGCAAAACAACAAAGCTCCCCTTCAGCATGAATGCCCTGCAGGTTCTTGCAAAGCGCTACCTTGTAAGAAACAGGGACGGTAATGTTATTGAATCGCCTGATGATATGTTCGAGAGGGTTGCTGATTCTTTGGCAAGCGTGGAGTACGAGTATGGAAAAACAAACGAGGAAGTCGAAAAATTTTCCCAGCAGTTCAATGAAATCATGGCAAGTTTTGAGTTCATACCAGCTGGGCGCACAATGACAAACGCGGGCTCGCCGACCCCTATAGTGCCTAATTGCATAGTCCTTCATATTGGCGACAACATGGATAACATATTTCAGACACTTAAAGAAGCCTCGCTTCTTCAGCAGGCAGGCTCTGGGTTGGGATTTCCGTTCCACCTGCTAAGGCCGGCCGGCACCGTTGCAAAGCGCTCCCGTGGGGTAGCCTCCGGTCCGGTCTCTTTCCTGCGCGTTTACAATAATGCATTCGGCGTGATAAAACAGCAAAACAGGCACGGCGCGAACATGGGCGTTATGCGCGTCGACCATCCGGATATACTTGAATTCATACACGCAAAGGACGTCGAGGGCGAGATAAGGAACTTCAACATCTCCGTTGCAATTACAGATGAATTCATGCAGAAGGCACGCGACAACGATTCAACGCCTTGGATATGCGAGTGGAACGGCGAAAAGATGAAGCCAAGGCGCGTTTACAGGGATTCAAACGGCATTGTTCTCGACATCAAGGAGGAGACAATGACGGCAAAAGAAATCTTCATGGAAATTGTGTCGTCGGCATGGCAGACCGGCGAACCTGGAATAATCTTCATCGACAAAATAAATGATACAAATCCGTTGCCCGGTCTTGGTCGAATAGAGGCGTGTAATCCTTGTGTGACCGGCGATACATTAGTAAGCACGGAACACGGAATGATGAAAATATCTGATTTGGCAGAGAAACATGGAAAAGGTGGCGTATCTGTAATTTGTGACAATAGGATGCCTATAACAATATATGAATCTGATGGAACCAAAGTCCTGATATACAAAGGCACAAAAGGCACACAAATCAATAACGTGAGTGCTGCATGGAAATCTGGCTTCAAAGATGTATTGAAAATTGAAACAGAATCGGGGTACGAGCTTGAAGCCACAGCAGATCATAAGATAATGACAACAAAAGGATGGATAGATGTCGAAAACCTTACAAAAGAACACGAAATTCTTATTCAATCAGGAGAAGGAAGATTCTCTGTAAACAACCAAATTCCATTTGAAGTGCAGAATGAATTTATTGGAGAAAATGGCAGAACTTATAAATATAATTTTCCTCGTCAATGGAACAGGGAATTGGGGCAACTTCTTGGCTGGATCGTAGGTGATGGCTGGATAAGAGACAAGGAAAAGGAGTGCGATAAAGAAATAATGACACATATAAAGTCGATAGGAAACATGATTTATGGCTCTGAAAAACGAGAAATTGAAAGAATAAGAAATACACACCATCTCAATTATGGTTCACGACGCTTTGTAGAATACCTTATGAAGCTTGGGCTCAAGACAACAGGCGCAGAAAATAAAGAAGTACCAAAGAGCATTTTCACAGCACCAAAAGACGCTGTATCAGGCTTCCTTCAAGGTTTGTTTTCATCAGATGGCACAGTAATGCTAGACGAAAAACATGGCAACTATTATATAAGATTGACAACGAAATCGATAAAACTTGCAAAACAGGTTCAGACACTTCTTCTGAACTTCGGAATTAAGTCAAGAATATACGACAGGAGCAGGCCGCCAAAAAAGAACCTATTTACGTATGAAACAAAATCAGGAGAAAAAAGAACTTATGCATCTGACGGAATTCTGTTTGAAGTGCATGTACATGGCGATACAATAATAAAATTTAATGAACAAATAGGATTTCTATGCAGTAAAAATAAAGAGAAAATAGAAAAGATACTGAAAAAGAATCTAAGAGACGATAAATTTACAGACAAAGTAAAATATGTCGAGTACATTGGCAAGAAAGATGTCTACGATCTCACAGAACCAGCGACGCACTCTTTCATAGCAAATGGTATTGTGGTATCAAATTGTGGTGAGCAATTTCTCCACGACGGCGATGTCTGCAATCTTGGTTCGATAAATCTGGAAAAATTTGTAAAAGATGGCAAAATAGATTTTGATCGATTAAGGCATGTCACACGTTTAGCTGTGCGTATGCTTGACAACGTTGTCGATATCACAGCAGCGCCTGCCGACCGTGTCAATCACATGTTCCGCGCAAACCGCAGGGTCGGTTTGGGCATAATGGGCTTTGCGGATATGCTCTATCAACTGAAGATAGGTTATAATGCAGAAGAGGGCGCAAAGACAGCAGAAAAGGTCATGAACTGCATTCAAGAATCTGCCCACCAAATGTCGCAAGAGCTTGCTGAGGAGAAAGGCGTGTTTCCAAACTGGGAGAAGAGCGTATTTGCAAAGAAAGGTATAAAGATGCGAAACGCCGCGCTCACAAACATCGCCCCGACAGGAACTATATCCATGGTCTTCGACGTTTCCGGGGGCGTAGAACCTTATTTTGCCTTGGCTTACCACTACCAGGGAATTCTGGGGGGCGCAACCCAGCTCTACTACGTCAACAAGCACCTGAGAAAGACACTGGAAGAGTATGGTTTATACAACGATGTAATAATGAAGCGCATATTTGAGGAAGGAACGCTGCAGCGTATAGAAGAAATCCCTGATGATTTGAAGCGTGTGTTTGTCACGGCCATGGATATTTCATCCGACGACCACATACGGGTGCAGGCGGCTTTCCAGAAATACGTTGACAACAGCATATCAAAGACGTGCAACTTCCCTGAGGACGCTACAAAAGAGGACGTCTTTCAGGGATATCTGCTCGCCTGGCAGCTCGGCTGCAAGAGCTGCACCGTGTACAGAAACAACTCACGCAGGCTGCAAGTGCTGAATCTTAACAAGCAGAAACAGGAGGAAGTTCAGGAAGAGGAGTACGAGCCGCAGCAGCAGAAGATAGCGGTCGCAGCCACAAACGGTTCTACACATTACACGACGTGTCCAGAGTGTGACACCGTGCTGGAGCAAAAAGAAGGGTGTTCTTCTTGCCCTCAGTGCGGCTGGGGATTGTGCAGCGTGTAAGAATAAAGTGAAAATTTGCTCTTTGATTAATTATGAACCTCCAAAACAAAACAGCTATCGTCACAGGCGGCTCGCGCGGAATAGGTCGTTCTACTGCCTTAGCTTTAGCAAATCATGGCTGCAACGTGATTATCTGCAGCAAAAACGAAAATAATCTACTAAAGTCAGAAAAGGAATTAAAAACAATAAACGAAAAGAATTCAGCATATGTTTGTGATTTATCAAATATTAGCGACATCAAGAAATTTGCTGATACGATTAAAAAGAAATTTCATTCTATTGATATAATTGTCAACAACGCAGGCGTTGCCTACTATAAAGATTTGTCAAACAACAGCGAATCAGAGATAAATGAAACTATAGATGTAAATATACGCGGACTCATTCTAATGACAAAGTACATAATGCCAATTATGAACAAGAATGGTATTATAATAAATATTTCTTCTGGCGCAGGCAAAAGCGGTTATGGTGGCCTTGCTGTCTATTGCGCATCTAAGTTTGCAGTCCTTGGATTTACAGAATCGTTAGCGCAAGAAGTAAAGCAAAAAGTTGTTGCTGTCTGCCCTGGCGGTGTGGATACTGATATGTATACGAGCATGTCAAGTCGGCGCCCGTCTTTGAAGCCTGAGCACATAGCTGCAAAGATTCTTGAGATTTGCACAGAGCCCCACAAATTCATATCAGGCTCTGCTGTTGAAGTCTACCATTTGACAGATGCGTTGTAGTGAATCAACAAAAGGAAGTTCAAATTTTTTAAGAACTAATTATATTTTCCCTTTAAAATATTTATTAAAATTAGAAATAGTATTGTGCAGCCATTTGACACTTTCCTCTGCCTTGTCTATTTCCATCCATTCATATTCTGTGTGTTCTTTGCTCAATTTTATTTGCTTTGATAACGGTCTGCATAAAAATATTATCATCGTGATTCTTTGTCCGTCGTCCCTTGTAAAATGCTGGACTTCGATTGGTGCAACTACATCGATGTCTATGCCAACTTCCTCCTTTATCTCTCTTTTAATGCCGTCAAAAGGATTTTCGCCTGCATCAAGTCGCCCGCCAGGTATGTCCCACTGGCTTGGTCGATGAACGTCGTCTGGCCTTCTTTTAATGATGAGAAGTTTTTCATCGTCGACAATGAATGATTTGACAGCTACAGCAAAATCCATTCTAATAAATTAAAAACAACGCATAAATACTTTCGATTCAATATTTAGTTATGATCAAAAAAATCTGGACAGGCGACTCCGGAATAACAAAGCTGTGTTGCGAGGAGACCACAAAAGATTCGCTTCTTGTCGATGCATACGGTGACGTAGACGAGCTTAATTCTTACTTGGGTCTTGTGCGCGCCCGTCTGGATGACAAAGAAATTGATGCTATTTTAAAAATGATTCAGAACGACCTTTTCATAATAGGCTCTGATCTTGCAAAGGCGCCCAAAAGCCAGAAGAGCCAGCTTACCGAAGAACACGTTAAAAAATTAGAAGAAACAGTGCACGAAATACAAAAACAATTACCGCCATTAAATAAGTTTATCCTGCCGTCGGGTACGCCCGCTTCTGCCCTGCTCCATATCGCCCGTTCTGTCTGCCGCCGCGCAGAGAGGAAAGTATTTTTTGTGAAGCGGCATGAAATCGTCAATGAAGAGATCCCACGATACCTCAACCGCCTCTCAACGCTATTATTTGATCTTGCGCGTCTTACCAATAAAAGAGCAGGAATAAAGGAAGACGAATGGTAAGATAAACATGGAAATAAAGCACGCGGGCCACAGATTTTTTGTTGAAGTAGAAGGAAAGACAGCTTCTTTGGATTATGCGCTGGAGAACGGCAAAATGAATATAACACATACTTATACGCCGTCTGAGCTTCGCGGGCGAGGAATTGCTGAACAGATCACATTGGCAGCATTTGAATACGCAAAGAAAAATAATTTCAGGGTTGTGCCTTCTTGCTCTTACGTTCGCGACGCTTTTCTTTCACGACACCCAGAATTTCATGACATTGTTGACGTATCGTAATTTGCCTGTGATTGATTTTTTGGTGCGTTCGGCTTTAAATTAATTATTTGCTTATCAAATACCATGGTTTATCTTCATCCTTCTCTCAAGGGCAAGGAATTTGATTTTAATGGCATAATCATGGTGCCTCATAACCTGCCGGATTTTCCGCGCAGTGCTGTTGATCTCAGTTCTTACGTAACAAGAAACATAAAAGTGCATGTTCCGTTTCTTGGTGCGGCCATGGACTCTGTTACTGAATACAAACTGGCAATAATGCTGGAACTTAATGGCGGCATCGGTGTGATACACTATAATTTCCCTACAGTTGACGACCAGATAGAGCAGCTCAAAAGGGTAAAAAATTACAAGGCTGCCTATGTCAAGAATCCTGTATGTCTACGGCCTGATAATGCTGTAGCAGATGTTTACAAGATAAATGAAAAATATGGTTTTTACAGCGTGCCAATAACAGAAGACGGCACACCAAATAGTCGTCTTCTTGGATTTGTGAGTAGACGCGACGTGAGATACAAAGATGATAAATCATTAAAGCTCAACGATGTTATGACACCAAGAGAAAAATTGTATACAGCACATAGAAGAGATACAATGGACAAGAATGATATAAAGGCTGCAAACGCAGAAATTAAGAAACATAATTTAGATACGTTAATTGTCATAGATGACGAAGACAGGCCGTGCGCGCTTGTTACAGACCGTGATTTGAGATTGCACGAGCAGTATCCGCTTGCGAGTGTTGATGAGAACAAGCAGCTGTACGGAGTTATCGCCATACGTGGCACATGGCACGATCCCAAAAAAAGAGAAATTGAAGCAGAGAGGATAGACAAAGCTGTCCAAGCAGGCGCAAATTGTCTGGTGGTAGATCAGGGCATTACTTTCAGATCACAGATCGATATGGCGAAGTACATAAAGGAACATTATTCCGATGTGGAGGTTGGTGTAGGCAATGTCGCATGCGGTGACATGATAAAGGAACTACTTGAGAACGCAGGCAAATATATAGACATGACGAAAGGCGGTGTTGGCCCTGGAGGCGCATGCATAACGCAACAGGATTTGGGTGTGGGTAGGGATCAGCCTTCTACAACGTACGAGTGTGTGGAAACGCTAAAACAGCTTAGAAAGAAACATGGTAACATACCGTACATAGCAGACGGCGGAACAAAATCAGCAGCTGACATAAACAAATTGTTTGCGCTTGGCGCTGACGGTGTCATGATGGGACAATTGTTTGCAGCGTACGATGAATCGGCTGCAGAGAAAAAGCTGATCAATGGTAGCTGGAAAAAGATATACAGAGGTATGGGTTCTATTGAGGCTATGGAAGCAGGGGGCGCAATACGGTATGATATTGGTGATGAGAAAATCAGGGTCCCGGAAGGCATTGTAAAACAGCTAGAGCCGCTCGGACCTGGCGAACCTTTTTTGCAAATGCTGATAGAATCTGTGAAGCAGAGTATGTGCAGGCAGGGCTTCAGAAATATAAAAGAACTGCAGAATGATGCCTGGATTTATCCTTATTCTGGTCGATAAAAATGTCAGTGGACGTAGTTGTGGGAATGCAGTGGGGTGACGAGGGCAAGGGAAAGATAATTCACTACCTTGTGCCTAAGCATGGCATTGATATCATAGCACGGTACCAGGGCGGCCCAAATGCCGGACACACAATAGTTCCTGACGGGAAAGCAATGGTGCTTCATTCCATACCCTCCGGAATCGTCTACGAAGATAAAATAAATATAATAGGGAACGGCTGTGTTGTGAATCTGCAAAAACTCAACGAAGAGATAGAGATGCTCCACAGCAGGCACTATAGTACGGATAATCTTTATGTCTCTCATGGCGCGCACATAATAATGCCGTATCATATTGCTATGGACATCGCAAATGAAATAAAGTCCGGTGGTGAGATTGGCTCGACGCAAAACGGCATAACACCTGCGTACGTCGACAAATATGCAAGGCGCGGCATAGCTGTCCGCGACTTCAGAGACCCTGAGGTCGTAAGGAAAAAGATAACGAAGAACATGGAGCGCGATGAGGTTTTGGAAGCCCTCGAGCTCTCTGATATGCCAGCAAATCCAGAAGAATGCGTCGAACAGCAGGTCGCACTTTTTGAGAAGGCGCGCCAAAATTTAAAGACCGTGAACCTTCCTTACTTCTATCAAAAGCTGGCGCAGAAAAGCGGAAAAGAGATTAGAATGTTGGCCGAAGGCGCCCAGGGATTTCTGCTTAGCATCGACCATGGTACGTACCCATTCTTGACATCTTCAAACACGGAAGCCTCAGGGGTATACGTAGGTTTGAGCCTTCCGCCAAACACCCCGGTCAAAGATATTATTGGTGTGATGAAGGCTTACAATACCCGTGTTGGAAAAGGCCCGTTCCCTACAGAATTGGGCACAGAGCAGGACGCCAATAATAAGTACGATATTGGCAGTGAAGCATTTAACAATCTTTGCTCAAGAATCAAGCGTGGCGTAGCTTCTGATGTTGATATAGGCCACTACCTCAGGACCGTAGGGCACGAAAGAGGCTCAACAACAGGCAGGCCAAGAAGGACAGGCTGGCACGATTTCTTCGCCGATGAATACGCAGTGCTTGTTAACGGGATAACAAAAATAGCAATGACGAAGCTTGATGTATTGGACGAACTGCCAGAAATAAAATTCTCTATAGGTTACAATCTGCATGGTCGCTTGGACGAATTTCCTTCTGCAGAAGAGCTTGCGCTCTGTGCGCCTGTTTATGACAGCAGGCCTGGTTGGATGTCCGCTACGTCAGATAAAAGAAAGTACGATGATCTGCCCATAAATGCTAGAGACTATGTGCATACAGCTTCCGATATTCTGAAAAGGCCGGTGAGCATAATTTCCGTGGGCCCGCGCGAAGAGGAAACAATAATAAATAGCAGGAATATATAATTATCATGCAAACCATCGGAAATAAGCATATCCTGGCGTTCGAAATTATCGTAATACTTTCTATAGCGGTCTTCGCTTTCAGTGAAATAAGGCAAGACAGCATAACAGGCCTTTACGCCGGCTCTTACACCGGGGACCTGAGCGTCAGTACAGATAAGTTGCTGTATTCTCATGAAGGCTTTGTCGTGATCAAGGCGTCGCTAGCTATAGGCACGCTTCCTGTTTCTGACGCAGACATATCAGTAAATATAGTCAAGCCCGACGGGACGGTTTTTTCACAAAACCTGAAAACAGATTCCGGCGGGAATGCAAAATACGTTTATCTACTGGCTGCAGGGGAGAAACCCGGCGTATACGCGGTGATCGCTACTTCTTCTAGAACCGGAAAGACAGCAACTGCAAAAACTACATTCAGGTTAGCATAGTTACATAGTGCTCTGTAGAAAACCTATGCAAGAGCATCGACGTGAGAGCTATTATCTTCTAAGATAACAAAGTTATCTTGAAGATTCAGGTTGACTTTGTCAACCATGAATCTGTCGATAATAGCTCTAGCTGACCTATACGTCAAGAGACGTATAGGTCTACGTCGATGCTCTTTATCGTGCATTTCTACAGAGCTTTACATAGGAAATCTCATCAACTTTTTATAAAAGGCACTACAATAGATTTCTATGATGATCACAAAGTTTATGATAATACCACTGGTACTGCTGGTCGCACTTGCCGCGCTTCTTGCTGGTAACCCTTCTGTTGCAGGGTTTTTTGAAACTTTGAAGGATAAGTTTTTCTCTATTTCAGAGGTTGGTTTACACAACAAAAACATTGAGTTTTCTGCTGTGTTTGATAGCTATGAAAAAACAGATTTCGATGCTGTGGACCCGCTGAATATCACTGTTGTCGGTGTGACGAATGTCACGCTTACAAATGGCAATATTAACACCAAACAGACGCTCGTGATAAAAAATTACATGGGCACAGGTACCGTATCTGATAAATTTTTTCTCAACGGATCATTTGATCAGCTGATCGTTCAGGACGTATTCATCGGCAGGGATAAAATATTCATCGAGTCTGATTTCTCCGTTTTGGAAATAGAAAATTTGCACCTCAGACTAATAAATATGTCAAGTGCAGCAGGAACCCTGAATCTCACTAACAGTTCCACGCAATTCGCGGGCTCCATAGAGATAAAGGAGCTGTCTGGAACGTTCGTTTTCAAGAAAGAGCCCAGGTCACTATCAATCACAGGCACCGCCCAAAAGATATCTGTACCGGATGTGGGAATAGATATCGGATAAATACGCAAAATCACTCGAACGTATTTTTTACGGCACTGTAGATGACAGACGATCCTATACCAAAATATGCGAGCGATTTCAGAAAGTAGTCGATATTTCCAGGGCTTTTCTTGACAAGGCCAAGCATGTTCCTGCTCAATACCCTTTTCGGCAGCGAATAGTGCTTGTTTATGTATTCCATCACGAAAGGATAGGACATCTGCAGCCTTGTTACCGACCATCTCATGAGAACATTCGCTGGTATATATTTTGTGCGGATTTCCACGTTTCCTTTTTTTATGGCCGAAAGTATTTCGTCCTCGGTGTCTGCGTCTATTTCATTTATGCCGTGCCCAAGCATCTCTATGCAGTGGGCGTCGCTGCCCGCAACCTGGGGCTTTTTGTGCAGCAGTGCGAATTTCTTCGCCCTTCTGTTTGTTAGCCTTTCCATGTTTATGGCGTTGAAAACTTCTACGGCGTCTGTTAACCTGGCAAGTTCTCTTATGCCGTCATTTTTTATGTCAAAGGGGTGGTCACCTATGGCTATGCCTCCAAGGCCGTGGACTTTGTCTATCGATTCTTCAACAGACATGCCTGGCTGGACGTGTTCATCGATACCTATTGCAAGCATGTGGCCACTGTAGGTTGTTACCTCTTCGCCCGGTATAACTACTATACCATATTTTTTAGCGTATTTTTTCGCTTCCAGTGCACCCTTTATATTATCGTGGTCGGTTATTGCTATAGCACCCAGTCCTATCTTCTTCGCATGCCTGACCATCTCTTCCGGTGTGTGAAGCCCTTCTACAGGCACTTTCGTACCCTTAGAATAGTTTGTATGCGTATGAAGTTCAACAAGCATAGAAATCAATGTTTCTTAGGTTTGATAAATATATATACAGCCTAATAGACAAAGAGCCGCTATTTTGTGTGTATCTCTACTATATCTCTGTCCATCAGCTTATAATCCAGCCCAGCCTGTATAATCCTGCCGCCTCTGAATATGCGCGCGAAGCGAAAATTTTTCACAAAATCCTTGTGTATGCGTTGCGCGAAGTCTTTTACCAGCGAATTAATCGGCAGCGCCATCGGGGTATTTATTCTCCCCTTTTTTGTGTAGACAATTATCAATCCAAGGTTGTGCCATATCTTCTCTCTTATCAGTTCTGCCGGTTCTTCAAACGGATTGGCGAACGTATATTTCGTGCGTATGAAACTATCCGAGAGGAATTTCTTTAAGTCGTCTTCCTCCTTTTCGTGCCTCGCAATTAAGACAATCAGGTCCGACGTTCTTGCGACGCTCACGAACTGCGACTCAAACGTTGACGGAATTTCTATCAGTTGTATCTTGACGCCATTATAATCCATCATGCCAACTTCTGGTTTTGTTGTTGTATACGGGTGATAGGCGATATCAGGGTTCGCGTCTGTGAGCTTGCTGAGAATGTAGCTTTTTCCAGAATTTGTAAACCCTATAAAGCAGACCTGCGCTTCCCCTTCCTTTTGCAGCGCAAAGGTTCGGCCGCCCTTTTTTCTACCCGCAGATTCTTTCTTCAGCTTAGACAATCGTGATTTCAGTTGCGCGAGCATGTTCTCGCTGCCGTGGTGCCTCGGCATCAGGCGAATCATCTCTTCCAATGCCACTATTTTATCTTCTTTTGTCTTTGCCGATCTGAACTTTTCCTCGGCCCTGAAGTACTCGGGCGGCGCGTTGACAGGCATAATTAAAGATACACGAAAAAGAATTAAAGATGCTAGTTTTTCCAGTATCTTATTACATTAAACTTATTGTATCTGTTTAGCTCCTAAGGTAACTCACTAGTGTATCAAAGACATTTAATCCTTGCAGACTCCACGTGGCAAAACAGCTCATTACGACTTCGTGGACCTTGGCTCCTTCCAAGCTTCTCAGACCTCCCATGGTTTTCCTTTCTGCCTTAATTATTGTTTCTGCCTTAATTGCAATTCTTTGATAATTTTGCCTTGAATTTCTGGATCACGCAATTCGTCAAGTTCAATTTCGTAGACTGGTTGATACCTCCTGCCATCTGTACCAATAATCTTGAATTTTGGACCCCAAATTCTCGTATGCCAATATTCTAAAATTGATTTTGGTGTATCTGAACTATCTAAATAAACCTCGTAAGGTTCAAATCCTAGTTTTCTAACTACCGTATCGATTCTATATAATGGTGTGTTAGCTTGTGTTTTGTATTTTGTCATATTGGGTTGTATTTCGTATTCCATAATTTTTCCCCCCATACAGTTCCAATCTGGAAATTTTGCACTCTCTAACTGTATGATGCAATACCCCTCGAGCGTATATTATATAAAAGAGGAAATGTTCTCCTCTGGTAAATAAATGTGTAACCGTTAGCTTGTATTAAATCGAGATACCCATCTATCGCTGCACTTATTGCCCTCCTTATTGTATTGCCATTGTTTAATTTTGGTGTAAATGTCTTTATTTGTTCTTCAATCGAAATTGACTCAAACTCGCTTTTTCGGATGTATTCTTCACTTCTAGGATCTTCTAATCCAGGCCATAGATGTAACTTAGGAAGACCTTTAAATTGAGGTGTTACATGTTTTTTCCATTCAAGGTATATTTTTCCAATACCCGGAACTCTTTTTTCCATTCCGTCAATGAACTTCTCATATTCCTTGCTGTTAAATCCGGGGCTAAAAATATACCCGCACAGAGCGCCATAATTCCATCTTTCTATCATTTTTGGTCGACTCCGTTTGATTTTTTTGTTTTTATGGTGGAGAATTCAGCATCATATGTTTTGTCATCACAAACTATTCGAGCAACCGTATCATATGTTATTGTATTGCCTGTTATCCATCTATCTATAAAAATATAATTAATTCGGCCATCAATGAATTTTTTCCCTCGACTATTATCCACGTTAACCCAGATTGCGGATCTATTGTCTATTCCTCTGGCTTTTATCTCTGGACTAAGAACCTCGTATATTTGAGAATTCCACCCTTTAACTTGTAGTCTAGTCGTGGGGTCCAACCTATAATCTGATACAAGTTTACCCTCTAAAGTATCGCCATTTGAAGATATGAATCTTGTAATTGGAATATTCTGCTCTATTGTTTGCTGTTTGCTTTTTTCTTTATTTTCACTATCACCCGTATATTGTTTAATTAAGTATCCTCCCACTAGTAATGCAAGTGAAAGTGCAGTCATATAAGGTAATTTTTTAATTCCTTTCATTTTAACACCCATATTAAAGTTAACTACTAAACAGATACAAGTAACCTAGTCTTTAAATATATTATGTGGTTGCTATAGATACCACATATTTAAGGCTTACGAACCAGATAATTTTCATGAAGACAGAAAACGAGGAAATTTTGCAGATGCTGGATTTAACAGAGATCGAGAGTAAGACTTATCTGACATTGCTAGATATAGGAACGTCTAAAGCAGGTACTATAAGCAATCGCGCGCATATTCATAGAAGAAATACTTATGACGCTCTGGAAAATTTATTACAGAAGGGGCTTGTCACGTCATTTGTTTCTAACAATCAAAAATTTTGGGCTGCTGTAAACCCAAAGAAATTATACCTCTTATTAAAAGAAAAAGAATACGCCATATCGAAAATAATGCCAGAGTTAATTTCTAACTTCAATTCCAATAAAGGCAAACAAATTGTAGAAGTATTTGAAGGTCTTGGGGGTATGAAAACATTTTTTGATGACATGGCTAACTCAAAGAAGGATGTGTACATGCTTTTTGCTACGGGGAGAGCTTATTTGAGAATGAAATTGTACATGGAAAGCTGGGATAAAAGAATAAACAATTCAGGAATTAAAGTTAGAGTTCTTTTAAATTCGGATGCAATCAAAGAACCTTATCAAAATTATAAATATGGTGAAATTAAAATTTTGCAGAATACATTTTCACCTACGCAGATATTCATTTATGGCAATAAAACAGCTATTGCCATATGGTCGGATGAACCGATAGCTGCCTTAATTACAAGCAATGAAATTACTAAAGGATTTAAAAAATATTTCGGTTTTCTTTGGAAATTTGGCAAAAGAGTTCATTATAATAAAATCTAAGGAGATACAGGCATAGTCATGCAAGGAAATAATCAGTATATAATTATACCCTTGCTGACTATATGTGAAACCAGTCATAGCATGTCCAGATTATTTACTGGTTTCACTATAAACCGCATTACAAACATCTTTATACAACATAGTTCTAACTTCTAACAGAAAACGATAAAAAATTATGAAAATGACTATCCGGCTTTAATTACTATCAGTTCTTCCCAGGGTATCTTTTTTCTTTTTATCGCGTCTGCTTTCATACCAACTTCTGAAAATAAGTCGATAACTTCTTTCTCTCCTGTCAGTGAAGAAATAATTATCAGCACGTTTCCGTTTTTTTTGAGGTAATCCTTGGCCTGTGAAACAAACAGTTCAATTATTTCCCTACCGGATGACCCACCGCTGTAAATTATGTCGTTTGGATCGTCCCCTATCGGCAGGTACGGCGGATTGAAAACGATGAGGTCAAACGTGCCCCTCACGTTTTCAAACATATCAGAAACAAATGCCTTTACCACAACATTGTTCTTTGCTGCATTTTGATTTGTCGCTTCCACAGCAGCTGGATTTATGTCCACGGCAGAAACCAGAGCGCCTGATTTTGCCATAATTATGGACAGCAAGCCGGAGCCGCATCCGACTTCAAGAGCGTTTCTGTTTTTTAGGGCTATATTTTCCAGTGCTTCTGCCAATAATTCTGAATCTTCCCTTGGATAGTAGACGTTGTCTGGCACGTCTAATTCCATGTCTTTGTAGAAGAATTTCATGGAATAACTAACAAAGAGAAAGATTAAAAATGAAGAAACAATCATCATAAAGAAATATTACAGAGAACAGCTTCAATAATAAAGGTATTTGAAGTTGTTTAACTATAATTAATCAATGGTTGATTCTGTTGACAATATTGTGCGAAAATACACCCTCGTAAATGCCACCGAGCACGAGGGCAACGCGCAGCCGAAAAGCGTTCTTGGGAAGATCCTCGGAGAATACCCAGAGCTCAGGACGCAGATATTTGAGCTCAGGACAAAGATAGAGAATGCGGTCCATGAAATTAACAAGCTCGGTCTTGTGCGGCAAAAGAAGGAGCTGGAGGAATTAGGCGGCTACGCGCCTCAGGCAAGGATAGAAAAGAAGGGGCTTCCTGAATTGGAGCGCGGTCGTGAGAAGTTTGTTGTCAGGTTCGCACCAAACCCAGACGGCGCATTGCATATAGGCAACGCACGGCCCGCTATTCTGTCCGATGAGTATGCAAAAAAATACCACGGAAAATTCATCCTGCGCTTTGACGATACAGACCCAAAGGTAAAGACAGCTGAAAAAAAATTCTACAAATGGATACGGGAAGACCTCAAGTGGCTGAAGATTCGCGTTAACCAGGAGATAATTGCATCAAAGCGCCTGAAGTTATATTATAGCATAGCCCAAAAGCTTATTCAGGTCAAAGGCGCGTACGTCTGCACGTGCAATCCTGATAGCTGGAAAAAAATGAGAGACCACGAAAGGGCGTGCCAGTGCAGAAACCTCGACTTCAAAATTCAAATGAAGCGCTGGAAAGCAATGTTAAAGCATAAATACAAGGAAGGCCAGGCCGTGCTTCGCGTCAAGACGGACATGGATGCAAAGAACCCCGCCGTAAGAGACTGGCCCGCTTTCCGCATTGTCGACAAACCAGACCATCCGCTGCAGAAAAAAGCAAAGCTCTGGCCGCTCTATAATTTTGCATCAGCCGTTGACGACCACCTGACAGGCGTTACGCATATATTTCGCGGGCAAGAACATTCAACAAATGAAGTGAAACAGCGGTACTTCTACCAGCATATGAAGTGGAATTATCCCGTTGTCGTGACACTGGGAAGATTCTCGCTGTCGGGCATGGTATTGAGCAAGAGCCAAATAAAAGAGGGCATCGAAAAACACAGATTCAGGGACTGGGATGACGTAAGGGTTGGAACTCTGCGAGCTTTGCGCCGCCGTGGGTTTCAGTCAGAATCTATCAGGCAGATTATTGTTGATATAGGGCCGAAGCCGTCGGACATCACGATTTCTTTTGAAAATCTTTCAGCCTATAATCGCAAAATCATTGATAGAAGTGCCAATCGCTATTTCTTTGTGGCAAACCCGAAGAAGATAGAGATAAAGGGCATGAAGATCAAGAAAGCACGAATACCGCTGCACCCCGATGATAAAAGGCGCGGATACAGGAGTTTCTACCTTACATCAACATTTTTTATAGATGAAAAGGATTTTGTCGCATACAAGGGCGTTGAAATAAGGTTGAAGGAGCTCTGCAACGTTAAGCTTGATGACCGGAGCGAATTCACCGGTGCACAACTCAAGGCAACGCCAAAAATACAGTGGGTGCCCGCAAAGCACTGCATTGTACGTGTAGTAATGCCAAACAAGGAGATCAAGGGCTACGGGGAAATAAACCTGCTCAAAACAAGGACCGGTGATATTGTCCAGTTCGAGCGCTTTGGATTCGTGCGCATCGAGAAGATCCAGGGCAAGAATGTCGTCGCAGTTTTCGGGCACGAGTGAAACTACATTAAGGGAAAAGAACAGATAGAAGTTGCTTCGCAACTTCAGTTTGTCTTTCCCTTAAAATGCTCAAAGAACCGAAGGTTCTTTGACATCTGCAAAGAAGCATAGCTTCTTTGAGATTCCGAAAAGCTTTGCTTTCTGAGCATCTAGACTTAATCCTTTCCTGAATATTTTCTCATAAACTTCCCTATAATCAGCAGATCTTCACCTTTTGCAAAATGGCTTTTCAGTTTTCCTTCTTTGAAATCTCCATATTCCTTGAAAAACGGAAAATATTGTAGAAATAGAATAGTAATTACAAATAGTACAAAATATTCTTATACTACCTAAAACCAGTATTAATCATGTCGGTCGAACTAGGCATTCTCTTCGCATTAGCAGCCCTGATTTTCTGGGGTTTCGGCGATTTTCTTATTCAGAGATCAACAAGAAAATTCGGAGACTGGGAAACATTATTTATTATTACAACATTTGGTGCAGTCATCCTAACGCCGTTTGTTTACAACGACCCGCAATTTGCACTTTTGTTCGACGACAAAACATTTCTTATGTTCATAGGTATATCTGTAGTTCTCCTGATCGCAGCCATTCTGGATTTCGAAGCACTCAAAAAAGGCAAGATCGCGGTTGTCGAACCTATTTATGCCCTTGAGGTCCCGATATCCGCTATTTTAGCACTTATGATAATTAACGAGTCGATAGAATTTCTGCAGATAATTGTCCTATCGATACTTGTAATAGGCTTGATCATGATTTCGCTGAAGTCCCATCATTTTTCAAGGAGGGCATGGGTCGAGAAAGGTGTTGTTCTTGCGGTCATCGCCACAATTTTTATGGGTTCTGTTAATTTCCTTATAGGGTTTGCGTCAAGGATCACAAATCCGCTTTTGGCCAACTGGTTTGTTGACGTGTTTCTGGCGGTAATCAGCCTGTTTTACATCATGTCGAATAAAAGATTCTCTAAACTGTTGAGCGATTTCAAAGGCAACAAACAACTCATCCTGGCTGTAAGTACTTTTGACAATCTCGCCTGGATTGCCTTCGCAATTGCGACGACCTTTATACCGATTGTAATTGCACTCGGATTTTCAGAAAGTTATATAGCGCTTGCTGCCCTTCTCGGCTTCTTAATAAACAAGGAGAGGCTTATGAAGCATCAAAAAATCGGCCTTGTTATCGTACTATTAAGTGCTTCTGCCCTCGCACTTATAATATGATCCAAATAAATAATCAGGATACTAAATTTGGATCACAGTAGTTCATTAATAATGACAATCATGAAAAAAATCGTCCTCACAGGCGGAAAGTTCAACAGGATCCATCCCGGCCATACCTGGCTGCTGAAAAAAGCGAAGAAACTTGGATACCTTGTAGTCGTTATTGCAAATGATACCCATAATAAAAGGCGTTATGCCGTTTCTGCTGCAGTAAGGAAGAGAAATTTGCAGAAGTTAAAAATCGCGGACAAGGTTGTTATAGGTGATCCTAAAAGATTCTCAAAAGTTGTCAATCAATTTCATCCTGATGTTATTGTCCTCGGATACGACCAGAAGCTGCCTGACAAGGAAACGAAAGAGACCGTGAGGAAGATGAAGATAAAAATTATTAAGTTCAGGAAATACGGGAATTATAAAACGAGAAAACTAGCATTAAGCTAATTTTAATTCATTTTCATAATTCATTTATCTTCTTCTCAGAAATAGGGCCTTTCCTCAGGATTTTTTTATCTAAGACGTCGTAAACAGTCGATGGCTTTCGTTTTGCTAAATTGCCCCCGTCTATTATCAGATCGATTTTGTGGCTGAATATCCTTATAACATCCTTTATTTTATACAAATCGCCTTCGCCTGATATGTTTGCAGACGTCGTTGTTATCGGCTTGCCGAATTTTCTTATTAATGACAGAACAAATTTATGATCCGGGATCCTGAAGCCTATTTTCTTAGTAGGTTTGGCCTTGCTTTCTACTATCAGCGTAAGCGGTCCTGGCAAGAACGCTTTTGCAAGTTTTTCAGCGTCTTTTGTTATTACAAGATATTTCTTTGCCATTTTCAAGTCAGAAAAGGCGACCGATATCTTTTTTGACTTGCTTCTCTTCTTTATTGCTATGATTTTTTTTACCGCCCTGTCATTTGTGGCATCTGCGCCTAGGCCGTAGCTGGTTTCTGTCGGATAAACAATAATACTGCCACTAGTAAGAGCAGATATTGCGCGTTCGATGGCTTTTTTGTTTGTCACTTTTATTATTTCTGTCATCTTTAACACCATAGTATGATCATTTATGATAATTAGTTATGTGTTGAAGAGAAATGCATGCGATTACAAGCGCATTTCATTTTTTCACCTTTTCCAGATTAGTCAAGCGCAAACCGACAAGACGTATTTTCTTCTTTGAGTTCTGAAAGTGTGATAACAAATCATCAGCAGCATTTTTAACGTCGTCTATCGTTATGTCACTGTTTTTTAACGATTTCTGTTTTGTGTGCGTTTCAAAATCCCCGAACCTTATCTTCAGCACAACTGTTTTGAATGTGTAGCCAGCGTTTGTTGCTGTTTCATATATTTCTTTTGCTGTATCATCTAAGACGACCTTTATTAAATTAAAATCGCCTGTATCCTTTTCAAAAGTAACCTCTCTGCCGATTGACTTGCTCTCCACGTGCTCAACAATATCGCTGTTGTCAATGCCATGAGCGTAGTGGTACATTACCAGTCCGGATTTGCCAAATATTTCCTTCAGCCTGTTCTGGTCGTAATTAGCAATATCGCCTATTGTTTTTATTCCTATGCTATTCAAAACAGCTTCTGTTTTTGGGCCGACCCCGTATAGCTTTCTTGCAGATAGCGGATGAAGAAAATCTTCTACGTCTTCTGGTCTTACGACAGTAAGACCGTCTGGCTTTTTGAAGTCGCTTGCAATTTTCGCAATCAATTTATTGGGGCCTACGCCTATGGAACACGTAAGCCGCTCTTTTTGTAGGATTTCTTTTTTTATTTTCTTCGCCAGCAGCTCTGCGTCTTCATAGGTTCTTACTTTTTTTGGTATCAGAAACGCCTCGTCTATTCCTGCCAATTGAAATTTTTCTGCATATTTTTTGGCAATATTCATGACACCTTCAGAGACCCTCCAGTAGAGCTCGAAATTTACGGGAAGAAATACCGCTTGAGGGCACAGTCTGTATGCCTTTGAAATCGGCATACCTGAACGCACACCAAATTCTCTGGCCCTGTAATTGCACGTCGAAACAACCCCGCGGCCTTTTCCTTGCTTCGGGTCTGCTCCCACGACAACAGGCTTGCTCTTTATTTCCGGTCTTTCTCGCTCTTCAACAGCCGAGAAGAAGGCGTCCATGTCAATGTGAAAGACTATCATAAAGTTAAGATAAGAAGGAAATTATTAAAAATCAGCTATTAGGACACTTTTGTAATCACTATGTCATTAGAGTGCTTTAGTCTTATTTTTTCCTCATCAACATCTGACATAGATCTGTTTAAAGTTATGCGTATTTTTTTACTAGAATTGTTATGGCTTGTAATAGGATAAACCAAATGAACGTGATACCCTTGTTCTTTAATCGTACTTAATAAAAAATCAGGGTCGTACCCATTATTTAATTGGAATATATATACTGGTTTACCTTTGTATACGCGCTCGTCAAGTGTTGTACGCATTGCAAAAAGGGTCCATAGCAGTTCAGAAGTATAGCCCATTAAATTCTGATGATTTCTATCTTTTTAAGCCTTACCTATATTTGCAGGGATCAGCAAAGTAGTTTATCTCTGCGCACTTGTTGCCGCTGCACGCGTATCTTTTGTACGATGACCCGTCTGGGCATTTGCCTGTTTGACAATGAGAATCGTCATAACATTCGACCGTCGAGCCGGAAAGCCCGTCTTGCTGTTCTGCGCCACAGACCCAGCCGCACCTTTTCTGCTCGCACACCCAGTTGCCTGTACAGAGTATGTGGACAAGGTCTTGATTTTCACAGTCTTGGGGAACGTTGCAAAAGCCTATATTTGTATCATTTTTTGTATTATTTGACGTATAGTTCTTTTTTGCTGAAAGGTCTTTGTAGATATTGACAGAAGCAAAAGCAACGATCAAAAGCACTATTATAACTATATACAAAATCATCTTGCCATCAAATAGGCTCATGATTGTGATGTGTAAACCAAATCTTAAATACGTAAAAAACTAGAGCACTGTCAACTTATTATGAAGCAAGTAAATAATCTGGATATTATAGCAAACAAGAAATATAATACCTGATTCTTTTCTTGTTTAGCTATAAGGGTGGTTAGCCATTGCTAACCACCCAGAAAAGGCTGTTGCCAAAGCAGATAGACGCACTTTAGTGCGTCAGTTTGTTTCAACAGCCGCTAAGTTGACAGTGCCAAAATTAGAGCCACACTACTTCCACGTCATCAACACGCCATTTCGGGTTGAAGTCTATCTTCTTTGTTATTTTTTGCCCTGCGTTATGGGCAAGCCATCCGGCTATTGCTATCATACTTCCGTTGTCACCCGAATATTCCAAGGGGCATGCAAAAAGCTTCGCACTTCTTTCTTCGCACATTATGTTGAGCATTTCTGTCAGACGTTTGGATGCAGCAACGCCGCCTGTTGTCAGCACCTCTGTTTTTCCTGTATGTGCAAGCGCTCGTTCTGTTACTTCTGTCAGCATCGCGTAGCAAGTCTCCTGAAATGAGAAGCATAGGTCAGCAAGCAACCCTGAGCGCTGTTTTTCTGTTTTTACATTACTATTTTCCCACTTCTGCACAGCAGCCGTGAGTATGCCTGAAAATGAGAGGTCCATGCCCTTTACAACGTAAGGCAGCTCGATATAATTCCCGCCTTGTGACAGTTGTTCCATCAGCGGTCCGCCGAAGCCCGGATTTCCTGTAACCTCGCGCATAAATGTGTCAATGGCATTGCCGATCGCTATGTCTTCTGTTTCCCCAAAAACGCGGTAGCGTTTTTGGGCGTAGCCAATTATTTGCGTGTTGCCTCCTGATACATAAATGACGATAGGGTCTTTGCATTTCGTAAGAAAGCGGCCTATTTCTATGTGCGCCACAGGATGATTTACGGCAACGACGGGCTTGTTTGTTTCCTTTGAAATTTGTGAAGCAAATTCTGCGCCGATTTTCAGACACGGCGGCATACCAGGCCCTGCTGAGTAAGAAATCAAGTCGATGTCACTAAGCGCAAGGCTTGTTTGCCCTAGCGCTTTGCTCAATACATCATCCTTTACTTTTTCATGGTGGTTCTTTGCCTCTATCGGGTGTATGCCGCCTTTCTCAGGCTTGTATACGTCGCGCACGTCTGCCAGAATTTTTTCCCCGTCGAATATGCCTATGCCAAACGTATGGGCGGTGCATTCTATTCCGAGCGATATCATACGTAAGTAGTTGTAGAAAAAGTATTAATTGATGAACTCTAAAATCTTATTCATATCCTTTTCATTTACAAGGAATAGACGTCCTCTATTTTTCATATTTTTGAGAGTTTTGTCAGTAAAGACTTCTGCATTTGTTATTTCATTGGGGCAAAATAGAATGCCCGTTCCAACGCGTTTCAATATAGGCAGGTCTGTCAGTCCGTCGCCAATATATGTTATATCTTTTGCTGTCACGTTGTACAATTTCTCTATTTTCTTCAGCACGCCGACTTTCTCTGTTCTTACAGAATCGCCGTTTATCTCTCCCGTCAGAAAGCCGTCTTTTACGCCGAACCGAGACGCATAGATATGATCGATATAGCCTTCAATTTTGTTTTTTCTGAGAAATTTCTTTATTAAGCTTTTATCATTTATGCTGACGATGACAATCTTGTACCCCATCTTCTTCAGCTTTATTATCGCATTTTTTGTGTTTTTGTTCAATCCCATAAACATGCCCATTTTCTCAACGTATTCGTAGGGCACGCCTTTCGACAACTTCATTAGTTTTTTTACGTCCCTGAAAAATTTTTTCGGGTGCCTGTTGTCCTCAAGAATTTGAATCCCGTACTTGAGCTCTTTGAATTTGTTTCCAAAGACATTAGAAAATTTTCTGAGCGTGCTCCTGTTTGTCAGGACGTCGTCAAAATCAAAGCATACAACTTTCATAGGATAAGTATTGGTAGTACGATTATAAATTGGTTGGGTCGATCTAATGTGCACAAGGAATGTATCTTCTATTATTATTTTTGTATCTGCGCGTAGCCGCAGCGGCCACAGTATTTTCTGTTCTTGTACTGCGCGATGAACGTGCCTGCACCACAGCGCGGGCAGTTTTCATTCTTTCTTACGGCTTTGCCGCCTTCTATCTTGTACAATTTCCAGACCTGTACCTTGGCGTGTTTTTTCTTTGACTTTGGCCTCTCTTTCTGTGATTTTTTCTCCTTCTTTTTCTCCTCTTTCACGGGCTCTGGTGGTTGCTCTTGCGGTCTTGGCATGATTATAAACCTCTTACTTTGGCTCTGTTGAAAACCTATGAAAAAGCATCGACGTAGACCCTTACGTCTTATCGACGTAAGGGTCAGCTAGAGCTATTGTCAAAAGACAATAGCTCTCACGTCGATGCTTTTATTGAGCATTTCAACAGAGCTCCTACTTTCCTTCTTTTCCTTTGCTATCTTTGGTCTGCTCTTCTGCCGGAACTTCTGGTTTTTCTTCTTTCTTAGACAGGTCTTTTGCCTTCTTTTCATCCCATATAAAAACGTGTGCGGTTGCTTTGGGCATGCCATTTTCTGGCATTATGTCGTAGACTTCTATGTGCTCGACTTCTTTGCCTATCTCTTTGGCTAATAATTGCTGCAGCGCAGCTTTTTGTGGCGTAGGTTCTTCTGGATTTTCTATGCCTACGACTAGCTCTTTTCTTTTCATGAACGGGTTATATTTTTCCTTTGCGATTTCTGTTTTCATAATTGATTCATTAATAATAATGACAAAGCTTTAAAAACGAATTGAAGAAATCGGTAATAATCATATATATATCCCGGTAAACAAATTTTACAACATGGCAAAGGTCCGCATTACGCATGTAATTCTTTCGTTTCTTGTCGCTGCTATCGCATACCTGATCCCTTTTGGCTTGGAAGAGGGCGCGCACAGTATGCTATTCGTTATGGTATTCGTTGCAGCGCTATGGATCAGCGAGTCTGCACCGCTTTACGCAACAGCCATTTTTGCCGCGTTTCTGATTATAACGATTGTCGGGCTTAAGCCTAATGACGTTTTTCCGCAGTATTTTGACCCGCTTATAGTTCTGCTCCTCGGCGGGTTTGTCATTGCTGTTGCCATCAACAAATACGGATTGGATGAGTACATTGCATACAAGATTATTGCCAAGACCGGGACAGGTTCACGGATGATTGTTCTCGGCCTTATGATAACAGCCACGTTCTTATCAATGTGGATCAGCAACTCTGCGACAGCAGCGATAATCATGCCTATCGCACTTGTAGTACTTGCAAAGAACAGGGTAAAAGCCGGAAAGTCAAATTTTGGCAAGGCGTGCGTCCTCGCTGTCGGCTATGGTGCGACTATCGGCGGGATCGGAACAATAATCGGCAGCACGCCAAACATAATAGCAGCAAAATTCCTTCATGACCGAGGCGTAGAATTCGGATTTTATGAGTGGCTCTACAGGGGATTTCCATTCATGATTATTCTTATGCTTGTTGGCTGGTTAGTTCTTATCACATTGTACAAGCCTGAAAAAAAAGAAATAATAACAATAAGAAAAACCCAGAATATGACCCGCGATCAAAAGAAGGTCCTTGCAATATTTGTTTTGACAGTATTTTTATGGATTACAGAAAATTTCCATGGTCTAAGCAACAGCACCGTTTCGCTTGTGCCGATAATTCTTTACTACTTTTCCGGATTGTTGGTCACGGAAGATTTTCTGAAGATCGACTGGCCAACGCTCATTCTTGTTGGCGGCGGCCTTGCTCTTGGATTTGGGATACATGCAACCGCCCTGGACAGCAACATGGCCGCAGTTTTGTCAAATGCTGTTTTTGGTCAGGGCGTACTTGCACTGTTTATCATTCTTGGTATTTCAGGCGTGTTGATGACGATATTTATCAGCAATACGACAGCTGCAGCCGTATACCTGCCGATAGTTGTCGCGCTTGCTTCGTCGTTCGGAACAGGGATTACAAACGTTGTTGTAGTGGCTGCAATTGGTGTGTCGCTTGATTTCATATTTCCGTTCGGGACGCCGCCTACCGCCATAGCATACGACACAAAATTTGTCAATACAAAAGATATAGCAAAAGCAGGAATAATTATATCAGCGATAGGTGTGGTTCTGCTCGCATTGATAGGAATGGTATGGTAGTTTCGTTGTAATATGTCACACCTTTATCGCGTACTTTCCAGGCGCAGTTATTCCAAGCTTTTTCGCGACTTCTGATTCTGTATCAAATATTACAACTACGCCCTGAAAGCTGCTCGTTGTGTTTGTGGATTTGCACACGGGGCATACGTTTCCCTTTGTTATTATCGCCTTGCAGTCCTTGCACGCTTTTTTCATAATACATCCCTTTTCTTAAGACTGATAGACGCATCGAAGATGCGTCAGTTTGTTTAAGGTCTGTATCAATCCCAAAAGAACATGGGATCTTTCAGACCTTCAATTTCAATATTACCTTTCCCTCTTCTTCTTTTTTTTATCCTTCTCTATCCAGTCCAGCGACCCAAGCAGCGGCTGCCTCATTGTAAGCGATATCTTGCTCCGGCCCTTTCCCAGAGAGACGCCAACAATGCGCGCCCTCACGAGGTCGCCCTCTTTCAGTCTGTATCCTGATTTCTTTCCTGTGAATATGGAATTTTTTGCATCGTAAGCAATCTTGTCGTCCATTATCTGGCTTACATGGATCAGCGCGTCCAGCGGCCCGACTCTTGTGAATGCGCCAAATTCCGTGATATCGACTACCTCGCCAAGTACAATCTCGTTGAGTTCAGGTCTGTAGGCGAGTATCTTGAATTCGACAGGATAATAAATTGCGCCATCCTCGGGAATTATTTTTCCCTCACCGACCTTAAGAACTTCGGTCACCGCCAGAAAAACTCCTACGTCAGGATTCAGTTTTCCCTCGATCTGCTCCTGAAGAGATTCTTTGACAGACTGCCCCAATTCAAGGTCAAACTTCGTCGGCGGCACGCGCACTTCGTCCTTAACCGTCAGTATTTTGAACATTCTAAATCACTCTACATTAAGGGAAACCCAGGTTTCCCTTATAACACGCAAAGAACCAAAGGTTCTTTGGTGCACCAGAAAGCTTTGCTTTCTGTGTGTCTAGACTTAATCCCTTCCTGAAATTTTTGCTTAAGCTTTTTTAAAAAAGCTTACTAGACTTGCCTTCCCTCACTTGCCTGTTTGTTCTCATGAGTAGTTAGAAATTTTAAAATCATGAAGAACATATCTTTCTTGAGAGTAAGAGGTTTTAAAGCTTTCTTTCATCGGTATTGAAAAATTAACATTCCACCATTTTTCTACAGTATCTCCGAAAGTTGGATTACTGCCTCTTTGCAGTAATCCTCTACCGAGGTATATGCCACAAGGCGTATACCTCACTTTCGGAGATACTCTTCTATGTAGAACAGTACTTTGTTGGGATCGACAGGCCCATAGGACATTTTGTGCTTGTGATTTTCAAAGACCGATAACATGTAATCCCCCGGTTTGATACTTTGCACTATATCTGTTCTTTCTTTAGGGACAAATATGCCATTGAATTCATCGTGGCAAACAATTTCATAACAACCAGGAAAATCAGAAGGTTCTTCTATGTGTGATACTTTCCTGACTCTAGTATGAAGACCATTTTCAATAAGCTTGTCTGTAGTTTGAACCTGTAGCATCGAATAAACCCGATTCCAACTATCATAGAAAACTTTTTAAAGACGTTTCTGTTTTTTGTTCTGTATGTTAAGTTAATGTGATCCAAATAAATAATCGTGATACTAAATTTGGATCACAGTACATAGCGAAACAAAGTTTCGCTTGTACAGGTAAAGCTTTGCTTTACCATGTACTGTGCACAAGGAATGTAATATACCGATTCATTCCTTGTAGCACATTAAAAGAAAACAGAGCCCGTCTAGATAAACAGCGGTGCCAGAACTAATGTGATAGTCGCCAAAAGTTTTATCAATACGTGGAGAGATGGGCCGGCCGTGTCCTTTAAAGGGTCGCCGACCGTGTCGCCGACAACAGCCGCCTTGTGCGCTTCGCTTCCCTTGCCGCCAAGGGCGCCTGCCTCTATGAATTTCTTGGCATTGTCCCAGGCTCCGCCGCCATTGTTCATCACGATTGCAAGCAGTACGCCCGCTATCGTGCCCACCATCAGCAACGCCGCGACAGCTTCCGCTTTCAGCACGACACCAACGACTATAGGGAATACAATCACAAGAACGCCGGGAAGAATCATGTTTTTTAGCGCGCCCTTTGCCGTTATGTCAACGCATATAGCATAGTTGGGCTTTTTCTTGCCCGACATTATGGCCTTGTCCTTGAACTGCCTTCTCACCTCTTCTATAATATAAGATGCAGTTTTTCCTACAGCCCTTATTGCTAATGAACTAAACAAAAACACCAGCATAGCGCCGAGCATTGCGCCTATGAAGACAGGCACCTTTGCTATGTCGACAACCGCAAACGTCTTGCCCGTCAGTACTGCTATCTCGTCCATGTAAGCCGCGAAAAGCAGGAACGCCGCCAGTGCCGCCGAGCCTATCGCATAGCCTTTTGTAAGCGCCTTTGTTGTGTTGCCTACGGCATCCAGTCTGTCTGTATTTTTTCTTATCGACGCAGGCGCGTTTGACATCTCAACAATGCCGCCGGCGTTGTCTGTTATAGGGCCAAACGTGTCCATGGAAAGTATGTAGGCAGCGGTTGCGAGCATACCCATGGTTGCTATCGCCGTTCCATAAAGTCCGCCGTTAGGCACGCCGGACATTATTCCAAAATTGTAAGACAAAAATAATGCGCCTGAAATAACTAAGACGGGCAACGCCGTATTTTCCAGCGCCACAGAGAACCCTGTTATTATATTTGTAGCAGGACCCGTCTTCGACGCGTCTACGATGCTCTTTACAGGCCTGTACCTGTATTCTGTATAGTACTGTGTGATGAAAACAAATAGCACGCTCATTACCAGACCTACAAGGCCTGCGTAGAAGAACCATATATTGTTAAGCATGCTCATCGTTGCGTAGTAGAACATTATCGCCGCCAGTATAGTTGTTATGTAATACCCGCGGTTAAGCGCCTTCATAGGGTCCTCGTCGCCACGCGCCTTTGCAAAAATTATTCCGACTATTGATGCAATCAGACCAAAAGATCTAGCAACTAATGGAAATAGTATACCATTAACGCCGAAGACAGGATAGAGCGCAACGCCGAGTATCATCGCACCTATATTTTCGGCGGCTGTGCTCTCAAACAGGTCCGCACCACGGCCCGCACAGTCGCCAACGTTGTCGCCCACAAGGTCGGCAATAACAGCAGGATTTCTTGGGTCGTCTTCTGGTATCCCCTTTTCCACCTTCCCGACGAGATCTGCACCAACGTCAGCGGCCTTTGTGTAAATACCGCCGCCCAGCTGTGCAAACAGCGCTACAAACGACGCCCCGAACGCGTAGCCGACAATCATGAATGGCGTTTTTTGCGGATCAGCTCCAAATGCATAGTAAACGCCCGCGACGCCAATAAGAGAAAGCGCAACGACAAATATGCCCGAAACAGCCCCGCCAAGCATGGCAATTCTCATCGCCCTCGCCGTCGAATGCTGGGCAGCCGCCGCGGTCCTGATGTTTGAGCGCACAGAGATAGACATCCCTATTATCCCTGCGATGGCTGAGCAAAGTGCGCCAAGAAGAAAGGCTACGGATGTATGTGTAGCGTAGTCCCATTTGCCTACATAAGAATAGACACCAAAAATTATTGCAGCTGTTATGACAGACAGTATTCCTATTGTTTTGTATTGTCGCTTGATGAAGGCCTCCGCGCCCTCGCGTATGTGATCTGATATTTCCTGCATCTTTGCGCTGCCCTTGTCCTGCTTCAGAACGTACCACGCAAAGCAGACAGCAACAATTATAGAAATTAAGCTTATCCCAAAGACGATTTCAAGCAACACGACCACCATTCAATTCTATTCTTCCGTAAGATACCTTTTTTGTTTTAATCTTATAATTCTGATGCCGTTCTTTTTTAAAGCTTTAATAAGCGCCTTGTCGTTAGTTCCGACGATGCACTTTTCTTTCATGGCATAATTTAAAATTGCCTTGTCGGCTCTTTCTTCGGAGTTTATTATTTCAATCTTATTTTGTTCTATCAGTCTTAGCGCTATTTTTGCAGATACCGAATCCTTGCCTTTCTGCCTGCCTATTTTCTTCAGCTCATCAACGCACGAAGACAAGGTGCAGACCTCATGGTATTTCAGGTACTCAAAAATATCGATGCCAAACTGGTTCGGCAGCATGAGAAAATTCGTGTCAAGAAGGGCTTTCATAGTAAGAAATTGTAAGCAGCGAATTTAAATTCGACAATCTTTTTGGTAAATCTGCCATTTCTTCTAGGAGTGTTTGCATGTTTCAGGTTTTAAATATCTAATTTTCATAGGATTGCCATGAATTACTGGACAAATGCATTGTTCTCGGGATTAATTCTGCTGAACGGCTGCAGCCTTTTCAGGTATTTCACGGATGAGAGCATAGACCTGAAACCTAAAGAAATATTATACGTCGACGTCGACGGCGATTACAAGTCCGACCTACGCGTGGTAGGCTTTGATAGCAACCACGATGAAAAAACAGAATCAGTCTGCTACTTCCCTATAATGAAAGAAGACGGGGTCGAAGGGGAAATATCCCTTAATTTGCCTATATTCATCAAAGACCTTGACAAAGACGGCTACGTGACGCGAGTACGCATGCTTGACACCGATTCCAAATCAATCAGATACGTAGAAATAGGGGAAATTACGCTGGACATAATGAGAAACTGGTACCCGGAAGTACTCAGTACAAATCAATGCGAAATAAAAGATGAAATAAAGTAAAAAAATAAGAAATCACAAATTCTGTTGAATAATTTTTCTGCGTTTTAATCTTCGTCGCTTTCTTTTTCTGATCCTTCTGAAGAATCTTCTTCCTGAGTCTCTTCTGATTCAGAGCTCGATTCTTTCTGCTCTGCCTCTTCTGTCTGTTCTGATGCGCCAACCTTGTCGGCTATAGCGAACTTGTTTGCAACTTCTCTTATCCTTATTCTGCACTGTTCGCCCTTCTTTCCGCCGTTGACGAAGACGACAAAATTTTCAACCTTCGTTATTCCGTCGCCTTTCGAACCGATGTCTGTTATGGTTACGTCGTACTCTTCTCCTATTTTTATGGGCTTTGGCCTGTCAAATCTGTCATGCCCGAATCCGCCGCCTCCACCGCCGTAGCCACCGCCTCCACCGCCGTAGCCACCGCCGCCTCCACCGCCGCGACGATCTCTTCCGAATCCGCCTCTTCCTCTTCTTTCCATTCTTCAACACCTTCTATTTTTTATTAGGGCGATACATAAGTCGGTCTAGTTGTTTGTTGATTGAGCAAAGACCGTCTTTCGTATTCAATACCCCTTTATATTTTCGTTAGAAACAGGACCTCAATGAAGCTCTAGTAAAAGCGAAAAATCGCCCCGACTTCTTAACTAAAGCCAAAAACCCTGAATTCCGGGTTCCTTCTGCCTTACTTCCCTTCACTTACTTCCTTTCCCTAACAGTACTAATTATTGATAAAAGATAAGTATTTAAAAAGGATAAATCGGAGGGGCACTGTCAACTTAAGGGTGGTTAGCTGTTGCTAACCACCCAGAAAAGGCTGTTGCCGATAGGCAACAGCCGTTAAGTTGACAGTGCCATCGGAGGCAAACTTGTTTTTACTTGTCTTTTCTTGAGAATTTCTTACTTGATTTTCTTTCTTAAAGAAAATCACTTGAAAATCTCGCCCGTTTCCTCGCTCCACCAGACAAGATCTAAGTGAGCAAATGGTATCCCAATGGAATTTGCAAATTCCTTCATCTTCTGCTCGATTTCTAAATATTTCTTTTCTGTCAACGATTTTGGGATTTCTAAAATAACGCCATATTTTACCAGGTTTTTCAATATGTGGCGGTCTAAAATGGCAATGTCATCGCCAAATCCCACATTCCTCAGAAAATGGCTCGCCTCTTTCATGCCAATACCTTTGACATTCTTAATCAGCCATTCTCGTAGGGCAAATACGTTAGGCAGGGCGTTCATTTTGTCTTTTACTTTCAATTCGTCATTATTCGTGAACAATTGCCTTGCCCGTTCCAGATATTTAGACTTGTTTTCATTGAACCTCACAGACGCCATCCATTTCTTCATTTCATTTGATGAGCCGTTATACAATAATCCAGTTTCCTTCAATTTCTCGATCGTGCGCCAGCACGACTTTGCCTTGCTCTGCGGCGTCAGCAGGCAAAAACAGAGCTCGCCAAATACGTGCCTGTCGTCCTGCTGAAAATTATCGCGGAAATCTTCGAGGCGGGCTTCTATCGCCTGTTTTTTTTGTTCATATTTCTGTTTTAATTCGGATATCATGTTATTGAATTAGAATGAAAATATTAAAGATAATTCAATCGTTCTTTGTAGAAGCAATCTTCCATAGATGTTCAAAATGATTTCTGTACGTATCGGCAATTTTCTTGTTCTGTATCATTATCGCAGTTGGAGGAGTATCCCATGAAACAACGACAATTTTATCGCCATATACGAATGTATTTGTTGGATTGAATTCATCACCATCAAGAAATCTGTATGTAGTTGTTGATGCAGTTTTTTTATCAAACAAGAATATACGTTTCTTTTTGATTGTTATTACACGTTCTCGGATATTATTATGCTTCAAATTTCTGAAGTGCTGTTTCATAAATAATTGAAGATTTTCATTGTATTTTTCGTCGTCTATCCCTGTTATAAGGACTTCTTTTTTTGTTTTTACTATATCTTTCAGAAAATACTTTATACCCTCGATGCTTTTGAAAACTTCGACCCTTGTATCTTCTCTGGGTAGCTTTGTCATAGCTTCCAATTCAGGCAATATTTTTTCAATTTCATTCTCTTGAAATTCCAATTCTTTCTTTTTCTCTTCTAGATAATGTTTTATTTTAACTGGCGGAGTCGCTTGAAAATATTTTTTGGCATCTTTGTATATGTGTGTAACAAGGCCTTTTTTCATTAACTGTTCCAATTTATCATAAACATGTACACGGTATATACCTGTTTTCTGGCCTATTTCGTACGCTGTAATAGGACCGGATTTCAACAAAATTATGTATACGTTGACCTCATTTTCTGTGAGTCCTATTTTTTTCAATATTGATGTTTCCATAGTTATTACTCTATCACTATTGCTTAAATATCTATATATTTTCGTACTATAATAGTACGACATAATTCTAAATATTAATTATTACTATATAGTTATAATTAAATGGAGTGTGTTAAAATGAGCTCATACGGAGAAATGATAGAGTCTCTTAAGAAAAGTATGGTGGATGATCATATAGCTGTCAATAGGTCGAGAAATCCTGTATATGGTAAACTTGGGAATATAGGCAAAGGCAGACTTTCGTATGTGATTACACAGTACACAATATTTCCAAGGAATATTGTTTCTTATCTAGAAAATGTGCGGGAAGAGATGAAAGAATTTGATGATGTGTACGATGAGTTAGAAAGGAATATAAAAGAGGAGAAAGGAAGCGCGACAAAAGACATCAAGCACTACGATATACTGACACAAGGAATTAAAGACGAGTTTGGGTTAGATATAACCATTATTTGTCCAACGCCTACTACTGCTACATTCGATATGGGAATGTACGAGGCAACTTTCATGTCTGATGATAAATATGCTATAATGGGAGCAACATATGCCATGGAAGCGACAGCTGTACCAGAGTTGGAAATAGTAAAAGAATTGACAAATGAGCTTTCACGACTTTTCTATAAAAGAGGGATTTTCAGCGAAACACTGAAAGGGTTTTTTGATATACATATAAACGATCTCGAAATTGGTCATGAGAACGGCTTGAGGGATGCTTGTGAAAAATATGTAAATGATGAGAAAACGCAGGAAAGCTTCGTGAATGGATTCAATCTTGTTATGAACACAATGGATAAGTGGTGGGCTGGGTTGAATAGAGAATCTGAGATGTTTGGAAAAAATTTCAAGAACATCTATAAAAAAATGCGACAAAAAAGATCAAAAAACGCGATTTTCTGTGAATTTTCATGAAATTGCTGCGAAAGCTCGTCACAATAGTTCAAAAAGAAGAGAGTTATATAGATGATATTAAGAATTTTGTGCCACAAGATGAAGTTTATAGATTAGAAGACGAACAAAAAATAAGAATACATCAACATTTCTATAAAATAGACCCAGAAATTTATTGTACAGGGCCAGTTTTAGGAAGAACAATAGGACAAATAATTGATGATAATGAACTCTGGCCAGAAAATTCTCCTGACGAAGACGTGTGCGGAATTTACAAACTGATAATAATTAATAATGAAAACGACAATAGTTCATCATGATATCAAAATCCATCCTGAAGAAGATATACAGACCCCGGCCAGCCTGGTCACGCAAGGGCGATTTCGGCAGATTATTGGTCGTCGGCGGCTCTGCGCTCTACAGTGGCTCGCCAATATTTAACGCATTGGCTGCTTACCGAAGCGGATGCGATCTTGTAAAGATAATCGCTCCGGAGAAGACAGCTTACAGCATTAGATCTTATTCTCCTGACCTCATTGCTTATCCTTTGAAAGGAGAATACCTAAATAAGAAACATATTAATCAAATCCTCTCTGAACAAAAGAATTCGGATGCAATGGTCATAGGCGGCGGACTATCGAGAGAAAAGGCGACGCTTGGTGCGGTTCGTGCGATAATCAAGAAAACAAGGATTCCAGCTGTTGTCGATGCAGATGCATTGCACGCAGTAAATTTCCGCTTGCGGAGCAATTTTGTTCTAACGCCGCATTCTTATGAATTCTACAGGTTAAGCGGGAAAAGAGTATACGCAGATCTGAGAGAGCGGTCTCGTGCAGCAGGAGAATTGGCAAAAAAACTTGGCTGCACAATACTTCTAAAAGGCCATATAGATATTATAACTGACGGCAGTAAAACAGCAATAAATAAGACGGGCAGCCCATTCATGACAAAGGGCGGTTTCGGTGACACGCTGGCAGGCGTATGCGGCGCATTGCTAGCGCGCGGCGTGAATACATTCGACGCAGCGTGCGCAGCCGCATATATTAATGGCCGCGCCGGCGATTTGGCTGCACAGAAATATGGCGAGGGCGTGCTTGCTTCTGACTTGATAAATGAAATACATAATGTGATAAAGGAAAAATAGGCAAAAACTTCATATTTAAACTTTTCCATGGCAATTGTAAAGTGTATTAAGGATGGCAGGTTTGAAAGTAAGGCAAGAAAAATCTAACTTGATTCCTTTGTGATTTTATATTAGTAATTTTTGAGGATATTTTCATGACGTTTTTGAATCAGATCGGGGACGGCGGCGGAATTCTAGGCACGCTTATATGGTTCGTTCTATTCTTTGTGCTCATATTTCTCTATCCGCGCCTTATGCTATCGCAGCTTATCTACAAGATAGAGCAGTCGGCCGTAAAGATGGAAAACATGTCGAAGGCATCGATAAAAATGGTCGCAAAGAAGGTCGACAAGAGCGCAGGAAAGGATCTGAAGACAAAGATCGAGGATTTCACTGATTTCTTTGTCGTTGAGCCATCTGCCATCGACCCGTACGGCCTGGTCAAGAAAGTCGACCAGACGATAAGAGGCATGGAGACAAGGTTCTCGGAATTCACAGACGAGATTTCAGGCAGCAAGAGCTATCAGGAGAAACAGCAAATAAACTACAGTCTCCGCGCAGCTATCGGGCTCAGGATGATATCCAAGATCGTCCGCCATTATGTGGAGATCGCAAAGAAATTCAAGAACCTCCAGATCGCGATGATACTTCAGATGCAGCTGCCTATTATAGAGAAGCTAGCCGAAGGCGAGCTGAAAGGCGCAGAAGCCTTCCTAAGTAATCTTCCAATCGGCGACTCAATAGGACCATTAGTCGCCGCCTCGCTCGTCGATGACAGCAAAGAAATAGCTGAGGATATCATGATGGGCACTACGGAAATCGAAGGTCGGAAGTGCTTTGTTCTGAAAGCGAAGGGTCAGGGCCCGCACCTCGGGCGCGTTGACGAAGCCATAGTAAAAATAATGAAAAAGAACAGGATCGCCCGTGTTATCACCATAGACGCAGCGCAGAAGCTCGAGGGTGAAAAGTCTGGGTCTGTAGCCGAGGGCGTCGGCTTTGCAATGGGCGGCATAGGACAGAGGGAGCTAATAGAAAACATGCTTATTCCAAGGCAAATACCGCTGGACAGCATTGTCGTGAAGGTCGGTATGACCGAAGCAATCGCCCCAATGAGAAAGGATATCTTTAACGGATTGCCAAAGGCGCAGGATTGCATCAAAAAAGCAGTGAAGCGCGCGAAGAAGGGGCAGAAAGTTATGATTATAGGCATCGGAAATTCCTCGGGCACAGGCGACAACAAGAAGTGCGTCGAGCCATTGGAAAAAATCGTCGAAAACATCGAGAAGAAGGCCAAGGAAGAAGAACTAAAGCAGAAAAAGAAGGGCTGGTTCTAGACTTCTATGTTAAATCGTTCTTTTAGAACATTTAGCAGCAAGTCAGGATTGGTCCAGAAACCTTTTGTATCATCTTCAATATCGTACTTCAAAAAGAAATAATCACAAGTCCCTTTCCAATAATCTCTAACATCAGCGTCTGATGACAAACCAATAACGACACTCTAAAGCAGCAGTTTCATTTATCGCCTTATCATATCTTTCCAAGCCTACTTTTTTGCAAACTTTCTCTAGAAATTCCATGTGATCGTAATCATCTTCAACAAGAAGGACACTTAATTCAGAAGCTTTCATGGTCAAAAATATTAAGACAATCTATAAAAAGTAAATACAACAGACATTTATGCACCCCAATCGTAATTTTCCCGTGGTTTTAGCAAACGCTTTAATAGTTTTGTAGGTTATTTTTTTGTTACTGGTCAAAAGATACAAAGAGATACATTTATAAAGTTTATGTACAATGAAAATGTAGACAAATTTCAAAAAAATCACGAAAAATAGGAAGGGATTAAGTCTAGATTATAAGGGTGTGGATATGGTTGCAAGCAATAAGACACTGGATATGCTGAAAACAATCGGCTTGAATAAGTACGAACGCAATTTGTGGACAGCGCTTCTTTCTAGAGGTGCGTCTACAGCCGGAGAATTAAGTGATATTTCCAACGTTCCTCGTTCTAGATGCTACGACGTGTTAGAGTCATTGGCAACAAAAGGCTTCATTGTAATACAGCCTGGAAAGCCGATAAAATACGTTGCCATGAACCCTAAGGAGGCTTTGGAGCGCGTCAAAAAGAAGATTCGTGAAGACGCGGTTGAGACAACGGAAAAGATCGAGCGATTCCTTAAGAGCGACTCGATAAGGGAGCTTGAAAGGCTGCACAAGGAAAATATGAAGGTCATGAACCCTGAGGACCTTACGGGCGCACTGAAGGGCAGGTACGCCATGCACCAGCAGGTTGAGACGATGCTGAAAAATGCAAAGAAATCCGTGAAGCTTCTTACCACAGACCGCGGCCTGAAAGAATTGCTCGATACCCACGGTCCTTTGCTAAAGAGGGTTTCCAATTCTGGCGTGAAAATCCAGATCGCTGCGCCCGTCAGAAAGGATGCATTAGATACTGTAAAAGAGCTGGCACAGTACGCGCAGGTAAGAAATATCAGTGATGTTGAGATGGTTGAAAAATTTGCAGGGCGACTTTTCGTTGTTGACGGCCAGGAATTCGTGCTTGGCCTGACAGACGACACAAAAATACACCCGACACAGGATGTGGCTTTGTGGACGCAGAGCTCGCACGCATCTTCTTCGGTTTTCGAGCCCATGTTTGAGCTCGTCTGGCATCATGCTAAGCCCGTTAAGTGATAAGTATGGATGGCGACGAAGTATATCTTTCTTCTCCTGAATCTAGTGTAGACCCAAGACTAATAAAATTAGATTTTCATAGAAGAATGAAAGCGTATCATGAAAGCAAACAATTTCCATTCGGTGAACTTAATAATGGTAATATATTTTATGACGCTTTTCTTAATGATATGTTCCATTCCGTAGCTGCAGACTATCATGGCACCTTGCTTGGTTTTTATGCGTATCGTATGTTAAGGCGAAAATATTCTATTGGAAAAATAATTAGAGAAGTACGAAATATGCAGCAGCAAGCCAAAAAAGAAAAAGCTGCAGCGTACTAAAGTCCGCAGAGAATTCATTTCTTCTTCATGGATTTTTCCCTTCGTAGTTTTTCTTCTGTCTCTGTTTCTACAATTTTCAGGGGGCCTAGAATTATAAGAATAATAAGCGTGGCGACTATGGCTGCATAATACAGGCCAACGCCTACAGCAACACCTACAGCCGCTATGACCCAGATCTCGGCCGCGGTTGTCAGGCCATGGATAGTGGTTTCTGATTTGAAGATTATTCCTGCCGCAAGAAATCCTATTCCTGTAACAACGCCCCCCGCCAGCCGCAGCGGGTCAAAATCGCCAAACGCTATTGGTATCATGGTAAACAACGCCGCGCCCATGCACACAAGCGACTGTGTTCTTGTGCCGGCTGGATGGCCATGAAATTCCCTCTGAAATCCGACTACGCCGCCAAGGAATGCGGCTACTATGAGCTTTGTGATTATTTCTGTCTCTATCGGCGTGACCATAATTTTATATGGCGGATTGTGTTTATATTGGTTTTTATTAGCTCTGTTGAAAACCTATGAAAAAGCATCGACGTAGACCCTTACGTCTTATCTACGTAAGGGTCAGCTAGAGCTATCATCAACAGACGATAGCTCTCACGTCGATGCTTTTTGTTGAGCATTTCTACAGAGCCTTTTTATTCTTTCTTCTGAATACGGATTCTATGTCCTACGCAATTCTTGAGAAAAACTCGGCGGCGAAGCTTGCATCCGATGAAATAATCGCCGGCGTATTGAATGGAAGCATAAATAAAAATAATTTTGAATACGAAAAAATCCGCGTATCGAAGAAGTACGGCACCGGAAAAATAATAAAAAACGCCGAGGTCTTCCAGTTCGTCGAAGGATCTGATCCCAATCATGAATTTCTGAAGATTTTTCTCAAGACAAAGCCGGTAAGAACATCTTCCGGTGTGGCAAATATTGCTGTCATGTGGCTTGACCATGCGCACAGGAGCCCTCACGATCCTGATAAATTTTACTCGTGCCCTGCTGCCTGCGTCTACTGCCCACAGGGAGGAGCGAAAGACGTCAACGGCGTTATTGTGCAGGTTCCAAAGAGCTACACCGGCTGCGAGCCCACAACCATGCGCGCTATCAGAAACAACTACGACCCGTTCCTTCAGGTCACCAACAGATTAAAGCAGCTTCACATTATTGGTCATTCAACAGACAAGTGCGAACTCATAGTCATGGGCGGAACATTTACGTCGATGCCGTACGAGTATCAGAAAAATTTTGTGAAAGGATGTCTTGACGCAATGAACGAATCAGCAAGCGGCACAATAGAAGAAGCGCAGATGAAAAACGAATCCGCACAAAATAGATGCATAGGATTGACAATCGAAACGCGCGCCGACTTCTGCTATGAAAAGCATATAGATGAAATGTTGAGACTAGGATGCACGCGCGTCGAAATCGGCGTGCAGTCCACAGACGATAAGATACTTGCCGCTATCAAGCGCGGCCACGGTGCTGAAGAAAACGCACGCGCGATAGAATTGCTGAAAAAATCAGGATTAAAGTTTACCGCCCACTGGATGCCTGGATTGACCGGCCTGTTCGGCGAGGTAGATGAAAAGAGGGAAATAGAGATGTTTCGCGAACTTTTTGAGAATCCTGCCTACAGGCCAGACGAATTAAAAATATACCCTGTTCTCGTACTGCCCGGCACAGAACTTTATGAAATGTGGAACCGTGGTGAATACCAGCCGCTTTCAAGCGAACAGATGCTCAACTTGCTTATAGAGATGAAAAGGATCGTGCCGCCTTATGTAAGGATAAAGCGCGTCATGCGTGATATATCAGAGCACGAAGCAAAGGCAGGCGCATCGACAACAAACCTGCGGCAGCTTGCAAAGATAAAGATGGATGAATCAGGAATCAGTTGCAGTTGTATAAGATGTCGTGAAGTTGGATTGAACGAAAAATCGCCTGAATCTGTCGACTTGCTTATCAATGAATACGAAGCATCAGGCGGACGCGAGTTCTTCATCAGCTATGAAGACGTAGAAAACGATCTGCTTCTAGGATTTATCAGGCTGAGATTAGACGCTGAAGAGGATATAGCAAAAATAAGAGAATTGCATGTCTATGGCGAGATGACGCCGCTAGGAGAAAAAAGCCGCCAGGCGCAGCACAAGGGACTTGGAAAAAGATTGTTGGAAGAGGCGGAAACGATAGCAAAATCAAAAGGATTTAATAAAATATCCGTGACGTCTGGCGTTGGCGTCCGGGAATACTATAGAAAGCTGGGGTACATTCTTGAAAGTAATTACATGGTAAAGCGCCTGTAATTCTTTTCAAGGCGCTCTAATCCTTAAATCTATTGCTTACAATTCTCTGGCATGGATCACGATCCGCTTAAGCACAGCAAGTACATGGGACACGGAAGCGTTGCACAGGTGCCGCTGAGATTGGTGCCTGAAATGACAAAACAATCTGTGTATCATATTGAAAATATCGACAAGCAGTCGGGATATCAGGCTTACCAGAAATATGCTGCTGCAGAAAGATGGACACACGCGATCAGAGATAATCAATACGTCTGGTTAGGCGTATCAGGCGCTGCTACACCAGTTGGTTTGGGCGGTTTGTTTGCAGATCTTATACAGAGAGGCCTGGTTGATGTTGTTGTGTGCACCGGCGCAAATGCCTTTCACGATCTGCATTACGCGTGTGGGCTTCCTGTGCGACATGGAACAGACAAAGTAAATGACGACAAGCTGTTCAAGGATGAAACCACAAGGATTTACACGCAATTCATACACAACAAATATACGCTGAAAGGACAGGACATGCTTAATCAAGGCTTTATGAGAAATGTAATGAAAAAAGGACGGCTGAATGGCAAGTTCTCCACCGCGCAGTTGCTCAACGAGCTTGGAAAAGAAATGCTCGACGACAACAAATATGTTGTTGATAAAAAAGGTTCATTTGTTCTAAGAGCAGCAGAGTACGACGTGCCGATATTTCTTGATTCAGGATATAATCACTCGCTTGGAATGGACCTTACATTGCTTGCCATGGAAGGCTATGATGTAGATACATCGCCTTCTGAAGAATTATTTCAGCTCACAAGCCTTACAATGCACACGCAGCCTCAGGTAAACATATTTCTAGGTGAAGGGGGTCCAAGGAATTTGACGCAGACAACAGGACCAACCGCAAGCGAGATATACTACCTTGTATTTGACGGATCAGACACGTGCATACGGTTTACCGTTGCTGACGTAAGGGCCGGAGCGTTGTCGGGATCCACGGCAAGCGAGGCCAAATCATGGGGAAAGTATAAAGACGCCGATCCGAGCAGGGACATAGAAGTATGGGGCGAATACACGCTTACATTCCCAGACGTTGCCGGGTATGTTGCAGACAAGGCGCTGAGACAGCCAAGAAGACTCCTGAAAAGACTGCCTGACCTTGAACAGGAATTGAAGGATAAGATAAAGAGCAATATGCCAAATATAAAGCGCGAACAGGCGAAACTTAAAAAAAAGCTCCCTTATGTTATAAAACACGAAGTCGAACTCAGAAAAAAAGCAGGCTACAAATTCGTCAAATGAGATACTCATTCCATAAATATTTTTATTATTTCTGGAAGGATCCGTACTGACTAATCAATCCTTTCTGAGCAGCCATTTTTCTATATTTTCTATGGACACGGCTGTGCCGCCTTTAGTTATTTTTTCCCCACTCCCCTTGTAAAGTATTTTCGGCTGGTTTGCTTTTTTGCGGCCACAAAATTCCACGATTCCCTTGAATTCTCTTTCCGGGATTGTTTTTGAATAGCAGACATTAATCGGCGTTATTTCTGCCTTTTTCTTTGCTATAAAATCGACTTCATTCCTACCCTTCCAATAGTACAAATCATACTTTCTGTTCCTGAGCTCTATGGCAACAGACGCCTCGGCTAGTCTGCCGCTGTCTTCGCTTAAGGATTTTGATGCGTACTGTTGCATGCCCAAATCGAACGCATAAACCTTTCTTGGTCTTGTCAGAGATTCTTTCATCGAATAAGAAAAGAACGGCACCTGGAATAATAAAAATGATGTTTCGAGGTAATCTATAAACTGCCTTGTTGTGTCGTAAGATAATCCGAGTGCATATCTTATTTTTTTCAGGCTTGTTTCCTTTCCGGAATTTGTCAGAAGATAGAATGCCAGATTTCTAAGTGCCGCAGAATCCCTCACACTATAACGCGCTACTATATCCTTTATCAGGGTTAGCTCGAAGTAGGATTCCAGAAGCTTCTCTCCTTTGCCGGGATTTAGAGCAATTTCCGGGTATCCGCCAGTTTTCAAGTATTCGCCGAATTTTTTTCTTGTAATTCTTGCGAACTCGCTGAAAGAGAACGGCATTATCTGGAAGCCAATTCCCCTTCCCCCAAGCGATGTAGCAAATTCGCCGCTCAACAGCTTTGCAGACGACCCTGTGACTATCACTTTGCATTGCCTCGTATCAACAGCCTTTCTTACCCATTTTTCCCAGCCGTTGACAAGCTGAACTTCATCAAAAACTACCGTGTCATCAGGGCTAAGGTCTTTTGCAAACGCATCCATTATTTCGACATCCAGCAGATTGATCAATTTTGGGTCCTCCAGATTGACGTATCTCGTTGTGGTATTCTTCGGCATTCTATCAAGAAGCCTTCTCGCCACGACAGATTTTCCAGATCGTCTTGGACCATAAAGGAAAACAACATTCCTGTTGCTGACAAAAGGCAGAATGTCTTTTTCGACATCCCTTGCAAAGGTTTTTTCCTTTACCGACCACCTTTCAATCAGATCTTCGAGATTCTTGGAAAGCATGCATTTACATAGATTTCGTGAGTATTTAAAGGGTTACGCTATAACGTAACCCTTTTTAAATGGGTGCATTGCTGTCCTATTGGCAAAGTACGATATAACCTTAAATCCTCTTATCGCTAATTAATATTGGTGTGGATGAAAGAACACGGATAAATTACGATTTATTTCTTGACACCACAGAAAATTATAGTAGGCAATAAGTTTGGTGTTTGCTATGGCCCTGGAAGAGGAAATGAGGCACGAGATGGACAGGCTCGAGAAAGAGCTCACGGTTCTTGACGAAGAGATACATAAATTATACACGAAGGTATCAAATCTCATAAACATAAGGAAGAAGAAGGAATACGAGCTGCACGTCCTCAGGGAAAATTTTGGGCTATACACTGAGTTGAGCGAGAAAGACATACAAACAAGTCTAGCAAGATTACTGAAGGAGAGCCTGTGAGCAGCCGGAATTTCAAATTCTTAAATATGCATCAAAATAACTATCCTAATGGTTCTCAGTCTCTCAGCGTTCATTGAGTGGTTTATAGGAATCATACAGCTCTACGGGCCGGTGAGCGTCTTTGTTGGCATAATCATAGAAGAAGTGATCGTGCCTATACCATCGCCTATAATACCTATGGCAGCTGGGTTCATCCTTATACCTGCTGGAATTTCTGTTTTTGACGCCTCTTTGAAAATATTTTTCACCATAGCAATTCCAGGAGCGATTGCCACTGGAATCGGCTCGCTTGTCATCTATGCTGTTGCTTATTACGGCGGCGAGGCTGTAGTCAAAAGATTTCAGCGATTCTTTGGCGTGACAATCGATGACATTAAAAAAATGAGCAAGAAACTCGGGAAAGGCAAGAAATTATGGGCAACGATAGTCGTGCTGCGCGCCATACCAATATTCCCGACGTCCGCCGTCACAATTGCGGCTGGCGTTCTTAGGCTGGATATCAAGAAATTCTTTATCTCTACTGTCATAGGCGCTATCCCAAGAATTTTTATCCTCGGCTTTGTCGGCTGGCACCTAGGATCTGCATACTTATCGATAGCAGAGACAATCGATAAGGCAGAAGGCGTGATTCTTGCGCTGATATTTGTTGCAGTGGTTGCCGGGATTTACTTGTATATAAAACGCACAAAAAGAAAAAGCACGAAGAAGCAATAATCGCACATCACGTAAACAACGGTCTCTTCGTCAGAAGCCTTGGCAGCGTAAGTTGCTTGTAAGGAAACCTTTTCGTTTTTTCCGTGACGCGCCTTGCCAGGTCCTTGACAGGCATGTTTTCTACCTTGCCTGTTTCCCTGAAGCGCACAGCAAGCTTGCCAGATTCTCTCTCTTTCTCGCCCAGCACGACGATGAACGGCACCCATTCGATCTCGGCGTCACGTATTTTCTTGCCTATCGACTCTGTGCGATCGTCTACGTCGACGCGTATGTTTTCTTTTTCCAACTCATCCACGATGTTCTCTGCAAACGGCACGAACGAGTCATTCACAGGGCACAATCTGACCTGTGTAGGCGATAACCATAGCGGCAGTGTGGGGTTCTTTCCTGCTTGCTGCTCCATATGGGCTTTCTCGAGCAATGCATAAATCACGCGCTCTATAGCCCCGCTCGGAGATAGGTGAAGTATTAGCGGGAATTTCTTCTTGTTGTCGCTGTCTATGTATTTTATGTCGAATCTTTCTGCATTCTCTATATCTATCTGATCCGTAGTCAGCGTGGCCGCCTTGTCGAGAGCGTCGATGAAGTTCCACTCGTACTTGAAGATAAAGTAGAAGAATTTCTTGTCCCATACCTCAACGAGGGCGGGCTTGCCCCATTTTCGGACAAACATATGAACAAAGTCCCTGTTTTCTCCAAAAAAGTCCTTTGTAACGCGTACCGCAAATTCCAGGTCCTTTTCGATAGATAACTCGCAGCCCTCCACAACGTCTCTTGCTAACTCAAACCTCTTTATCATCTCATCCTTGGCCTGTGGAACGTCCTTGCACAGGCAGTGGCAGTCAGGCATCGTAAATGTCCTTAGCCTGCGCAGCCCGGCCAGCTCGCCCCTTTGCTCAACACGAAAGCTGTATTTTGTGAGTTCGTATATTGGGAGCGGCAGGTTTCTGTAGGAAATATTTGCGTCGTGCGCCATCAAAAACTGGCCGAAGCACGCGGAGAACCGCAAAAAGACGCGCTTGTTTGGCGTCTGTATGGTATACTGGCGTGCAGGAAAGCGGTTCAGATAGCTTTTCAGCGCGGGGTGCTCGTAATCGTACATGATCGGCGTCTCGACCTCCATAGCACCATACTTTATCGTCTCCCTTGTTACAAATTCCTCTATCAGGGATTTTATCAGTCTTCCTTTTGGCATGAACCGGAAATTTCCTGGGTCGCTGCCTTCTTCGTAGTTGACGAGCTCAAGCTTTTTCATCAGTGCTATGTGGGGAGGCTCTTTATTAACAACGCGAGATTTCACAAGCTCGTAGTTGACGAGTTTTTCCAGTTTAGTGTGTTTAGAAAAATCAAATCCGGTAATCTTTCCGTCTCTTACCTCTATCTTGTGCTCTGCGCCTGTTGGTTCAATGATCAGGAATTCAGATTTTAGCTCTGTCTCTTTTTTCACGGCCTCTGATACCACTTCCTTGCCTTTTTCGGCACTGATCTCCCTCGATAATTCAGACAGCGGATGGCCCTTGCACTTTATGCTGAATTCCTTGTACCAGCCGAACGGTGCGCGATAGACCTCATAACCATTTTTCAGGCCCTCTTCTATGGATTTTACTATTTCCAGCGCTATTGACGGCGGGGCGGGCTTTGAGCTGAGATGAACAAAAGGATAGACAACTATTCTATTGGCCTTGACTTGCTCGGCCACGTCTTTTATGCTGTCTACGGTAGGCTTTGCTACGCCGACAGTATCGCCATCTTCAGCCGAGCAAAAAGCAACAAGGCAATCCTCTATCCTTGCCTTGCTCTTCGTAAGCTTTTCAGCAGACGGTATGGCCTTTTTCTTTGCCTCGTATTCCAGAAAATCGCTGTGTATCAGAAGTATCTTCATACGCAAGACCCTCGAAAGTATAGTACATTGTAAGCCAAGTCAGAATAAGAATCAGTGTCTTTTTCGTAATCCGCCGTGCATACAACGCACCTTTATGATTTCTATATTGTTATTTATTTAAATGTTATCAAAATGAAAGTTAGATCAACTAGCCCTGTAACAGCCCCGTGGTGTAGCGGTCAAGCATGAGGGTCTTTGGTAAACTTTTCAGAAAAGTTTAATCACATGGCGAATCCAAAGATTCGCCTGTGCAGGTGAAGTGAAACTTCACCATGCAAAACGGAAAGTTTGAAGCCAACCCTTGACGGCAGTTCGAAACAAACTTTTCCAAAAAGTTTGCGAATGTCTGCCCGGGGCTATTTTTAATTCTTATAGTGCTCCAAGAAAAGATTAAGATATTACTTTTCTTGAGCACTATACTGTAAACCCATTAAATTATGCCTTGATTAGTTAGTGGGTTTACATTATAAGCCTATCTATCAATTATTTTGCATGTATCACCCTGGAAAGATTGTCAAGATACTGGCACCAAAGGATAAAAATATAGTATCGTCGGATTCAGCAGTCCAAGCAGTTGTGAACATGTGGGACGAAAACCTGTTCACTTTCCTTATAGATAATAAGATCGCTTCAAAGGTCAAAGAAGGCGATGTCGTGCTTGTTGACTACACGCCATTGCCAAATGCACCCATCCCAAAACACCTGATTGTAAAGATCCTGCGCGGTGACGCTGCTGACGTCACATGGAAAAAGTATAAGGAATATTATGCTAAGCAATCAGCCATGAAGGAGTCGATGCACAGCGATTACATGGGATAAAGTAAACAAAAAATGACTGGTTGAGAGCATATTTTTTCCTTAGTTATTCTTTGTACTTCTCATAAATTTTGTCGAACTTCGCAGCCATGATGAAGTCGTTCTCTGACAAGCCGTTTATCGCGTGCGTCCACAATTCTATTTTTATTTTATTGTAGACCCACGTGGCAACAGGATGGTGGCCCTGTTCGTTGGAGGTTTTCCCTATTTCACCCAGAAAATTCACTGCCGCGTCAGCTGTCTTGAACTTGTAGTCTTTCTCAATTTTTATCCCGTTTGTGTTCCATCCTTTGATCTGGTTCATGTGTCTGTTTATTTCATCTTCGCTCATCGGCGGCGCGCCGCCTTCGCACGGAACGCATTTCTTTTCGTGCAGATTCATGATTATAGTAGTGAAACCAAAGTATATATTTGTTTAACTTTACCATACTATAATGATAGTTGTTCTTCGGTTGGGACATCGTCTTGGAAGAGACGACCGCGTATCAACGCACTGCGGGCTCGTTGCAAGGGCTTTGGGCGCTGATTCGATAGTCTATTCTGGCGAGCGCGACGAAAAAATGATGGATTCTGTCAAAGGCGTGACAAAGCGGTTCGGCGGTAAATTTTCTGTAAGCTACGAAGCGAATTTCAGAAAGGTGATTAAAAAGTACAAGAAAAAGAAATTCTGCATCATTCATTTGAGTATGTACGGTCTGCCCGTGCAAAAGAAAATATCGAAAATCAAGAAATCAAAAAATGCCCTTCTTATTGTAGGCAGCGAAAAAGTGCCCGGCGAGGTTTATCATCTTGCAGACTATAACATAAGTATAACTCAACAACCTCACTCTGAAATAAGTTCCCTAGCAATTTTTCTACATGAGTATTTCAAGGGAAAAGAATTAAATAAAAATTTCAAAGATGCAAAAATAGAGATTGTGCCCCAAGAACGTGGAAAAAAAGTCATAGAGAAGAGATAAAAAGACTTCTGCTATAGTTGATTCTATGGTAGAAATTGTGTACGTGACGGTTGCAAAGAACGGCGGATCGCTGGATTTGTCTGTCAAGCCTCATGCGTTCGAACAGGATCTTGGACGCTACAAAAACGTTTTTGCCGGTAAAGAAGACACTGTTGTCACGCAATTAGGGAATTTTAAAAGAACTCCTAATAATAACCAAAATGAGACCACATACGTAGGGCAAATCGAGATGTAATCTATAAATACTTTCCTATCGAGAAATAGTTTTCTGAAAAAAGAAATCCTGAATGTTTCACAACCACTATTCCTATATTCTGAGGACGCTAGGGATTTTTTGATTTTATTTGGAGCGTGATTTGTGTGCGTAAATACAAAATTACAGTTGTTATTACAAAGAATAGCCATGGAATTCAAATGTCTGTAAAGCCTAGTTCATATTTAGGTACGCTTGAGAACTATAAAACACATTTTTCTCATGGCAGAAGGTATATAGATACAGGCGTAGGACGTTTCGAAAAAAGTCGCGAAAATATACAGAGCAATCACTACGAGATAACATACGTATCAGCAATAGACCACGCAAAGAAGAAAATTGTTGATGAGAAGCTGAAAAGGAAATAGTTTTTTGTGCCGATCCTTTTTCTGGCATTGTCAACTTAAGGGATATTAGCTATCGCTAATATCCCAAAAAAGGCTGTTGCCGATGGGCAACAGCCGTTAAGTTGAAAATGCTCCTTTTTCTCAATCTATATATCTATAAAATTGTTTGCGTTGCCGTCCCTCGTCAGAAGCACAACACGACTATCAGATTTTTTATCAATTATAGAATAGGAGCTATTTTTTTCAATAATTTCTGCAAAATTAAAAATCTCCGTATCTTGAGGCATATCCTCGTACGGCAATCTGTCGCGCGCTCCGCCTACAGCCATGTATGCTTTAATTTCCAGAAAGCGCGGTGCTGCCTTTTCTACAATTTCGGCGTACTGCTCGGGGTTGACAAGATTCAATCCGCGGACAAGCGTGAGGCGAATAACCGTGCGGTCGAAATACTGCAGCAATGACAAGGTTTTCATCAGCCTTTCCCACGAATCAGGAAACATGGGCAGTGCTGTTTTTTTCATAACTTCCTCATTAGGCGCAGCAAGCGTTACATACAATTGTGTTGGCCGCTGGTTGTTGTCGAGCAAGCCCTGTATTCTTTCAGGCATCGTGCCATTGGTTACTAAGAAAGACGTCATTCCCCTTTTGTTTATTTCTTCTACTAAACCGCCGATATAAGGATAAAGGGTCGGCTCGCCTGATAATGAAATAGCAAAATGCTTCGGATGCATAGCATCGTGAAACTTCTTCCTGTCCGTATTAGGGTTGCCGCCGAATCCCTGCAGAAGATTTATCTGGGCGTCTACGCACCCGTCTACTATATCTTCCGGCGTGTCCCAGACATCTTTTTCTTGCGGTAACGAATATCTGAGCGGCCGCCAGCAGAACAGGCAGTTTTCGGTGCAGACAAAAGCAGTGGGCGACATCTGTACGCACTGGCTGGAATGTATGCCGTAGAATTTCTGCTTGTAGCAATGCCCGCGTTCGCCCATGGACTTTCTGCACCACTCGCAGACCTTGATGGCGCTGTGTTTATGCTTGCCTACGAAACGGTAGCCCGCTTTCTCCATCTTCTCCATCATCCTCTGCCTGAATGTATCTACCGACGTGAATTGCTCTTCTGATGGATCTACGTACGGATCTTCGTGTGTGTGCTGTGGCTGAAGGATCGGTATTAGGTTTGACATGTATATCACTTTGACTTCTCTGTTTAAAACTTTTTAAAATAACAGTCACCTATGTCATTCAAGAAAAAGCTCGCCAGATTGACAGGCATAAGGGAAAGCCTGCTGCCTTCCAGCTATCAGATTGTAGGAGATATTTTACTGCTAAAGTTGCCAAAAATAAGACCGCCAAAACAGAAAAATAAGGTCGCAGAATCTATGATGAAACTGCTGCCTTATGTAAAAACAGTGTGCGAAATAAAAGGCGTAGAAGGAGAATTTCGCGAGCCGAATGTTTCTGTATTATCAGGAAACAAAATAGAGACCATTCATACAGAAAACAGCGTACAGTATAAATTAGACGTATCAAAAATCATGTTCTCCAAGGGCAACCTCAATGAAAGAAAAAGAATAATTCCACTGATAAAAGAAGGCGAAATAATAGTTGACATGTTCGCAGGCATCGGATATTTCTCACTGGGCATAGCCAAGTTTACAAAGGCGAGAGAGGTACTTGCCATAGAGAAGAACCCGGTTGCTTATAACTATTTAGCCGATAACATTGCAATTAATAAAATCAGCGTCATAAATGCCATGCAGGGCGACTGCAAGCTTGCAGCTATGGCCTTCAGAAACTATGCAGACCGGATAATAATGGGGTATTTTCCGCATACAGAAGAATTCCTTCCGTATGCACTGTTCATGACGAAAAATACTTGTATTATTCATTTTCACAATATTTACAAAACAAAAGAATTGTGGACCCTGCCGTTTAGTCAGATAGATTATGCATGCAAAAAATTACAATTCAAACATAAAATCATAAACAAGAAGAAAGTCAAATCTTACTCCCCAAATACTTATCATGTTGTAATAGATTTCAAGGTGATTAAATGAACAATAAGATTGAAGATGTTTTATGCTTAATAGAAAAAGCATCAGAAATGCCAGAATCGCTTCAGATAGGCAAACACAGTACGCAGCTACCAAACAGAATTACATTTCTTCCAATAATAGGCCGGGTAAAAGGTAAATTGCTGGAAGATACTGTAAAGAAACATAAACCAGAATTGATACTTGAAGTAGGCACTCTTGTTGGTTATTCTGCGATACTTATGGCAAGAAACATGGAAAAAGGAAAAATCATTTCCCTCGAGATAGACAAAAAGGCTGCTGAAATAGCAAAAGAAAATATACGCAAAGCAGGTTTGAAAAATAAGGTAGATATTATTTTAGGCGATGCAAGAGATACGATAAAAAAACTTGACAAGACGTTTGACATGATATTCATAGACGCAGCAAAGAAGGAATATTTTGAATACCTGAAATTATTGGAAGACAAAATGCATAAAGGAACAATAATCGTCGCCGATAATGCGAAGATCTTTTCAGATGCAATGTCTGATTATCTTGATTACGTGCGGAATTCAGGAAAATACGATAGCAAGTTCTATGACTTCGGCTTTGACGGCGTAGAAGTCAGCGTACGATTGTAAAATAGCTTTTTATCCGTTTTTTGCCTTCTAAATGTATGATGAGGCGATTGAAGCTCGTGGCGATCTTTGTAAGCGTGCTTATACTTGTACTTCTCGTTCTTTATGCGGATCCTGCGAAATTCATGTCCATAATACTAAAAAGCGATTACAGGCTGATTTTGGCCGCATTTATAATATCATCTTTCAGCATATTTCTCAGAATAACTAAGTGGAAGGTGCTGGTTGGCAATATATCGTTTTCGCGCATAACGCCTGTGCAGCTTCTTGGAATGACAATAAGCAATTTCTCGCCTGGTAAATTAGGCGAGCCCGTAAAGGCCATTATACTTAAATTAGTTGACAACCGCCCTGTGTCATCTGTCATGCCATCAATAGTGTGGGAGAGAATACTGGACATTGTAGTTCTTATTGGACTGGCTATAATCGGCGCATACTCATTTATCAGCCTTGGGGCGCAGTTTTATCTTATCAGCGTCATTGTTGTTATCGCATTTTCTACGCTTCTAATAATTGGGCTTCTGGTATTGTACAAAAAGCGTTTTGCCGATTTTATCTTTCGTTTTCTCAGAAGATTGCCTGTGTTGAACCGCATGTCAGAAAGCTTTGTAAAGACATTTCAGGAAACAAAGGTAAACAAGCAAAGAGTTATTTACTCTTTCATATTTACATTGATCGCATGGGTGCTGGAAGGATTCGTTCTATATTATTCATTCCTGTCTATCGGTGTAACACTCTCACCAATAATGCTTGCGAGCATGTTTGCATTGGCAACAATGATTGGAATAGCCAGCTCATTGCCGGGCGGAATAGGATCCACAGACGTTGTCATGACTGTATTTCTGGCGTCTTTTGGCGTTGAGAAATCCGTGGCGATTACAGGCATCCTGCTGGCACGATTCTTGTCCATATGGTACCTGAATCTTCTCGGCGGGTTGTCATTCATCTATTTAACAAGAAAACTGAACATAAGCATGAGGTCGATATTAAGGTAGCTGATTTTTTCTCGTTCTAATTTGCTTTTATTCTTTGCATCCATGTTATTTTGTATGGAACACGATGCTAAAAAGCTTTACGATTCTACTGCGCACAATTATGATAAGCGCCATGATAATGCAACAATGAAGTACATGCGCAAGAAAGAATATTACATGGTAAGGAAATATGCAAAAGGCAAAACGCTGGACATCGGATGCGGTACAGGCGAACACCTTAATTTAGTGAAAAGTGTGACAGGACTTGATATTTCTTACAGCATGCTGAAGGAAGCTGCAAAAAAATCAAGCGCAAGCCTAATTCAGGCAAACGCTGAATCGCTTCCTATAAAGTCAGGATGTTTTGACTCTGTTCTTTGTATGTTCACGGTTTTGAATATATGCGATTACATAGCGGCAATAAAAGAGATGTCCCGAGTCTTGAAGAAAGACGGCATAGCTATTGTTTCAGTTGCAAGCAGATGGAAAGAAAGATTATCTCTGATAGAAAAATTAAGAGAAGAGCCCGGCGGAACAGGGACAAATGTAAGAATTGAGGGATTTCGGCTCAGTGCTGTACCAATCGGCAAAAAGCTCCTTATAGAATTCTTTGAAGAAAATGGTTTTGAATTATTGGAATTTCATGGCGTATTCAAGCTCCAGAAGCCCTACTGGGGTTGGTACAAAGACTTTACGGCTATGGAAAAATTAAAGCTGAAGATATTCGACCACGCGCTTCCGAGCAAAGCAGGCAGCATGTACTTCGCCGCTTTTAAGAAGGGGCATTGTCAACTTAAGGGACATTAGCCATTGCTAATGCCCCAGAAAAGGTTGTTGCCGATAGGCAACAACCGTTAAGTTGACAATGCCTTAAGAAGATTGAAAATAAATAATAAGCATGAAAGATTATCTCTCAAAGCCCCTTGTTTATCTTGCGGTATTAACAGGATTAACAGCTTATTCTTTGGCCGGAACCGAATCATCGTACGCGGCAGAAAGGCCAAAATCAAATACAATTTCGATATATAAATTAGGTAGATCGTGGCACATCGGAGTTAACGGCAAAAACAGGAACATAACGCATGATGTTCAGAGTAACTTGATAAAAATGGAAAGGAAAAAATTTGAGCTACAGAATAAGCTGAGAAACTATGAGCCGCCGATACGGATAAAGGTAAGGACCAGGCGCTAGAACATCAAACCACTTGGAAATCTATCCTGTACTTCCATATCCTCGGTCCGTACGGAAGGACTTTCTGCGTTTCGAGGATCTTTATATTTTTCTTCATACTTTTTGCGATGTCGCGTATTCTCTTTTTCCAGTTGTTTACCTTGTCGGGATTCTCGAAAAGGTAAAAGTGGCATACGCCGTTAGGCTTCAGGCAATTTATGGCGTCGCGCATATATTCAGAAGCCTTCTCCGGCAATGGCATAAGTACCCTGTCGAACCGGCCGGTAAAATTCTTTGACGTCTCGGCGACATCGCCAAGAACGACCTCTGTATTGATTAGCTTGTTTATCTTGATATTCTTCACAAAATAGTCAACGGCCACAGGATTTATTTCAATTCCAACCACTCTTTTTGCCTTGCTCCTTTTTGCTATCTCTACTGCGAATGGCCCAACGCCCGCAAAGAAAACCAGAACAGATTCGTTTTCGCCTACTTTATCGACTATTCTCTGCCTCTCAGTGCTCTCTCTCGGCGAGAAATATGCACTTTGCGGATCAACAAGCAGGCGGCACCCGTTTTCCAGATGCATTACTTCCGTATTCTTCAGGCCCCTGATTATCCTGTACTTTCTTGTTCTGAACGTGCCCTGTCGTGGCGACTCCTTTAAGAGTACGGTCTTTACGTTCTTGTGCTTAGCCATTATAGCGTCGGCTATCAGCTTTGCCTTGGGCTTTAGCTGATACGGAATCTCAACTATGCTGACCGCTTTATCCCTGCTCCCGATTATTTCGAAAGAAGAAGGAACCTTCTCCAGTTCTTTTTTGTTCAGCTTGTCTTTCAGAAGATCTTTTATTGTCATGCCTATCAAATTAGTTTTAAATGCCTAAATTCTTAAAGGAGAAACATGACCAAGATAATCGCCATAGTGGGCATGCCTGGCTCCGGCAAGACAGAAGCAGCCGAATATTTTGCTAAAAAAGGCTTTCAATTTATCCGTCTCGGCCAGCTTACAATGGATGAAATTAAAAAGCGCGGTCTCGAACCAACCGAAAAAAATGAAAAAATGATACGCGAATCATTGCGGAAGCAGCACGGAATGGCTGCGTACGCCCTGCTCAATTTTCCTAAGATTGACACTCTTCTTAAGAAAGGCAATGTTATCGTAGATGGCTTGTACAGCTGGGAAGAATATCTAGAATTTAAGAAAAAATATCCGGACGTTGCTGTTATAGCCATCTACGCTTCTCCTAAAGCAAGGTATGCACGCCTTGAAGGGCGAAAATTAGAATCAGAAGATAAAGATATGAAAAACCGGCAGCTTGAAAAAGAGGCTGCATCAGAAAGAGATACGGCAGAAATTGAAAATCTAAACAAGGGCGGACCGATCGCGGTGGCTGATTTTACTGTTGTGAATGAAGGGGCTCTAAATGAAATGCACAAAAAATTAGACGAAATATCGAAGAAAATAAAATGATAAATTGAGTTGCATTCTGTTACTCACTCGTTTGTTCGTGCTGTGATTCAACATACAAATACAAAATTTACATTCCTTGAATCTCCCGTTTGTGATGTGCTACCTGCCATGAGAATGACATGACCCCAACCCACACAGGTTGACAACGGAGTCATGTAGTACGTCGTCAGACATACAAATTTCGAGATATATATTGTGGGTCATGACAATCTGAAAATAGGAGTTTCCTAGCGAAAAGCAAAAAATCCTTACGATACGTCAATTGTGAAAGATATCGAAAAGAAGCCCGATAGAGCTTACAGAAATACGAGAGAAGTCGAGGTTAACGCCATGCACTTGACCTCGGAAGGTTGAAGTCGGAAGCGCTGTAAGTCCTGATGTTGCTTTTGATTCCAGAAAAGATACTTGATACTTCCTCCTTTGTCATCATCAGACTGTTCATAGTTCTCTCCATGCTCGCCTTCATAATTTTATGCTCGACGCAGTAATCAGACATGTCTTTGACCTCGCCTGGACGAAAATACCCACATCCGACCTTCTTGTCCCAGTACTTTGCGTTTTCTTGGGCCACAAGATAGGAATCATGAGAGATCGGTTCCGGCAGCTTGTACTTGCTCAGGTTTTCTAAAATCCTCTCCCGTTCATTTCCTACGAGTGGCTGGTTGAAGCTGTTCCATGGATTGGTCTGCACAACTGTTCCGGTTCCCCTGAAATTGTCCCAAGCATTGTCCACGCTCTTTGGCAAGTCATCGAACATTTTTGTGGTGAGGCGTGATAGGTCAAGTTTAATCCCAATTGATCGCGAAGCTGGTTCCAAAGAATAAAGATATTTGACGCGCTGCTCGACATACGACAAACGGTTTTCTAAAATCCTCTCCCATTTTTCATCGAACTTTTGCGTCGTGTCATCTGGATACCAGGGATGATCATAAGTGAATCTCTGCCCGGGCTTAAAATTTACTCCCACTCCCTTGAGGTAGTTCATCTTCTTCTGCCTAGTCGCGTCGTTGTCCTGATTCAACAGAGTCTCCCACTCAACGATCCCACCAAGCCCTTTTTCTATGGGCACATGCATCTTCCTGAAGTCAAATGTCGCATGGAGTTCTTTCGTTCCCCTATTGTAAGTAAAGTGATCGCCCCCGGCAGATTTCCTGTTGATCAGTAAATCCCTATGTTCAGTTGAGACAAATTTCCAGTCTTCTGCGGATTTGGAATCAGTCTTTCTGCCACTACCCTGCCGAGCATAAGACTTAATCTTAGCGAGTCCATATACAGCTCCGGCAACAAGTAACAAAGTTATTGGGTCCATAAACACATCACGCGTCTAATGTCTAACTCTACTCAGAAAGTAGCTCTGTTGAGATTCTGAGTAAAGTCTCCTCCTGACTCCATCAAAATATATCCCAATGGTTTTCATTCAATGATTTCAGATTGTGTTCCTTCTTCTTTCATATATTATTAGATTAACAGGTTGCGGGTGTTGAATTTCATTAATAGTTTTATCTAGTTTAGATTATCCTCAGCCTCTTCCCAACCTTCTCGAATGCATTCAGGCACGCGTCTAATTCGTCTTGAGTGTGTATGGCCGTGACAATCGTGCGAACACGTGCCTTGTCCTTCGCAACCAGTGGGTATACAATGGGCTTGACAAAGATACTGTCGTTAAAAAGTTCTTTTCCTAGGTTAACCGCCAGACCGCTGTCACCAACGATGACAGGCGTTATGGGCGTCTCGCTGTTGCCCGTGTTGAAGCCTAGATCCTGAAGCCCTTTCTTGAAGTATCTTGTATTCTTCCAGAGGTTTTCTACGTGCTTTCCTTCTTGGACCATCTTTATGGCTTCCATGACAGCAGCGCACACAGCAGGCGGGTGGGCCGTCGTGAAGAGAAATGTCCTTGCCGTTTGAGTGAGGTAATCCTTGAGCTCTTTTCTGCCTGCTATGTATCCCCCAAGACATCCAAAAGCCTTTGACATCGTGCCCATTTCTATGTCTATCTTGCCGTGCAGGTTGAAGTGGTCAACTGTTCCGCGGCCGTCTTTGCCCAGAACGCCGTCGCCGTGCGCATCGTCAACCATGACTATTGCATCGTATTCATCGGCGAGCCTTGCAATATCAGGCAGCGGTGCTATATCCCCGTCCATGCTGAAAACGCCGTCTGTTACAACCAGCCTTTTCTTTGCACTTTGTGATTCTTTCAATACATTTTCTAATTCGTTTGTGTTTTTATGTGGGTATATTTTTCTCTCGGCCTTTGTCAGGCGCACGCCGTCTATGATAGAGCCGTGATTTAATTCATCGCTGATTATTACATCGCCCTCGCCCATCAGCGCCTGTATCGTCCCGCGGTTGGCAGCGATGCCGGCCACAAAAACAAGAACGTCTTCGGTGTGCTTGAATTTTGCCAACGCTTCTTCCATCTCCATATGTATATCCATTGTGCCGGATATCATTCTTACTGCTCCGGTTCCGAAGCCCCATTTATCAATGGCAGATTTCGCCGCTTGACGAAGCCTTGGATGGTTTGCAAACCCGAGATAATTATTTGACGCAAGAGAAATAACGCTCTTCCCATTTACTACTATTCTGCTCTGCTGTTCGCTCGAAAGTATGGGCATCGTAACATACAGGTTTTCTTTTTTCAATCGTTCTATTTCATCTTTGAGAAAATTCAGTCCGGATTTCATTTTTCATCGTGCTTCATTATAAATCAAAACTTTAAAAACTCTTCAAATAACCAAGAATTATGACAGAAACAATGATGGCTGTCAGGAAGATGAAATCTGCTCCTGGGCTCGAACTCAGTGAGGTTCCTGTGCCAGAGCCAAAAAACGATGAGCTTTTGATAAAGGTCAATGCCTGTTCTATGTGCGGGACTGATATTCATATTTATAACTGGGAGCCGCCTTGGTCAACCGGAAGATTTGTGCCTCCGAAGACGCTCGGTCATGAAGTCTGTGCGACTGTTATTGAAAAAGGAAAGAATGTGAAAAATATAGATGTAGGGGACTCTGTCTCGGCTGAGTCGCATATATTCTGCTCGCGGTGTGATCAGTGTAGAGCAGGCAACGCACATATATGCAGAAATCTCAAGTTCTTTTCTATCGACACAAACGGCTTTTTTGCGAAATACGCCATCATTCCTGAGAAAAATGCATGGAAGAACCCGAAGGGTATGAAGCCAGAAATTGCGACACTGCAGGAATCCATGGGCAATTCTGTCTACACCGTGACGAGTCAGGAAGTGAAAGACAAAATCGTAGCTGTTTTCGGTTGCGGGCCGACAGGGTTGTTCGCGATTGGAGCTGCCAGGTCGTTGGGTGCAAAAAAAATAATAGCCGTTGCCGGTACCGAGATACACATGAAGATCGCAAAAAAGATGGGTGCTGATATTATAATCAACAGACATGAGCAGGATCCACTGGAAGCAATTATGAGCGAGACTGATAATAAGGGCGCCGATGTTGCCCTGGAAATGTCCGGCTCTGAGCAGGCTTTGCAACAAGCACTGAAATGCGTGAAGCCCACAGGCTCTGTTGCTGTTCTTGGTTTGCCGACAAAGGAGATAAGTATTGATGTATCAAAACAAATAGTTCTTAAGGATATTACAGTTAGGGGCGTCTACGGCAGAAAAATTTGGGACACGTGGAAGATAACATCTAGGCTGCTGAAAGGCGGGTTGGATATTACACCAATAATTACGCACAGAATCAAGCTCGAGGACTTCGAGAAGGGAATAGAAGCCATGAAATCCGGCCATTGTGGAAAAGTCGTGATGACACCTTAATCACGATATGTCAATATTCTTTCCATACGGATGGGTCAGTTTCCACCCAGGGATTATGTCGCCTTGACGGTATTTCAGCGTGAACGTGCCGTCAAATTGTTGTGTTGTATTTTAAAAGCATTCGACTCCGCTAATTTATGCAGAGGCAAGACAGCTTTTCGTAATTTCTGTCCTTTCGTTGTAAGAGAATACTCAACACGTGGGGGCTTTTCAGCAAAAGCTTTACGCGATACTAGCTCTTGTTGCTCAAGCTCTTGCAGCCTTTCAGACAAAGTTTTCTGAGTTATGCCGTCAATTCTATGCAAAAGATCGTTAAATCTTAATGTGCCAAAATTTCCGATTATGACTATAATGCTAAGCGTCCATTTTTTGCTTAGAAAGGCAGCTGCTTGCTCTAACGATATTGGGCAATAACCATTGCCTATCATCTTGCATTTTTCTCCATTAGTTACTGCACGTAAACTGGTTTCTGCCATGAAACTACTCACCTTAAATTCCGCTTATATCAATTAGTATACAAAAGAAACTATTAAAGCTGAGGTGATATCATGACAAGAAGAAAGCCCTGCTGCACCGGCGGCGTCTGCCCTGCTTGCGATTGCTGTATATGCATATGCACAAAGGACCTGAAAAAATCCTTATCGCTAGAGGCAAGGAAGCTTCTACTCGACGCGCTAAAATAGAAGTTGGAGACAAATTTTCTTTTTAATTTATTGTAGCCAATAGATACATAGATCTTATGAAACACAAATCAAATAAATCTAGGTAACAAATTTTTTTGGATTCTTTTCAAATGCCCACTGACAGCTTGCACAGCAAAAATAATATGTCTTGCCCTTGTAAACTGCCTTTGATTTTGATTCTTTGACCTCACTACCACAAACAGGGTCTTTAGGCACTGATATCACCTTCTCTTTTCTTTAATTTGTAAGTAATTATTGGCGCTATTATAAGTCCTACAAATACATAAGGCGCTAAAAATTGCGGCACGAACGGAATATCAAAAACATGCTCTTCTCCTTGCTCACCAATTCTGCCGCCACTAATTTCCAACAAAAAGTTATTCAGGTTTTCGTGTATAGTGCTTTCTTCATACCACGGCTTAAAAGGCCCTCCAGTTATCAACAATATAGCGCCCAGAACAACAAGAGACCATCCCATCCACTTGCCTATATTTTTCGACCCGGAAACGATTTTTTTAGTCGCATCTACACCTAGTATTCCTAAAATTGCAAGCAAAATAAGCGGCGTCGCCCTTCCGATAGCGTGCACCAAACCTAAAGACGCTCCGGTTAAAATACTGGCGGAAGCTGCTATGTAGGCCAACATCAAATAGAATGCAGGGTTTGGACAGCCAACACCAATGTTCCCCAGCAGCAAACCCATAAAAAATATTTTTGCGTACTCGCCCCTCTTTCGAAAAGATTCCGGCAGTGCTGCGTGGAAAACTGGTCCTTTAAACTTTATTAAACCCAATTCAGATAAACCAAAAACGTACGCAAAAGTACCTCCTATTGTGAGGAATATAATGTTTGCTGCTTGCAGATTAAAGACGCCGCCAATAAGCGCTGCAACAACGCCGTATATGGTAATTGTAATTATTAGGCCTAATCCGAATATCAACGCCATCGTCAAGCCTTTCCGAGGACTCTCCTTCATACTCAACGGCACTATTACAAAAGCAAGCGGCAATGTACACGGCAGAAGTATCATAGATAGTCCTGCGATATAAGCTAACGGCAGGCTTACAGCTTCTGTCGGCGTTACTAAGAATAAAAACAAACCGATTACCAGAATCGAAAATAGAATAAATGCCAGAAAAATCATATAAATTTTGAATTTATTTTCGGATTTAGGCATAATCAACCAAACTCTATGCGTATCTGATCTCTGTCTCTAGGAATATAGTTGTCAAACTCAAAGTTTTCTTGCACGTTAACGAACATCTTGACTGTCCCGACATCGCCATTGCAGTTGTCGAATATGCAGGTGCTGCTAAATTTCTTTCTCCACACCCTGTCAAAAAAGTAGCCCAGCCTCATATTCTCAGAGGTTGGGTTGTTGTTTTCATAATGCAGGGTGCCTGTAGTATCGTGAGTGTGTATTGGCTCGTGGCCGCCTACAGTCCCTAAATTAGCTGGTATAGTCTGCACTTGGCCCTTGATTGCAACTTCTAGTGTCGGATGCCAGTGTATCGGAGTTTTAGGAATGTCAGATGCCGAAGCTGTGTCAGTTATTTCTGTTGATTGTG
>CAYJTG010000006.1:0-81431 GCA_964373255.1 uncultured archaeon
GAAGGCGTTCGGGAGAATCCATGTCAGGGAACTCGGCAAATTAGTCCCGTATCTTAGGTAGAAGGGATGCCTGCTCAGTGATGAGCAGGTCTCAGTGACAAGTCCCATCCGACTGTTTAACAAACTGAGAGAGATGAAAAGGATTAAGAAGATTTCTGAAATAAGAAAAACAATGCAAGAATACGCAGAATTAATTAAAGAACTAGGAAAATTCGGTGCAATCGAAACCGGCGTAGCCTTAATAAGTAGCCTCTTTCTTTTTAATTGGATGAGCTACAAATTAACAAAAAATAACATAGAAGCAGGCGATATGACAGTTAAGGATTATAGAAATAAACTTGAAAATACACCATTAAAACCAAGAATCATACAACCATTTTTTTATCCTGGTTTAAAACTCGCACTAAAACGATACGAGAGTAAATCATCTCTTTCTGGTTAATAAACGTAGCCGATTGCTAGACCGAAAGGTTGTGTATAATCGGTGAATCGTGGCCACTAGCGGTGTGTGAAAGCTCATTCCAATGGGCCTATGCCCCGCTGTAGGCCGGCACTAACTCTGAGTGTCTTAAGGTAGCGTAATCCCTTGCCAATTAAATAAGCCTTTTTCTTTGTAAAGAAAAACCCTTGGAAAAAAGAAAATATTACAAATATAGGAAATCGGCTGTAACAGTTGGCCTGCATGATGGATTAACGAGATGGGAGCTGTCCCGACACGGAACCCGGCGAAACTATTGTTCTGGTGATTAGGCCAGAGACCTCCAGTGGGAAGAGTAGACCCCGTGGATGGTAGAAGTAGATTAAATAGTTTTTTGCAGTAATGTATAGCGGGTACATATGAATAAATTACTTCTTGCGTACGAAACAGGAATTCATCTTGGAGATGGAAATCTCTACGACGTAGAAAGGACGCACAGAGTAACTTATTCTGGCAATCTTGAGAATGAAAAAGAGTTTTACCAAAAAATTCTCTTTGAAATTCTCCAGAAATTGTTCAATTTAATACCACTCTACTACGAGAGGAAGACGGATAATTCCGTGCTTCTTGTCATCAATTCTAAGAAACTAGTAGAATTCAAAAAGAGTATAGGATTGGCTGCAGGAAACAAGACGAACATCAAAATGCCCGAATTCATAAAAAAGAAAAACAAACTGCTTAAAAAATGTTTGAGTGGCATTGGAGACACAGATTTTTCAGTGTCGTTTAAGAAAAATCGCAAAGGAGTATATGTAGAGCCAAGGATGGAGATGTTCTGTAACTCCAGAAACCTTGCAGTTGACATATGCAATGCACTCAGAAAGTTCAATTTTACATTTTCTTTTGAAGAAACCAAGAGAAGAAACTTCAATGAATTCCGGATACGGATGTATGGAAAAAGAAACCTCAACAAATGGATTGATGAAATAGGTTTCAAAAACACATATATCTTGGCAAAAATAAATTTTTGGAAAAAATTCGGTTATTTTGTACCGAAGAAAAATTATTCTTATTATGTTCGTGCAATTTCTGCTTCTACCAGCGGTTAGCTTTACGGCAGTCTGTTGTTGCGATACGTAGATGATTGTAGAGCGTAGGTAGGAGCCGTCGAAGCATTCTCGCAAGAGAATGTGGAGGCAACAATGTAACACTACCCTTTCGTCTCCGTATTGCTTACGTCGTGAAAGCGGCGAACAGCAGCAGATGGGTCGTTTGACTGGGGCGGTACGGCCCTGAAAGGATATCAGGGCTCCTCAAAGGTTATATACTAGGAACTACGATAGATATAGAATGTGGCTAGATATTAAACGCGTCGAATTTCTAGAAAATGAGAGTAGAAGGAAATTTTTTGATGAGCTAAAACAAAAATCAAAACTTTTGACAGACGAAGAAATAGCGATGAAATCAAAAATTCCCATAGGCAGATTGAAACTTTACAAAAACGGAAGCAGAAGCATACCTAAGTGTCTATTTGATTTATGGGTACAGAAATATTCCATCGATGATAGCAATTACAACTACAAAACATTCGAGGCAAGACAACTTCTGTCAGAAAAAGGCAAAAAGGGCCAAAAGAAACTTGTCCAAAAATATGGAAGAAGATGGCTTGTTAACATTGGAAAGCAACGTATGCAAAATATGCGAAAAGATTTCAAAAACAACCCCGATTTGTATAAAAAATGGCGGCAGTCTATCAAAGAATCTCTGATTAAAAAATACGGGAAGAATTGTTACAGACAGATGGGACTTTTGGGTGGTAAACGTGCAATCGAAAAGGCTGATAAAGAAGAACTTCGTTTACGCCTTAAAATATTCGGTTATTATCCAGATTTTTTTCTGAATAATAAAACAATAATTGAAGTAGTCGGATTTGCATGGAAGCCACATCTTGAAAGAACTAAAAAGAAAATAGAATTATTTACTAAAAAAGGATTTGTGGTAATAGTTTATACTTATCCTAATATGATAAAATATTTCGAAAATACACATGCAAAAATTATAACAAAACAACGTGATATGCTTAATATCCTAGCATATAACCGAGGATAGTGCAGCTCGTTCGGGTCAGAAACCTGAAGGTGGAGATGAATTTAAAAAGATAGTGTAGATAGAGAGAGTATGAGATATAGGGCATTATTAAATCTCAAAGAAATTGCTCAAACACTTCACGAACTAGGTTTTTGCTTTTCACATATCGTAAATACGATTGCAAAACCTTACATTGTAGTATATAAAATTGCAGAAGAGCGGAAATTAGAATTAAAGAGAGATATAAGATATTATGAAAATTTTTGGACTGTGTATTGGGCTCCTAATGAATTTAATTCTACATTAAGCACCACACTTATAGACACTCTCAAATTAGAAGAATATGTGTGATAATTCTAATTTATTTCTCCACCTTCGGCTGATTATCCGAATTCAAGAGTGTAAGCGCAAAAGCTGCATTGATTGGACTCTTAACATAATAGTGTCCAACCGTGAAAGCGTGAGCTAACGATACGCTGATTGACCTAGATGGTTGTCAGTGACATGAGAAAAGCTACAGCAACAAAGTAACATAATACACTTTGTTGTGGCGATCCCGGGGATTGGAAAGTCAATCCCGGATATGTCACAAGCCATACTAAGCCTACTCTAACCATAATTAGTGGCTAGATGTAGCTATGAGTATGTATGTTATTATGGATTTACTTTCCCCCTAAAATGGTGTCGTGGCGGGCGAGAGTTCTTTGCTCGCACAGCACTTGGTCGACTCTTTTTCTGCTAATCACTAGACTAGATAGCTACGTAAATTTTACAGCACCTCAACTAATAGACATGGCAATATGGTGGTGGATGTAGTGATACGTTCATCGAAAGTTTGCCTAGAATGAAAATTAGTGTTAGCTGTAAAATAATAGCTGTCTTTGTTCAGCAGAATTAGACAAACCAAGACCTAAGGAAAAATATGTGCTGTGCAGCGGACAAATCGACATTCTAAGAACAATAATTTCTTAGGACGAGAACCCGTGCGTTGCGGCGTCGCTGTCGATTCTGTTAGTTATTTAACAGAAGCAGATGCTGGTCCTCTCCTGGTTGTGCAGAAATCTGAAATGCTTTCTGTATAATGAGTTGATAAATTGAGGCATTGATTTAAACTTAAGGAACAATTAAGTTTATGCCTCAAAAAGAGGAAACGCAAAGCAATGCACTTGAACCAAATGTAGATCTAGGAATTTTGATAGGACTATTATTAACAGATGGTGGCATTAGCAAACATCAAAATTCGTTCCAGATCGAGTTTACAAACAAATCACAAGCACTTCACGATATCTTTAAAGCAGAACTGCGAAAACTGTTTGAAATCACCAAGTTTACAGAGATTTCTCACTCTGATTTCAAAGAAATAAAGCGTACAAAAGTTAGAAATAAGCATGCTATTGAGGCTTTGTTTAACATTGTCCCTACATTCAGAACTAAGCAATTTACAGATGGAACTTTTCCTCAATCAAAATTGCCAGATTTCTTCTTTGAATTACCAAACGTAGAAATATATAAGATTCTTCAAGCAATGTTTTCAGCTGATGGTTGTGTGAGTTTGTGGATAGTCAGGAATAAAAGGAAAAACTTATGGGAGATAAAAAAACTAGTCAAAATATCGTGCAAACATCCCGTAATTAGACAGCAGTTATTTCAACTTCTTAAAAAATTAGATTACTCACCAACTTTAAGAAAATCAAACGACGAAGTGGTATTATTCAGAAAACAAGATATCATAAAGTTTCGCAAAGAAATAGGATTTGTAAATGGTGTTAAAGTAACAAAGGATAGCAAAAATTGGGAAGGATTCGAAAAGAATCAAATACTCGATCTTGCAATTAAAACATACAAATTAAAAAAGAAAGATCTGCATGAATTCAAGACAAAAGATGATATTATCTTTTCTCTGAAATCAACAATTTTATAGGCGTTTCGGACTGCAGGCAACCAAGGGTGACGGAGTTCACGTATTAAAAGGGCACCTTAGCTGGGTTCAGAACGGTGTGAGCCAGTTTGGTCTATATCTGCTGGAGGTGTTGACGCCTGAGAGGAAGGAGGAATAAGTACGAAAGGAACATCCCTTCGGCGCCTCTGGTGTATCAGTTGTCTGACAAGGCAGGCTGAGTAGCTACGCGCCACGCTGATAAGAACTGAAAGCATCTAAGTTCCAAGCAGCTCTCGAAAATAGGCGTTCGGTACTGGCAAGACGACCAGTTATGGAACCGGGGTGTAAGCAGCGAGCTTCGGCGAGCTGTTCAGCTCACGGTTTCCTACACCAATGCTAGCCTTTAAAACGAAGTAAGAGTCAAATCGTACTTCGTCCGCTTTGCGGGTTCTGGGCTTCCGAATGACTGCTTTTTTCTTTTTATAATTTGATATTAGTCAAACTAATAAATAAGCAAATCGAATAAATAGCTCGACTGGTAGCTGCATTCTGGTGTGGTCTGATGGATGTACCTAAAAAATTGAAGGAGACTCTTAATAAATTAGGCATCGACAGCAGTATATACAATGCAAGAGCGCGTAAGTGCATACTTTCCAGAAAGAAAATGAATCTGGAAAATGTTCCATGGTATCATAAGGCGTATTTCGTTGATGAAAATTTTGATAAATCAGGCTTCTTTATTTTTGATCCTGTATCACTTGTTCCATGCATAGCTCTTGATACGCACAAAAATGACAGCATACTTGACATGTGCGCTGCGCCTGGCACTAAGACATTTATAATGTCCTTCATGACAGGTAATTCAGCCAGCATAACAGCTAATGACATCGACAGACACAGAATAAAAAGGCTGAGACATAATGCTGAAAGATTTGGCATCAATTGTAATATCACAAATATGTCAGGGCGAAAGATAGAAGAAAATTTCAACAAAATACTTCTTGACGCGCCCTGCAGCGGAGAAGGCATGATAAACAAAAAAGAAAAGCTATTCCGTCACTGGAGCCCGAAAAGAGTAAAATTTCTTGCCAGGAAGCAGAAAAAACTTGTTTCTCACGCGTTCAAAATACTTGAGCCTAAGGGTATTCTTGTTTATTCTACATGCACGCTTAATGTCGAAGAGAACGAGGCCGTTGTAAGCTTCCTTCTGGACAAATTTGACAACGCGGCTACTGAGAAAATAGATGCCAATATTGTTCATACGACAGGCATCGCGGTGTTCGAAGGAAAGGAATTTCATAATGCGGTAAAAAACTGCATAAGGATATACCCGATGCATAACAGCACGGGCGGGTTTTTTGTAGCTAAAATAAAAAAGAAATAATACAAACTTTTTCAATTTCTGCAAAGCCCGAACAAAAGTGCAAGCTTTATATACTAGTATCTATATTATAAACAAACCGAACGTACATCATGCAGGAAGTTGGGTGTTGGTCGCTTCTTCGTGTTTTGTGGGTTCATTATCAAAATATACGGTGGTCCATGTGAAAATAAAAGAAAACATACACAACTGCGGTCGCGGCTTCAAGGGCGTAATCAAAATAGTAAGGCGCCCAGTCGGAATAGTTAAGTTTTGCGAGTTCTGCGGGAAAGAATTCAGTAAATAGAAGTAATAAAATGCAGCTTATTCTTGCTCTTTTTAAGCATTTTCAATATAGATGTTTCTGTGACAAGCCAGAGTTTTGATATGAAATATAAGTTCGGTGTAGCCGTACCCGCGCGTAATGGTTTGGGAGAACTAAGGTTAATGTTAATAGGGCAAATGTATGCTACAAAAGAAGAATTAGATAACGCTTACAAAATATGGGACGGATCCGCGAACTCTGGCAATTTAACACGACCTCGTAAGATTGAAATAGTTGATGAGACTGGAAAATGTAGAGTCATTGGTTAAATTTTCTACGCATTGCTTTTCTTATATTTCTCGACAATCTTGCGCATCTTTTCGATCTCTTTTTGTGGTGGTTTTTGTACTTGTTCGCCGATCTTATTGTATTTGCCGCTACAGTATACTAACGGCTCTTTTTCAGAAGCAGAAACTTCAACGGCCTCGCCAACAAACATAACGTGATCGCCGAGTTTCATTTTTTTGATCAGCTTGCATTCGATATTCAGTGCAGCGCCCTTAACCATGAGGACGTCTATTTTTCTGGCTTTATAGAATTCAAAACCAAGTTCTTTCAGAACTTTTATTTTATCGGTATCTTTGCCGGAAGATCCGCCTGCAACGCTTGCAATAATGTTCTGGTCCGTAGCGGCAAGGCTCATACCGAATTCCTTGCTTTTCTTGATATTTTCTTCTGTGGCCTTGTTGAAACCTACATTTACCATTATCAGACCAGGACTATAAGAAACATGGTGCGTCCATTCTGCTGACATTATGTTATAGCCGTGCGGCCCGTTGCTCGTTATCAGGCCTACGTTTGTCACGAATTTTCCCGCTTCAGGGCTGCCCCATGGGATGTTCATAAATATTCATCTCCTATCTGTCATATCAATCAACAAATGCCCCTGCGACGAGCAGAGGAAACACAATGGATGCGTCTGCCTGCACTTTGACGGCTTCTGCCTTTGCCGTGGCCTTGCCCCATGATTTTGCCTCTTCTGGCAATGCCCCGGAATCAGAGCCGTCGCACTCCATGGCGGTATTGATATAAATCGCGTATTTTGTCCCTTCACGCATCATGTTTGCGTTCATAATATGGTGCTTTGGAAGCGAGCCGCCTAGGATTATTACGCCTGTTTCTTTGGCGTCGAGAACCATGTCCGTCAAATGTGACAAATCATCACTCATATCTAATTTGAAGTCCGGGTGCTCGGACTTGAAGAAGAATATCATATCGCCAATGCTGCCGTCAACCATGGCGGGGCAAAAGACTGGTATGTTGTTCTTTGCCGCCCAGTACAATATAGACGTATCGTCGCCTAGTTCACCGAGGCGGCGGCAGATTTCTGAAGGAGTAGCTATCTTACCGGTTTCTTTCTGTTCTTTGTAAAGTTTTTCTAACAGCGGCACAAATATTTTTTCAAATTCTATGTATCTGTCATTCGGCACAAGGATATTTCCTATCCTGTTTATTCCTTTTCTTCGTAGCACTGCTCCGTCCAGCTTAAAGTCACCCAGAATGAACGGCTTTATGGTCTTGATTATATCCTCTTCGACGCCGCCGCCTGTCGTGACGATTGCGTGGACGAACTTGTTTTTCACAAGGTGGTGTATTGATTCGCGCACGCCGGAAGAAACCATGTTTGAAGTATAGCCAAGGAATACAGTTACTTTATCCTTTCGCATTTTTTTCGCGATTTCTATCGCCTTGCCTAGGTGCGAGGCCTGAAAACCGGTAGATCCGTAAGACCCAATAAATTTTTTCATGTCCAAACCTTTCGAAAAATCATGACCTTTGATTTTTATTCCAACGGGCTCTGACGATTCTTTGAAGACACTGGATTTTGCTTTAGAGATTTTCTTCATGGATTTACTTTGGGAACAAGATTTAAAAGAGGAATATAAGGCAAAAACAATAATTTTAAATATGTTGCTGCATTAAAAATAAGTCATTGAAGGAGTTTGTGACGCAAGAAATGGACGAAGAAACAATGGGGTTTGGCCCGCACCTGACCCTCGATCTATACGGGTGCAATAAGAGGAAACTTTCTGACCATTCTTTCATTTATGAATTACTAGACGAACTGCCGTCCAAGATAGGCATGACAAAGATTTCTGTCCCTTCTGTTTCCAGCTTCGCTGGCAATCCACTTGGAAAAAAAGATTCTTTTGACAAGGGCGGCGTTTCCGGCTTTGTTCTCATCGCCGAGAGCCACATAACCGTGCACACGTTCATCGCCCAGAATTCAGTTTTTGTTGACATTTTCTCGTGCAAGAATTTTGACATAGAGAAAGCCGAGCGGTATTTGATAGAGGCATTCGAAGCCAAAAAATCAGAGAAAAACATTTTTGACCGAGGAAGGGAATTCCCCAAGAAAATAGAGCTTGCAGAGCCCATAGTTATCGAGGAAAGAAGAACATTGGTAAGACGCTGATTCTTGATTCAGAAACGACCCGTACCTATTAAACTATATTGTACGGAATAATTATGTTTATAATTATGTCATTCCAGAAATTCCGCGAGCAGGTCGAGAAATTAGTAGGACAAGAGTACGCAGGGTTGCTAGAAATTCCCAAGGACGTCAAGGACGCTGGCGACATAGCTTTGCCGTGCTTTGCAGTAGCTAAAAAGCACGACAAGACGCCGTTTGATATGGCAAAGCTCCTTGAGATAGACTTTTACAACAGGATAAAAAAGTTTCGGCTTATCGGCGATATCAAGGCGACGGGTCCTTACGTCAACTTCTACGTAAAGGAAAAAGCATTCTTGCCGATGGTGATCAAGGAAATAATTACGGCGAAAGGAAAATACGGATCATCAAATATTGGAAGTGGAAAGACAGTTATCGTTGAGTACCCGTCGGCTAATATTGCAAAGCCCATGTCTGTGGGCCATTTAAGGTCAGGGATCATAGGCCAGTCGCTCTACAACATACACAAATTTTTAAGCTACAGGGTTATCAGCGATGACCACCTCGGCGACTGGGGAACACAGTTCGGCAAGCTTCTCTATGCATACAATACATGGGGGGATCTGAAAAGTGTAAGCAAGAACCCGATAAAAGAAATGCTGGAATTATACATAAAATTTCATGACGAAGCCAAGCAGAATCCACAGCTGGAGCAAGAGGCGCGCGACTGGTTTGCACGACTGGAAAAAGGCGACAAAAAGGCATTAAAAATATGGAAATTGTTCTGCAAATGGAGCCTGCAAGAACTGGGCAGGATATACAAAAAACTTGGCTTACATTTGGATTACCAGTTAGGCGAGAGCTTTTACATAAGCACAGCAAAGCAGGTGATAAAAGAAGCCCTTGCCAAAGGCGTTGCAAAGGAAGAGCAGGGCGCGGTGTTGATTCCTATGAACGGGACGCCGCTGCTTATACAAAAATCTGACGAATCCACGCTCTACGCTACCCGTGATCTGGCAACAATAAAATACAGGATGAAGAAATTCCACCCATATAAGATTCTTTACGCAGTAGGATCCGAGCAGAACCTATATTTTCGCCAGATTTTCTTTGCCGCGAAGCAACTGGGTTATATCAAGGACGAGGGCGCGCACGTGAATTTCGGGCTTGTTTCTTTGCCCGAGGGTCGCATGTCCACGAGAGAAGGAAGGATTGTATTTCTGGAGGATCTGATAAGCGAGACGATAAAAGAGGCAATAAAGGCGATAGAAGAGAAAAACCCAAAACTGAAGAACAAAAAGGAAATCGCAGAAATGATCGCAATGGCAGCAATAAAGTATAACGACATTTCAAGGGACAGGATCAGGGACATCGTATTTGACTGGAAGGAGGCTTTGAGCTTTGAGGGCGACACGGGACCTTACCTGCAGTACACAGCCGTGAGGGCGAATTCTATAATCAGTAAATCCAGAAAGCGATATTCAACAAAAAATCTCGACGTGCTTGTGAATAAAAATGAGGCCGAAATAGTAAAAATGCTGTCGAAATTTTTTGATACTGTAATCAATTCGCATAACGACTACAAGCCGCACTACATAGCAAACTACCTGAATAATTTAGCAGCGAAATTCAACGAATACTACCACAATACGAAGATAATCGGATCAAAGGAAGAGCAGCAGAGGCTTGCTTTGGTTTTTTGCGTAGGCACTGTTTTAACAACAGGATTAAGGCTGTTAGGCATTGAAGTTCCTGAGAAGATGTAGATAAATAAATTCGTTATTCATGCGTAATTGATGCGTAATTTATGTCGTGGACGCAAATAGCTTTAAAATACTTCAGGAAGTTTAATTTCTCATGGATAGTGAAAAGATAGAGATAAATATTACCGAGGGCGAGGAGCTCCCTACGAACGTTAAAAGAATCCTTAAGACGCTCCAGATTCCGTCGTTGACGAAGGAAGACCGGCAAAGCATAAGAGACCTGGTAGAGAAGACGGACGAATTGCTCTACTCTTTTGAAAAGGAAAAGATAACGCAGCCACTGTCAGACAGGCTTGACCGTCTGATAGAAGTACTGGAAAAAAGCTGGAATAAGATCAACGATTTCTCCGGCAAATTCGACAGGCTCGTCACGCTCATCGACAGGGACAAGGAGCGCATGCAGACCCTGAACGACAAATTAGACAAGCTCGAGGACTCTGTTCTGAAAGACGAATCTGCACGGATTATTGCAGAAGTCAGCAACCACCTGAACGCGCTCCTGCTTTCTGTGCAGTCAAACGAGGATAAAATAAATAAAATACTGTCATCGGCAGACAAAGACAGCGAGCAGTTTCAGATTACAAATGAGCGGCTTGACAAGCTTACTGAAATTTACCTGAATGATATGTCGATTCCAATTCTTAAAGAGGTTCGCGACAGCCTTAATTCTGTTTTATCGTACGTGCAGTCGAATGAGGAAAGAATCGTATCACTGTTTTCCAGGGCGCTCGACAACATCGAGGGCATAAACAGCACGCTCTCCGACATAAAGGGGCTGGTAGTGGAATCAAGCGAAAAAATCGCGTCAGACATTGAAAGAAAAACGTCAGCACTTTCTGAAAATATAAATGAAAGACTGGATACTTACGTCTCCGGCGCAAACGCCAGGCTGGACAACATGTCGCTGCAGACGATAGAGCCGCTGAACGACATAAGCATGCGCATAGAGGGTCTGAAGAATGCGCTGACCGAGGACAAAATAAAATCCATCGTCGATGGTTCTGTCAGGAAGATGAATGCCGATGTAAGGCGCATAAACTCGTCGATCAATCTGCTCCGGAGCCAGGCAACCCTCACGAGTTTGTCGGAAATCGCAGCCATCGTAAGGGGCTTTAGGGTTTCCAGGATGATGCAGCCAGAGAAGAAAAGAATTCTGGCTGTACTGAGAGGCCTGGAAGACGACATAATCGACATACTTATCCTGAAAACCGTGAAAAAGAACATGAGCACGGCGCAGATAAACAGCGTCCTGAACATGAGGGACAAGCTTCTGAAAGCCCGTCTAAACAGGTTAGTACGGCTGAAAAAACTGTCGAAGAAAAAGAAGGGCAGGTATTTCGTGTTTTACGTTAAATGATTTTCTTGGTGAAGTGCATGACAATAACTGATTCCATAAATATAGATAGAAAAACAGAAATGCCGATAGCCACTTGTCCTTTGAAATATTCGTCTAGATTAGTCAGGACTATTAATCATTTACCGGAGGGTTATGAAACAGCGGGACCGGGCATGGCTGACTTCTACGACACACTCAAGGTAGCGGCTGTAATTGCGGTCGCTGATGGCAAACCAATCACGCCTTCAACAGCAGGAGAAGAACACCAGATATATGTTCAAAGTATCGTCGGCGCGGAGAAACTGAGAGACGTGGAGGAACTAAGGGACTATTTTGCCAATAATGATGAAGGCTGGTACGCATGGGCTCATACTTTGACAGGACTGCGGTTCCACGAAGCGGATTTGCGAAAACCATATAACATCGGGGACAAAGTCACAGCAGAAGTAATAATTACAGACATAGCTCCATACATAAGCCAGATAGCTGATCCGAAGTTCACAAGAGAAAACTGGAAGGATATCATAGAAAAAATCAATAAGGTAGTTGCTAAATTGCCAGTTCCATACAGCAGAGGTCATGTTATAAAGGAAATGCACTCCACTTTGGACATATTTACAGAAGTTGAACAAACAACCGAGCACAAAACGCCATACGCTTTGCACGGATGGTTAAGAGAAAATCTTGACATTCCTAAAGACCCGATATCAGGTCACTACGAGGTTGCTGTCGGGCGCGGGAGGCGCTGGCATCACGTCGGGGTCAGGTGCCCGGACGTCGGTGCGGACGACAGGCGCTGGGACGCGAACTCGTATGTCGGCTTCCGTCCCGTAGTTCGGGGTTCCGTTCCAGGAATTCAAGTAGTTGCAGCAGATATATACAGCATGAGTCCAGAAGTATGGAAGATTCCAAAAGATTAATCACATCTTTCTTATCAGGCTTGTTGTTTCTTCATTGAGGATTTTGCCGTTTGCAGCGTTGACGTCAAATGACGTGGCTGACATGTCCGCGGTTATGAAGGCCATAGTCCAGACGAGCGTGCTTTTGCCTGCGAATTCCTTCTTGTGGAGCGATACCAGGGTATTTATGGACGGCTTCTTGAAGGCATTTCCGGCGATCTGAAGGGCATCGTCTATGTCGATCTCTGCATAATCCACGTCAATCCTTTCTATCTCCTTTATCGCGGGCGTGTATTCGCCGACCGTGACAAACTTTTCGCTGACAAAGCAGTCGACAACTGACTTGGTGCCGGGATTATAATAAAGAAGAGTCCACTCCGCAACCCCCTTTGCACCGCTGTTTATGGATGCGAAGATGGAACCTAAAAAATAGCCCTTCAGCTTTTTTATATTCTCGTTTTGCTCAGCTTTGTCTACAGCCTCTAATAGGTTCATATCTCCTTCAACTTTTCAGATATAAAATCTATCACGCTTTGGTCAAGTGGCACGGTGAATGATTTCTTGTACCTCTTTTCCCCGGTTGGCGTAAAAAAGCCGCTGCTTACCGATATGAATGTGTTTTCGCCTGTCTCAGACACGGCCTTTTTTCTCGCAACCTCAATGAATTTGCTGTTGCCGAATTTTATCTCTTCTGATTTCAAAGTTTCAAAGGTTACCATTTTTAGACCTCCATTTCTCATTTTTTATTTAGCTATTTAATTAAACGTGGACTTTTTAAACGTAATACATATGCAAAAAAGAAGAAGAAAACCTCAAAGAAACCACCGACTTTTTTATCATCGGCAGGTTGCGTTTATTCATTTTTTTGCCTTTCTTGGCTCTTTTGATTGTTCCTTTTCGCGGGATTCCCACTTAAGGTCCTCGTACTCTATCCAGGCTACTATGAGGCCCAGAAATATAAGCACTAGGCCGAACAACCCGGCGAACACGGTCAGAAACGCCTTTACTGTGCTTGTCCCGAACAGGCGCTCAATCCCGCCGTTTCCGAAAATTGGTGCTGCTGTGTACCAGTACAGGCCTGCCAAGAAAACTATAATGCCGATAATCATCTTGACCGCTGAATTCATTCTACCACCTCATTAATTATAGCTCTACATATAGATATTTTCTACGCTTTAATACTTTATTAAATATGAAAAACAGAGATGATTTATGATAACGTCCAAAGAAATGAAACAGAAGGTCGTGGCGTGGTCGTCAAAGCCCGTTGTTCAGAGGGTAGAACGGCCGACGAGACGGGACAGGGCGCGGTCTTTGGGCTACAAATCAAAGCAGGGTTTTGTGATTGCAAGGACGCGCATTAAAAAAGGCAGAAGAAGAAGGCCCAGCCCGACAAAGGGAAGAAAGCCGAGAAGCATCGGTGTTTGGTTCACCCCGAAGATGAACAAAAAAGCGATAGCCGAGAGGAGGGTAGCGAGAAAATTCCCCAACCTTGAGGTGCTTAATTCTTATTACGTAGGCGAAACAGGAACGCATGAATTCTACGAGGTAATACTTGTCGACAAAAACCATCCAGCCATAAAGAGTGACAAGGATGTCGGATGGATTGTCAACCATAGGAAGCGCGTCTTCCGGGGATTAACGTCAGCCGGCAAGAGAAGCAGGGGATTATAAATTATTTCTGTTTGTCGTAAACAAACAAATGGTGATTTTCCGGGTTAAGAAACTGGAATATTCCAAAATTAGAAGAAACTTTGGGCTTTAGACCTATGTACTTCAAGATTAATGCTTCCCATCCTTTAGAAGACAGGAAATTACAGGGTACATTTATTTTCTTTTCCTTATTTGTAGAATAATGAATTATACGATTATAAAACCAGTCAATCCATGCGCCGTAAGCAAAACCCAATTCATTTTCCGTGACAGATTCAATAAAAATTACCCGCTTCTTTGCAACCCTGAAAGCCTCTTTTACAAGATCTACAACATCGTCGGAATGGTGAAAAACTGTCAACAGCACTACTTGATCAAACTCGCCATCTTTTGCATTTACTTTGTTGTTTTTTACCTGAATAAAAGGAATTTTTACTTTGCTCCAATTTATTACGTCAGCTATTGACACTTTACATCCATATTCATGCATTAATTTTGCTACTTCTCCACTACCGCCACCAAGATCAAGAGTTCTGGATTTTAATAAATGCGGTTGTATTTTGTTGAACAATTCTTTTGCCCTTTCTTTCATTTTGATATCTAGGTTTTTGTAAATAGCAAACGAGTTCAGGCTTTTATGAAGCTTCTCCTCGGCTTCGAAAATATCCCCGATTTTTTTGTTTTTTACATTTACTATCAACCACTTGTCAGCTTGATTAAAATTCATCCCAAGGCACGTCAGGATTCCATTTGCATGCCTTCTGATCATCGAAAAAGAATTAGGATCACATTGTGCGCTTTCAACGATCTGCCTCAAAATTTCGTTTTTTTTGCCGCTTATAATCATAAACATAAATATGTTTTAATGCACTTTTAAGCTTTCTTCTATAAATTTATTTTACCCCGAAATGTTTTCCCAATATGAACAAAAGCTCTGGATGGAATTTTTCACCTTTATCTATCATGCCTTGAATTTCTTCTAAACTAAAGAAGTCTATTTTTTCTACATCCTTTTTGTTTAATTTGAATTTTCCTTCATAAACACCACTGAAAGTTGCAAGGAATTTCTTCAAGCCATTGCGTTCTTTGCCGGTGTATGTATAAAGGTCTTTATAATCAAATTTTATTTTTGTTTTAATTCCAACCTCTTCTTCCAGTTCCCTTAATGCAGCCTCTTCATAGGTTTCGCCTGATTTTACATGGCCGCTTGCTGTAGTTCCCCAGTGAAACGGACAAAAAGGCGTGTTCCCTCTCATCTGGAGGCACATCTTTTCTTTTTTATTGAAAAGTATAACATGAACTATCCTGTGTGTAAGAAGGTTGTCATAAACTTGGCTGCGCGGAGCGCTCCCTATAACCTCGTCGTCATTGTTTACAACGTCCAAAAATTCCATAAAAACACTAATTTTAAGCTTTAATTTAATCCCTTAAAAGCTTTTCAGTAACAATATTATATGGGGAAGTGCGACCGGCGCCCTGTTTGTTCTTTGTAAGTTTCTGCTGGTTTAGATATTGATATTGTGGTGTGTTGCTATGGCCTTTTACGACCTGCACGTTCACACAAACCTTTCGATAGGAGAGAATACGGTAGAAGAAGTCGCTGAAATAGCCAGAAGGCTCGGCCTGGATGGTATAGGCATTGTGCAGTATTTTTCAGGCGGAGTAGCTGACGTGCCGTCCTTTGAGGGCGTAGACGCCGTGAAATGCATGATGATCAAGCCAAACAGCGTAAATGAACTGAACGAGGTTGCATCAAAGGTGAGAAACAGGTGCGAGATCCTGATGGTCCACGGGGGCGACTACGACATAAACCGGGCCGCGTGCGAAAACCCGCTCATAGACGTGCTGTGCCACCCGGAGCTCGGCCGCAAGGACAGCGGGCTTGACCACATATGCATAAAGGCTGCCAAGGAAAACAACGTTGCCGTAGAAGTCAATTTTCGCGAGATACTCGAGTCGTTCAAAAGAAACCGCATATACGTTCTGTCTGCTATCCGGAAAAACGTAGAGCTGTGCAGGAAGTATGAAACGCCTGTTGTGACGGCTTCAGGCGCGGTGACGAAATGGGGGCTTCGTTCGGGCAGGGAGCTCGCGGCCATAACAAACCTTCTTGGTTTCGAACTAGGAAAATCCATAGATTCGACGTCAGCAGTACCAGAGTCAATTGTAAAGCAGAACAGGGAAAAACTGGCGGGAAAAAGATGGGAAGGAGTCAGCGTCGTGGGGGAATAAAAATGCCAGGACCAAAACTACTACCACCGACAATGAGGCCTACAAAGAGATACATAGCATTTGAGATAATATCCGAAAGCCCAGTCCAGTACAATGAGTTTATCAGCGCTGTCTGGACATCGATGTTTAATTTTCTCGGCGAACTTGGAAGCTCCGAGGCTGGTGTGTGGTTTGTGCATAACCTTTACGACGAGAAAACTCAAAAGGGACTGCTCAAGTGCAGGCACGACGCTGTCGAAAAAATAAGAACGTCACTGTCGCTCATACAGATCATCGGGGAGACGCGGGCAATTATAAAAATCATGGGCGTTACCGGAACAATAAAATCAGCACGCACAAAATATCTGGCTATTAAAGATTTGCGGAGCTTTGTAAAGGAGTGAAAGAAATTATGAATTATGAACAACTTTTGAAGAGGGCCAGGGCGAACATACCGCAGGTCGAGAGCAAATCCAGGTTTGAAATGCCCCAGGCGTCTGTTTTTGTAGGCAAGAGGCAGACAGTAATCAAGAACTTCTCTGAGATGGCAAAATCAATGAGAAGAGAGCCAAAGCACATTGCAAAATTCCTTTTCAAAGAACTGGCCGTTCCAGGAAACATAGAAGGTGACGAGCTGATTCTGCAGGGTAAAATAAGCACGTCCATAATAAACCAGAGGCTAAAGAACTACGCCGATGAATTTGTCCTCTGCAAGGAGTGCGGAAAGCCCGACACGAGCATGAACAAGCAGGAATATTTTGTCGTCATAAAATGCGAGGCGTGTGGTGCGAAGAGGACGCTGAAGAATATAAGGTAATGCAGCCTATCTCTTGTACGCCCATGCAACATTTCCGCTCTTCAGGGTAACCTTTTTTCTTTTGTATGCGTTTGTTTCATATTTTGATTTTGGATAGTCTATAGCTATTCAGACAATCTGCCTTGCCCATGACAGTTCTTATAAATATTTCATTGTCAATAGTTAATCATGCCAGAATTCTGCTACAGGGTCTTCAGGCAGGGCGCAGACGTATTGCTTGCGATTTCAGATTCTTCTATAGTTGGCAAGACATTTGAGGAAGGCGATTTGCAGATACACGCTTCCAAGGAATTCTACTGTGATGAAAGGTGCGGCCGTGAGGACGCCGTAAAGCTGATGAAAAGTGCCACGATAGTTAATGCGGTTGGAAACAAAATTATAGGACTCATGACGAAAGAAAATCTTGTAGATAAGGATTCGATTCTTGTTATAAAAGGAATTTCACACGCACAGGTCGTGACAATAAAGTAATGTAGATCTTTAGAAATGCTCAATAAAAGCGTCGACGTGAGATGTATTGTCTATCGACAATACCTCTAGCTGACTCATACATCGATAGACGTATGGGTCTACGTCGACGCTTTTTACATAGGTTTTCAACAGAGCCGATGTGATAAAAATGAAAGGACAATGGTTTTTGATATCGTCGGTCATAGCCGCGTCTGCTTTCCTTTTCATATCAGGCCTGTTCAAGAGCTATTTCGTGGCCGACCCGTCTGACATAGCAAGGTCCAGCGAGGACTTTTATTTTCACAATGTTCGGCAGCAAATAAAGAACGCGATATCAGGCGACATTGCTTGCAGTGAGAAAGAGAGAAACGTCAGGGAGTTCAAGGCGTTTGCGCAAAAAGAGATACAGCGCCTTGGATATCTGCTGTTTCTTAATTACACGTACAACTGCACCAGAAGTGAATTAAATACGAGCATTCTGCTTGCATCGGAGCGCATGATACTATGCGAGCGGCAGGATGTCAATGCCGTTCTGCCGAACCGCATAGAACTTTCATGCATACGGTGAATAAAACAACAGATACAGATCACGCTATTTTATCTTTCTACAACGTCAGCTAGAGTCTCTGAGAACTCCCACGTAGATACGTTCATTGAGCATTTTAACAGAGTCTATTTTTAATAATTCTTTATAAGTTTTTTGTTCACGTCGTCTATGCCAAGCGCAGCGCAGAATTCGTCGTCGTGCAAAAACATCTTTACAATGCCCATATAAGAAGCAGCGTCTTTTTTTGATACGTGCAATAAATGGCAAACGTTTTTCAGAACTGCGCTGTCTATACCTTTCGGTCTTTTTGGAAATGAGTGCGTCGCGATTGATATCCTTATTTTTTTTGACAAGCCGTAGGCCAGCATGTCTATGAAATACTTTTCAAGGCTCCACGACTGTCGCTTCACAACCAATGACCTGAAGCGGTCGGCCTTTGCAGCGTAAGCGTATGCGTGTGACACGTCATCTATATTTTTATACTCCCTGTGGATGTTCTCCGTCAGAAAAAGAAAAAGCAGGCCGTGGTTTGTGTAGTTTTCCAGCATTTTTTTTGTCTCTGCGTTGCGGCCGGTGAAAATGGATTTTGCAGCCTCGAATACGCTGTGTGATGTTTCACGCCTATCGCAGACGTCTGAACCATGGGCGAGCAACTCTAGGTCGATAAGCACGCCCCTTATATCACCGGCGGAGTGCTGTGCGATTGTCCGCAGCGCCTCCGTGTCACAGCTTATACCCTCATTTCTACAGACCCTCAAAAGGAATTCTAATACAGATTTCTTGTCGGGCGTTGCGAATTTCACGGACTTGCTTACAGTTGCGATGCCTGATAGGGTGCTGTCGTATGAGTTCTTGGCTATGACGGCAACTGGGTGCGCGCTGTTCTTTACGATGTCCCCCAGGATTTTTTTTGGCCTGATAAATTCTGTGTCTTCAAGAATTATCAGCTTTCTATCAAAAAACACCCCGCCCTCTTTTGACGCAGAAAACACGTCGATTATGCCTTCTACGGAGAGACAGACAGGCTTGTGACCCAATTCTTTTGCGACAAGCTTCAGCGCAATATTTTTTCCGCAGCCCGGCGGGCCGCTCACGATAAGAGCAGACCCTTTCTTCCAGTTCAGTAGCCATCTCTTGATTTCCCTTATCTGAAAACCGTTTCCGATGATATCCCCTGTGCTTTTGGGCTCGTATTTCTCAAGAAGCATATAGGCACCTTCATCATGTCTTACTATCAATTATAAAGTGAACCAAGTCTTGTATCTTGTTTGTTTCCTTGATTGAATTCCATTAAAGTATGATGGTCGACGTGAGAGGCATTGTCTGTCGACAATGCCTCTAGCTGACATATACGTCAACAGACGTATATGTCTACGTCGACCATCATCATACGAATATGGAATTCAATCGTTTCCTTGTAGAGCTATAACTATATATCCTTTCAGCTTGTTAATTATAATCATGAAAAAGAAAAAGGCCGCTTCAAAAAGCGCTGTGAGAAACATATGCATGCGCTGCGAGAGGCATTTTACGTCGAAAAAGGCGCTTAAGATGCACAGCAAGGCCCATCTGCAGGCATTGCACGAACTGAAAATGCTGGAAAACGGACAAGTGCCGGTAGAAACAAAGTTCGGCTTTGAATTCAAGGGGAAAAACAAGATAATAGTGACTTAAACAGCGCAACCTTTCGCAATTTCTTCTATAGGTATTTTTATGCAATAATCATCTGGAATAGGAAAGCCTTGGCCTGAATCTCACGTAGGCAAGCGCAAAAGTAGGCACAGGCATTTTATTTAAGCTGTGCTCGGGAACGTGGCCCAAGAACGCTTTCCTGAACCCGTAGTTGCTTATAATTCTGTCGGCCTCTTTCTGCTCACGCGCGTATACGGGCTGTTTCTTTTTTGTCAGGTATTCAGTAGCTTTTGTTGCCATGCCTTCTATATAACTTCTGGCCCCGAACCACGCTTTTTTGATGTAATTATTAATAGCGCCTGACTGGTCCTGAATGGCGTGCGTGCCTTCGTGCGTAAGCACGTCTTCTGCTGACTGCGCGAGCATATTGTCGTTTTGTAGCCTATACCTTAGGGGGTGCCCCAGTTCCGGAAACAGCACGGGGTCGGCCCTGAGCTTGTTTGTGCCCGGCTTGTAAACCCCAAAAACCTTGCCGACTATTCTGCCAAAACTGTTAACGTACGTTGGAAGTTCCTTTACAGCAATCCTGATCTTGCCCGGATTAAAATTAACGCCCAATTCATGCGCATAGTTCTGCAGCTTAGGGCCTACTTTGTTCCAATACTTCCCGAGCAGTGTAGGGTGATTTTCGAACACTGGTTTGGCTGTCTGTACATCAGAATATAAATCTGCGGTTAAAACATCAGCGCTTGACATAAGTATCACTACCTGAATAGTACTTTGCGAAATTAGTTCTTAAACCTTACGGCTTTTATTGGTTTTCGGTGATTGAACATAGAAATCGAATGTAGGTTATAATTGTGAGCTATAAATTCTTTACGCATTAAATGTAAGCTGATAAATATGTCTGAAAAAGAAAAGCAGTACATGCCCCAGTCGACTGCGGGACTGATACGCTATTTCGACGTGGAAGAGGGCATAAAGATAAAGCCCCAGCACGTCGTGGCTATAAGCCTGGTATTTGCAGCGCTTGTTCTGATCATGAAGTTTATGGCGTGATAGGGCATATCTTGCCTAATCAACTACCGCTTTCTGCAACTGAAAGAGTCCATTTCAGAAATCGTCTTCTTCCATTTTGTGCCAGCTTGCAAAAGTCCTGTCAAGCATCTTGTCCAGTGACTTGTCGATGAACCTGAAATAGATCACAAGTGACGAGCCAATGGCGGCTAGCACGTATAGTGCTGCTAGTATCTCTGACATAACCACACCCCACCTTGTTTTGATTTTTGTTTGCTAATATACTGAAAGCTTATCTTAAAGAAATGATACGTTCTAAAATTTTTGCTATCGGCAAAAATATATGCGTGCCATTCGTAATTGAATCGTAATTTTGGGCTTCGTACTAATCGGATTTAACTTCTTACTGCTAATTCTATTCATGAAAATCCTTCTTGGACCGGCCGGCTCGCCTGCCAAGTCTACTTTAGACGGCCTGAGGTTCCTTAGTGATATAGGCTTGAAAGCCATGGAGGTCGCATTCACGCATGGCGTCAAAATGGGCTCGGCAACTGCAAAACAAATTGCAGAAGAAAATAAAAAATATGATATGGCGCTGAGTATCCACGCACCATACTACATTAATCTTACATCGGACGACGGCAGAAAGATAAAAGAGAGCAAGCAAAGAATCATCGATTCGTGTCATCGCGGTCATATTATGGGCGCGCATAAGATTGTTTTTCACACAGCGTACTACGGGAAAAGAAGCAAAGAGGAAACTTATGATCTGGTAAAGCACGGTGTAGAAGAATTAATGGATAATATAAAAGAAAACAAATGGAATGTGGAATTGCTTCCTGAAACAGCCGGAAGGCTGGCACAGTTTGGCGACCTCGACGAGATAATCAGCTTGTCAAAAGATACAGGATGCAACCTTTGCATAGACCCTGCTCATCTGTATGCAAGAAATAACGGCCGTATTGATTTTTCGGAGATGTTTGATAAATTAAAAGAATCGGGAAAAAAAGAACTGCATTTTCATTTTTCAGGCATAAACTACGGCCCAAGGGGCGAAAGAAATCACCTTATTCTAAATGGCAAGCCTGACTTCAGAGAATTTGCAAAAGAGCTTTTAAGCAGAAAAATATCAGCCACGGTAATCAGCGAATCACCGATAACGTGGCAGGACTCCATAAAGATGAAAAATATACTGGAAAAATTAGGCTATGAATTTGATGACGACAAGGCACTGTCAACTTAAGGGTGGTTAGCCATTGCTAACCACCCAGAAAGGGCTGTTGTCAAAGCAGATAGACGCACTTTAGTGCGTCAGTTTGTTTCAACAGCCGTTAAGTTGACAGTGCCTAATGACAAATAGTCTTTTATACAGCTCTGTTAAAAACCTATGAAAAAGCATCGACGTAGACCCTTACGTCTTATCGACGTAAGGGTCAGCTAGAGCTATTGTCAAAAGACAATAGCTCTCACGTCGATGCTTTTATTGAGCATTTCAACAGAGCTTTTTATACTTGAATCCTATTCTATTATTGACCACTATGAAAATCCTTGTAACGGGCGGAACAGGATTTATTGGAAGCCACCTAACAAAAAAACTTATTGAGCTTGGGCACGAAGTTGTAATCCTTGCCGACGCTGAAAATATAAAAACAGAAGGCGCGGCGTTCATAAAAGGCGATGTAAGAGACGGCTATGACGTAAGAAAGGCTATGCAAGGATGTGAGGCTGTATTTCATCTTGCGGCTGTTACGGACGCCCGCAATTTGAATGAGGATGCGATCTATGCAACAAACTTTCTCGGCTCAAAGAACGTATTCGAAGTAGCGAAGTCAAAAAACACGAAGATCGTATTTACGTCCACGGCGGCTGTTTACGGAAATTCTCAGGTCCCAAACAAAGAGACGGATGAGTGCAAGCCTGTATCGCAGTATGGAAAAAGCAAGCTCCGCGCCGAAAGGTACCTGCAGAACCTGACCGAAAACCATTTCATCGTAAGGATGTTCAACGTTTATGGTGCTCGTGGTCACAGCTTTGTTAACACCGCGTGCAAAAAAATAACGAACTACGAGGACATCCTGGTCTACGGCAATGGCCTTCAGACAAGGGACTACGTTAATGTATCAGACGCAGTAGACGCATTGCTTCTCGGCTTTGAAAACACTGGATTGTACAACGTCGGAACAGGGCAGGATTGGTCTGTAACAAAGCTAATAGACATAATATACGAGACGACGCGGTGTAAGCCAACTGTGAAGTTCACGACGCCAAATAAGAATGACATAGCAAGAAGCAAGGCGGACATATCCAGAATCAGATCATTAGGATGGGAACCAAAAATAAGCCTCGAAGAAGGTGTAAGTCTTGTCCTTGAACAACAGGGTTTCAAGAAGTTGGTGTAAAATTGGTGCCTTGATTCTGTATAAATAATTTTCGAATGCATTGAAATGTACTGGTGAGACACATGGGATACGTTCGCTATAAGCTGTCAGACGAAATGCACGACATACTGAAAAAAGTATCAGGTAAGCTTGGCATGAAAGAATCAGAGGTATCTCGCATAGCGCTGATGGAGTACCTTAAATCGCTTTCTGTCCTCTCCGAACAGGTTAAAAAACGAAGAGTAAGGCTGAAAATATAATTACAGATTACGATGATGCCTATGAAGCGTGTATGTATTGTTATACCTGCCTACAATGAAGAGAGGACTATTTCTGAAGTTGTCAGGAAGGCGAAGAGCTATGGTTATGTAATCGTTGTGGACGATGCATCAAAAGACAAGACCGCGGCGCTTGCGGGGAAATCGGGCGCTCGTGTAATTACCCACACTAAAAATAAAGGGTTGGGTTGTTCACTTAGAACAGGCTTCTCAGAGGCGCTAAAAAATAATTTTGACACAATAATAACCTTGGACGGCGACGGACAGCACAACCCGTACGACATCCCCAAACTCGTTGATAAGATAAATAAAGACTATGATTTTGTCCTAGGGAAGCGGGATTTGTCAAAATACCCATTTATAAAAAAATTTGGGAATTTCTTTCTCAATAACGCAACCAATTTTATAGCTGGGACAAACCTGAAAGACACCGAGAGCGGCTTCCGCGCCTTCAAGAAGGACGCGCTAAAAAAGCTTCAACTAAAGGCAAGCAGATATGAAATAGCAGCAGAAATTATATACGAAGTAGGAAAGAACGAACTAAAGTCGTGTAACGTTGAGGTAGCTTCGCCGCTTTACAAGCAAGGTGTGAATTTTTTTGACGGCATCAGGAATTTTGTTTATTTGTTAAGGAAATGAATTTGCGTGGCCGTGTTATCTGTAAGTACACTATAATGTACTTATGGATACATATTTGTCAAGAATTCCAGAAAAGTTTTTAAACACAGAACAAAATAAGTTTTTGTTTGAGACTAGAGTGGTAAAAAAATGACTGATACTATTGTAAATAGGTTTTCGTGGAAGATCGCCGGCGAAGCCGGTCATGGAATCCTGAATGCCGGCCTGCAGATGTTTGCAAAATCCTGTCTGCGTGGCGGGTTGAACGTCTTCGCAAACGCCGAATATCCATCGCTGATACGCGGGGGCCATAACAACTTAGACGTGCGTGTGGACGACAGGGAAATATTTGCACATAGCAAGGACATAAATATGCTTATTGCGCTTGACAAGAACTCTATCGACAAGCACGTAAACAAGATTACGCCAAACGGGGCTGTGATCTACGACAGCGACATTATAAAGATCGATCAAAACTACATCAAAAGAGAAGACATTTTTGTCTACCCTATCCCGCTGTATCAGATTGCCGAAAAGATCGGCGGGAAGATAATGAGAAACACGGTTGCGATGGGCGCTACATTTGCACTCCTTGATTTTGATCTAGAACTGTTGTACGATGTCTTGCGCGATAACTTCGGCAAGAAAAAGGGCGAGGCCATTGCAAACGCGAATGTTATTGCCGCAAAAACAGGCTACGATTACATAAAATCGAATTACAACATAGAAGTATTCCCGTTCAAGCTGAAAAAAATCGAAACGAATGAAAAAAGGATTTTCATGTCCGGCAACGAATCAATAGCAGCCGGTGCAATAAAGGCCGGTTGTAAATTTCTGGCGGCCTACCCGATGACGCCTGCTACTTCTATTTTGACAAACATGGCGTCACAGGAAATGAACTATAACATAATTGTGAAGCATACAGAGGACGAGATAGCAGCAATAAATATGGCGATAGGTGCAAGCTTTGCCGGCGTGCGGTCAATGGTCTGCACTTCCGGCGGCGGATTCGCCCTTATGGCGGAAGGGCTTGGGCTCGCCGCGCAGACAGAGACTCCTATAGTAATTGTCGAAGCTCAAAGGCCAGGACCCGCAACGGGCATGGCTACGCACTCAGGGCAAGGAGATTTAAATTTTGTGCTAAACGCGTCAACAGACGAGTTTCCAAGGATCGTAATGGCGCCTGGGTGCGTAGAAGACTGTTTTTACGCCATAGCGGACGCATTCAATCTTGCGGAGAAATATCAGCTACCTGTTATAGTTTTAACGGACAAGTATCTTGGAGAGAGCTACAGGTCTGTCTCCAAGTTCGATACGAAAAATGTAAAGATCGAGCGTGGGCTTATGCTGAAGGATGAGGATGCAGAAAATACAAATGACTACAAGCGATACAAGCTGACGGACACAGGGATTTCACCACGATCTGTGCCTGGCCAGAAGAACTGCATGTTTGTGGCGAGCAGTTACGAACACGATGAATATGGCTTTGAGCGCGAGGAGGAAGAAATACGCGTGGCAATGCACAACAAGCGGTTCAAGAAACTTGATGAAGCTGCAAAAGAGACAGAGCCGAAAGCTGTCAAATTCTATGGCAACGGGTACGCCGACTTGACGATTGTTTCATGGGGGTCGCCAAAAGGCCCGATAAGAGAAGCAATGCGCGTGCTGGAGCAGGAAGATATATTTATAAATTTCTACCAGATCGTTTTTATGAGCCCGTTCCCAACAAAGCAAGTGGAACAAATATTCAGCACCGCAAAAAAGGTCGTTGTCGTTGAGAACAATAAAACAGGCCAGCTCGCAGAATTAATCAGAGCAAAGACAGGCCTGAACGTAAGCAACAAAATACTTAGGTACGATGGCAGGCCTTTCTCTCTGGAGGATATTTGCAATGGAATAAAGGAAATCATGAAAAGTGATGGTGTTTCTGTAGTCGAATTCAGCAAGCACGGAATAATCAATGTTTTGAAAGCGGAGGCGTCATAAATGGAAAATCCTGTTATAAAATATGGTTTAAATAGTTCTTCACCAGAACTGCAGGGACAAATGTTTGAATCGTATAATAGAACAGGAATGTTGAATAGAGAGAAACACGATATTGGTAACGGTTTGACATTAAATATATATACAATTATGGATGGCACTCCAATCTTAGGCTTTGATATTAGCGGTATGCATTTTAGTTTTGACCAAGTTCTTCCAAATAGATATCAACAAGTTTTAGAACAAATAAAGCAATACGCAAAATCCAGGAGTGTTTAACATGCCGTTATCAATTGCTCAATTATCGACAAAAGAGGCACCGACGTGGTGTCCGGGATGTGTATTGCCAGGCACGTTGATACAGTCTAATCCTTCTGTAAAAAAGATTGAAACCATAAAAGTTGGAGACAAGGTGCTTGGAAAGGATGGAAAGTTCCACAGGGTTACAGAGGTTATGACTCACAACCACAAAGGAAAGATGCATAAGATAATTTCTAAATGTTTTGGCTCGACAACCCTGACACCAGAGCATCCTGTTCTTTGCGCAAGGCGAGAAATTGTCAACAGGCGCAATAAAATATTCATAGTAGAATGGGTCAGGGCAGATTCATTAAGGATGTACGATTATCTTGTTTATCCAATTTTATCGGAGATCGAAGATAAAAATTATTTAGAGATAAAGTGGAAAAAATCTGAGATGGATAGGAAAAGCAAGCAGCTGCCAGATAGAATTGCTGTCGATGCAGATTTACTGAGGTTGGCAGGCTACTATATTGCAGAAGGCCACGTTCATAATAGGGAAATCGTTCTCACATTCAACAAAAAAGAGACACGATATGTAGACGACGTAAAAGTTATAGTCAAAAGCCTGTTCGGTTTAAATGCTTCAACAAAAGTACGCGAAAATAAGAATACGTGTGACGTTAGTATAAGTTCATCCCTGTTAGCAAGGCTCTTTGCAGACTGGTTTGGAACAGGCGCTGCAAATAAATCTATACCGCATTTTATGCTATTATTGCCGCCTAAAAAACAGAAAGAACTTCTCAAAGGTCTATGGAGAGGAGACGGCTATATTGGTTCTAGAAAAGCTGGATATAAAACTATTTCAAAGATATTGACAGAACAGATCAAACTTCTTCTTTTAAGGCAATCCATTGTTCCGTCTATATCCGAGAATAAAGCGTATGGTATGCACAAAAAAGCGTACAACTTGGAAGTTTGTGGCAGAAAAAATCTATCGGCACTAAAATCTATAATTTCTGATGAAGAACAAGAGAGCGAACTTGATAACCAGCGCTTTGCAATATCTAAGATGCATGTTTTTCTTCCCATAAGAAATATTGAAACCTTTGATTACGACGGGGATGTGCATAATTTCGAGGTCGAAGATGTACAATCTTACGTATCAGAGAGTGCGACACTACACAACTGCGGCGATTTTATGATTTTAGGCGCTATAAAATCAGCGCTTGCCGATCTTGATATTGAACAACACAACACGCTGATCGTGTCGGGCATCGGCTGCGGTTCCAAAACGCCTCACTTCGTAAAGACCTACGGGTTTGAAGGCCTTCACGGCCGCGCCTTGCCAGTCGCAACGGGGGCAAAGCTCGTGAACAATAAGCTGAATGTTCTTGTCGTCACAGGTGATGGCGACTGTTATGGTATTGGCGGCAATCATTTTATGCATTCTATGAGAAGAAACCTTGACGTCACGCTTATTGTGCAAAACAACGCTGTATATGGACTGACAAAGGGCCAGACGTCGCCGACAAGCCAGAAAGGGTTTGTATCGAATTCAACGCCATCCGGCGCGCTCGAAGAGCCGGTCAATCCAATGTCATGGTCAATAGTTGCTGGCGCTACCTACGTGGCGCGCGCCTCCTCTCTTGATATGACTCATCTTAAGATGCTGATCGAGAACGGCGTGAAGCACAAGGGCTTTGCACTTATCGATGTATTTCAACCGTGCACAACTTACAACAAAATTAACACAGCAGACTGGTACCGCCAAAGAACATATAAGCTGGAAGAAGCAGGCCACAACACTGAAGATAAGATTGCTGCGCTCACAAAAGCTGAAGAATGGGGCGACAGGATACCTATAGGCCTGTTCTACAAGGTCAACAAGCCGACGTACGAAGACGGCCTGCCGCAGATTGCAAACACGCCCATAGTGAAGCAGAATATAGAAAATATCGATATCGAGCCGCTTCTCGCAAGATATTCCTAGCGGTGAAAAGAATATGCGATGATAAGCAAGTCCAGTAAATATAATCACTATTAATATTTTCTTTTCCTAATTAGTTTCGTGAAAAATGAATTTGTTGCTGTTTATATAACTACAAAAAATCCTAGATCAGCAAGAAAGATAGGAAAAATACTTGTAAAAGAACGCCTCGCAGGATGCATTAACATTATTCCTTACGTAAACTCTATGTACTGGTGGAAAGGCAGGATAGAAGACCATGGCGAATCTGTAATCATAGCAAAAACAAGAAGATCACTTATTAAAAAATTAATTGAAGTTGTCAAAAAGCACCACAGCTATAAAGTGCCCTGTATCAATGCCCTGCCTATTCTGGAGGGCAATCCTGATTATCTAAAATGGCTGAAGGAAGAAACAAGATTAAGGAGAGATAGAGGTGTAAAACAATGAAAATAGACAAAAGAACAAGCGGGGTATTGTCGCTGGTCTTCGGCGTCTTGATTTTGATAAAGCCCGACGTACTGGCCATGCTTGTTGGATTGTATCTGATTATCTATGGCATATTGGAACTTGCGAAGTAAAAACTGCGGGTCTTTTTACTTTTTTTAATAGTGGTTTTTTATACTTTAATTTTAGATGAATAATCATGCCAGGCAAACTGATTGTCTTCGAGGGTTTAGACGGTGCGGGCGTGACCACACAGGCCACGCTCCTTCGAAATTATTTCATGAACAAAGGCAAGGATACCATACTCACCAAAGAGCCCACGGACGGCCTTATAGGCGGTCTGATAAAATCTTCGCTCAGAAGTGAATGGAAGACAGACCCAATGACATTGCAGCTGCTGTTTACGTCTGATCGGTCCCATCACCTTACAACAGAAATCGATCCGGCGCTGAAGCAGGACAAGATTGTAATCTGCGACCGCTATATTTTATCTTCTCTGGTTTTCGGCAGCATACACACATCGCTCGACGTCCTGAAACAGCTGAACGTACACTTCAGAAAGCCTAACATCACAATTGTTGTCGACACAAACCCGCGCGTGTGCATGGAACGCATAAAAAAAGCCCGCCATCACGTCGAGCTGTTCGAAGAGGAGCAGAAGCTAGAGCAGATAAGACGAAACTACATGGCGCTGAAGAACTATTTCTCAGAAACCTACATCATCGACGGCAACCGCCCCGCTGAGGCGATCGCAGAAGAGATAAGGCGGCTTGTCGACAGCAAAATATGAAATCCCTTATATAACCTGTGACTAACTTGAGAAAAGCAGGCTCTGTTGAAATGCTCAATAAAAGCATCGACGTGAGAGCTATCATCTCTCGATGATAGCTCTAGCTGACCCTTACGTCGATAAGACGTAAGGGTCTACGTCGATGCTTTTTCATAGGTTTTCAACAGAGCCGAAAAGCAAAGCTTTCCTAAGTCGCCAGAAAACCTCTGGTTTTCTGTACGAAGTCACAGGTTTCTTTTCGAATTCTTTTCTTTCAGAAATCAGGTTTTCAATTTAGGCTTCTTTTTCTTCCTTGAAATTTAATGCAGCAGAGTTTATGCAGAATCGCTTTCTCGTTGGCTCTGGGCCGTCGTCAAAAACATGGCCCAGATGGCCGCTGCATTTTTTGCATAAGACTTCAGTACGGCGCATAAAAAGGCTGTTATCTTTTTTGAGCTTTATACTGTCCTTCTCAACATCATAGAAGCTAGGCCAGCCTGTACCGGAGTCAAATTTCGTATCGGACGAAAACAGTTTTGTTCCACACCCAGCACATACGTAAACGCCTTTTTGTTTGTTGTTCCAGTATTTTCCTGTAAATGGCGGCTCTGTCCCACTACAACGAAGAACACTATACTGTTCTGGTGTTAATTTTTTCATAATCTTACTGAAGATTTAGTTAATTTAAATACGTTTCTGCTATAGATTTTTCATGATTATCGACTTGAACATAAATGATTGGACGTTAGAGCACGATAGAAAAGTAAGAAACATTATTCGTACAACTTCAGTAGAGTATACAAATTTCTACAAAGAAAGGTTTCCAGAAGATATTCTAGTTGTAGGCGAAAACTGGCTCTATATAGGAGAAGTTAAGCCACTTAGTCTTGATGTACCTGACAAAGATTATGGTAATGGAGTTACATTAGCATTTTCACGGGCAATAAATATTAAACCAATAGATGTATTTTTTATGACGAAATATGTTCCTCTAACACAAATCTTTAACGACTTTAAAAAATATTTTGAGAAGGTAGAAAGTGCTATTTTCCCACTATCAGAGCAGCGCAATCATGAAGCAAAACAATTGGGTCTAGTTTATCAGCACCAAGATGATTGGTACACAGTTCAAAGAGACGATGAAAAACTAATAAAGGTTTTCCCATTGACGCCAGAAAAACAAACAATATATTTCATGAAAATAGGTGATAAATCAGTTGGCTATACTTCACTAAAGAGACAAATTGATGTATAGTTATTATACGCCTTCCTCCTCAACGCCCTTCTCCTTGTCTATCTCTTGCTGGAATTCCTTTTTTAGATTTTCTTTTTTTGTTCCGAAATATTCCTCGAACTGCGGCGTTGTTGCGAGTATTTTTGTCCTTGATTTTTTCTCCACCCTGATAAGGCCGCGCTGTTCCAGATCTTTTACATACTCGTACGTGCGGTTTCCAATCACCTTAACGATGTCGGACTGTTTTATGGGCTCGTGGTATGCAATTATTGCCAACACCCTTAGCAAACCGCGGGACAAATCAGAATGCGGCGTCAAGTCAGTTACGTCTTCAAGAAACTCGGGCTTCACGACAAGGCGGTAGCCTCCAATATCAGAAAGTGCTATTCCAGAATCCTCCTTCGCATATTTTTCCTTCAGGATTTTTATCATTTCTTCCATTTTCTCCCTATTGCTGCGCACGTATTTTGACAATTTTTCCAGCGGCAGTGGATCGGCCGTCGTAAACAGGACCGCTTCCAGAAGCGCCAGTTTTTTCTCGTCGATTTTCATTATCGATCCCTTCCTAATAGTTTTCTTTATTAAACTTCTTGTTGTGCTGCGCTGTTTTCTTCCCTCAGCACTATTATAATATCTTGGAACATCTCCTGCTGCTCGCACGTTATCTTGCTGCGCTGTGACAGGTAAAGCAGCGGCAAAAACGTGTCAACGATATCCATCCTTTTCCATGAGGGCACAAGCTGCGAAAAAGTTATTGTGTTGTGCTTCACGATTTTTTCATAAACGCTCTTTATGCGGGCTTCTATATTCTCTTCCGGCTCAATAAGCTTTTCTATGGCTCCTCGCATTCTCACTACTTTTGTCTCTTTTCTTTCTTTGAATGCAAAAGCCTTGTTGAGCGCACCGATCAGATCCTCCAGTGTCACTTTTTTTGTCGGCATTCTTATGAGCGGTGGCACAAGGGCAGGGATGTCATCAATATTTATCGGCGGTATCTGCTCGCCCGCGCGCAGCTGCTTCTTCTCCTCTTCCTCAAGCATAAGTTCTGTCTTCATCCTGAGCATTATTGCGGCGACCAGTACGAACCGCGCAGGCACACGAAAGTCAAACTTCTCGACCTTCTGCAAGTAAGACATGAACGTATCCGCCAGCTTTATCAGGTCTACGTTCAGCGGGTCCATTCCCTCCTCGCCGACCAGTGTCGTCAGAACTTCTTGCCAGTCCGAGCCGAGTATGATCGTCTGGATGACCTTGTTCTCGTCGATGACGGGCTTCTGGACTTCTTGATTTTTATCTTCTTCCATATTCATACCTTCTTTTTGACTTTATAGTGGAGCTGAACTATGCCATAAGGCAGCTTTCTCATTTTAACTAATTTCATCCTTGAGTAGAACTTATCTTCTCTAAATAATTTTATGCCATCACCCAAAACCGCTGGTTCTATGTTTATTATAATTTCATTGATCAGCCCCGCCTTCATGAATGCGCTGTTCAGCGTGCTGCCACCCGTAAGTATCATGCTCTTGAATCCCGTAAAAGAAGCCTTTTTTATAGCGTCTTTTGGTGATTTTGCTATGATATATTCTTTATCTATCTTTGATTTTTTCTTGGATGTGACAACGATTTTATGTGCTTTAACATCTTCAAAATTATAGTCTTTATACAGATACTTAACAACGTCGTATGTTTTTCTTCCTATAACAAAGCACCCCGACTTTTTGGCAAGCTTGCAGAATTCATACCAGTTTTCGTCAGAAAGAAAGTCTTCCTGATTATTCGCTCTTGCTATCATACCGTTGACCGACATGGCCATGTATAAAATTACTTTCATAATATCACTCCGCCGGCATTGAGATGCCGAAGACCTTTGACACGCCGTCCTCCATGCTCACGCCAAATACTTTGTCGGCCTGACTGATTGTTATGTCGTTGTGCGTGATTACGACAAACTGGACGCTCTTTGAATAGTTCTTTATGAGGTTTGCGATCTTGTTCGTGTTAGCCTTGTCCAGTGCCGCGTCTACTTCGTCCAGAACGTAGAACGGCGCTGCGCTGTGCTGCATGATCGCGAACAAGAACGCCAGTGACGTCAACGTCTTCTCGCCGCCTGACATCACATCGAGGTTGAGCACTTTCTTGCCTACAGGGCTTGCCTCTATGACAAGGCCCGAGTCGATGTTGTTCTCCTCTTCCAGCCTCAGCCGCCCTGTACCGCCCATTGTCGTATCGGAGTATATCTTTGCAAAATTCAGCGATATGGTTGTAAACGTCTCCATGAATTTAGAATAGCGCCTCTGCTCCACGTCTTTAACAACGTTCATGATAGCCTCCTTTTCCTCGAGCAGTTTGTCAAGTTTCTTTTTTAATTCTTCGAACTCGATATTCATTATTTCGAATTCCTCAATGGCTTTTAGGTTGACGGGGCCAAGCCTGTTTATCTCGATGATGGCGTCCCTCACACGCTCCTGCAGTTCATTTTCAGACAAATTGTAGAATTCCGTTACGTCCTTGTAATCCTCGCGTTCGATCTTCAGGTTATCCATGTTCGCTTCTGACCGCGCTTTTTCTATCCTGTTCTTGCTGATTCTGTTCTGTAGAACAAGCCTCTCCTCGTAGATCTCCTTGCGCCGCTTTCGCATACCTTCGACTGCAATATCTTCCTCTTGTTTTGATTTTTGAAGCTTTATTACATCCGCCGATTCCTCTTTCTCCTGACTCTTTAATTTTTCGAGCTCTTTTTCCATCTTGTCAATTTCTGTGAGCAGCTTTTCATTTTCCCCCTCGATCTTTCTCATCTCGTTTGCGTGGCTTGTGCGGTGGACGTGCCTGTAAAATCCGCCTATCATGGCACCTGACGTCTCGATGAGGTCGCCATCAAGCGTGACTATGCGAAAGTCATCGATCTTTCTTGCGGTATCGATGTTGTCAACAACTATTGTACTTCCAAGGACGTACTGTAGTGCTTTCTCGTATTTCTTGCTGAATTTTATGAGGTCTATCGCGTATCCTATTATCTTCTCCTTGCCCTTGTAGTCATTCCGTTTTTTAGGCTTTATTTTGTTAAGTGGTATGAACCGCGCACGGCCAAGCTTCTTCTCCTTGAGGTATTTTATACACTCGGCGGCAACATCGTCATTTTCAACGACAATGTCATTCGCGTGCCTTCCCAGTGCAACGGCCAAAGCTATGTCGTACCTTTTTGGAATCTCTATCAGACTCGAAACTGTACCAAAAACGCCAGGTTTGTTAAGATCCAGTAAGCGCTGGACAACCTCGTTCGCGCCGCTTATACTCCGCAGCCTTGTGAGCTCGCGAGAGTTTAGGTCTATTTTGTCCTTTTTTCGTATAATCTCTGTCTGCGTAGAATCTATCGTTCTCAGTATATCATAATTTCTGGACCTGGCAAGTATGTCATCCGTCATTTTCTTTAGCGCCGCTTCTTTTTTTTCTAGGTCTGCCTCTATTTTTTTGAACTCCTTTTCCAGGCTGTCAAATTTCTTTGTCTCATCTGTGACGTCCTTGTCAAACGCTTTCAGCCTTGCCTCCGCTTCGTCAAGCCGCTTTTTTATGAGCGAGGCCTTCGACTTCCTGAGCTCTGCATTGAACCTCTGGTATTTTTCTGCATTCTCTTTTTCCTGTTTCAGCCTCGTTACAAGCCTCTGCTTTTCAGCCACGATTATCATGTTTTCCCGAACTCTTGCATCGACCTGGTCGAGCTCCTTTACGGCTTTTTCTTTCTTTTCGTCGAACTCACGTATTCCGGAAATCTCGTCTATTATGCCCCTGCGCTCGGACGACGACATTTCTATTATTCGTGTCACGTCGCCCTGCATTATTATGTTGTAGCCATCCGGGGAAAGGTTTGCGTAGGAAAGGATGTCAAGAATCTTTGACCTTGTAACGGTCTTGCCGCTGAGCTTGTAGATGGAGATCCCGCTCCTTGTTATCTTTCTTGTGACCTTGAACTCTTTCTCGCCGGGTATTTTGCCGTCAGAATTATCCAGGTACAGAGATACCTCGCAGAAATCTGCCGGCTTACGGGTGCGTGCGCCGTTGAACAATAGGTTTTGCAGCTTCTGCGCCCTGATCGTTCTTGCCGAACTGGTGCCAAGGACGAATGTGAGTGCGTCGATTATATTGCTCTTGCCGGATCCGTTCGGACCTGCCACACAATTGAACCCGGAAGGAAACGGAATCGTAATCCTGTTCGCAAACGACTTGAATCCCTGCATCGTTATTCTATCTAGACGTACCATTGGGTTTCACCTTTCTCTTTTTGTAATATTCAACAGACTTCTTTACTATATCATCATAAGATTCTGGTTTGCTGCCTATAGAATCAAGTAGATCTTTTGTTCTTTTAGAAATTCTGAGTGTTGTCTGAATTTCCACATTTTCTGCCCAAATCTCAAAAAAATTCTTTGATATTTTTTCATCGCTTACTATTCTGTCTATTACGCTTTTTGTTTTGGTCTCTCTATAAGCAGGTATAATAAATATCATTTTCGTAATGCTTGACCTGTAATTCTTGAATTTTTGTTTTATAATTTTGTAAGAAATTGTTAATTGACATTCTACACCTATCCTTTCGGACCCTTTTAGTGCCAATAGATCTATTCTGTTTCTACCTTCCATCATGGCTTCCTTCACAACGGTATACCCTTTGTCAGAAAAATATTTTGATGCCTTATTGATAAGATTTTTATGAACGTTCTTTCCATATAAACTAATTGGCATCCTAATCACAACTTTAAAGTATAACTATACTTTATTTATATTTATACTTTGTGGAATAATGTACTTTGAAGTATCATACGTATAATCTCGATCGTGTTGTGCGAAAATTTTGTCGCGCTTAACTAACCTTTTTAAGCATTTTCGCCAAAGACAATGAGCATGAATTACGACGTTATCATAATAGGTAGCGGGCCGTCCGGCTCGACTGCTGCCATGTATTTGGGAAAGGCGTTGGGAAAAGAGAAGGTTCTGGTCGTGGATAAAAAGTTGTTTCCACGCGACAAGATATGCGGCGACGCCCAGGGCCGTAAAGCGGCAAACATATTGAGGGAGCTTGGCATCGAAGAGGACTATAGAAAGCTGCCGGGCCAGCCTATATACGGAATAACGCTCAGCTCGCCAAACGGAACGCAGGTCCATTTGGACGTTGAAACCCGTGACAAGCCTTCACCTGGCTATGTGCACAAAAGGATGGTTTTTGACAATTTTATGTTTGATAGCGCAAAGAAGTGGGCAGAGTTTAAGCAGATGACGGTAACGGACGTTATAATTGAGAATGGCTATACAAAAGGCATTGTCGGAACAAACGAAAACGGCGAGGAGGAAAAGATTTATTCCAAGATTGTGATAGCAGCTGACGGCGCGAACAGCGTTGTGGCTGCAAAGTTAGGATTAAACAAGAACCCCCTCGACCATTTCATCGTGGCCACGCGCCAGTACTACAAGGGCGTAAAGGGCATGACGGACCGCATAGAGATACACATGATAAAATCGCTTATCCCTGGCTATTTCTGGATATTCCCGTTGCCTAACGGCGAGTCAAACGTAGGCCTGGGCATGATTGTAAAAGACATGAAGGACAAGAGCGTCAACCTGAAGGAAGCCATGCTCCATGAAATAAGGCATAACCCGCTCTTTGCCGAGCGGTTCAAAGATGCACAGCCTCTGGAGGACGTGAAGGCCTGGAATCTTCCCATAGCCAGCTACCGCAGGAAATGCTACGGCAATGGTATTCTGCTCATAGGTGATGCCGCATCTCTGATAGACCCGCTGAGCGGCGAGGGCATAGGAAACGCCATGATATCTGCAAGGATAGCGGCAAAAGTGGTGTTAGACGCACTGAAGAACGGTGATTTTTCCGAGGGATTCCTGAAGAAATACGACGATGAATTGTGGGAGACGATAGGCCACGAAATCAAGACAAACTACAAGCTGCAGAGGCTTGGCAAAAGATTCCCGTTCATGATCGACAAGCTGCTCGCGAGAGCAAGCAAGGACGAGGATTTCAGAAAGAAGGTCGAGAAAATGCTCCCGTACACAAGCGGCCGCGAAGAGATAGGCACGGGCGATTTCTTGATGATGCTCGCGCCCGAAGAGCCTGAGGTCATGAAAGCGGCGCGGGAAGAATAGAAATTAAAAGAATCCGTACTATTTCTTCTTATGCAACTCCTCTACCAGGGCGCAGAAGCCGTGATATCGAAAGACGAAAATATTGTAGTGAAAAATCGTATAAAGAAAAGCTACCGTGCTGAACAGATAGACACAAATCTGCGCACAAGGCGTACAAGATCAGAAGCCAGACTATTGCGGGAAGCAAGAAGGGCCGGTGTGATGACGCCTCAAATACTGGAAGAAGAAGATTTCACAATAAAGATGGAGTTTATCGACGGGGAAAAAGTAAAGGACATTCTTGATAGAAATAACTTCAGGGAAATCGCCAAAAATATCGGTGCGTGTATCGCAAAACTGCACGGCTATAATATAATCCACGGCGATCTCACGACAAGCAACATGATCCTTGTAGAAGGGAAAGTCTATTTTATTGACTTCGGTCTCGGCTTTTTCTCCCAGCGCATAGAAGACAAAGCCACAGACATGCACCTGCTGAAAGAAGTCCTTGTATCGACGCATTTTGAAATAGCCGATGACGCGTGGGGGCTAATTCTTGGCTCGTACAAAAGCGATTACGACCAGAGCGACAAAGTTATTAAAGCGTTATCCAAGATAGAAAAGAGAGGCAGATACGTGGAAAGATAATTATGACGACACTAGAAGAAATAGTAAAATTCCAGGAAGAGTTCGACAAAAAGCACGGCTGGTTCGATGATCTGAAGGACCACGACGACAAGTTTTTCGCCCGCCTTCAGTACGCCACAATAGCACTAGCCGGCGAGGTAGGCGAGTTTTCAAACTTCCTGAAGAAGATACTGAGAGAAAGAAATTTGAGCGGGGAAGTAGACGAAGTGCACATGGCTTCAATGAAGGAGGAACTCGTGGATGTTTTTATATACTTAATCATACTTTCACTCATACTGAAGGTCGACATTCCAAAGGCATACTTTGAAAAGATGAAATTCAACGACCAGAAATATAATAAGTTCGAGAAGAAGGGATAGCTGATAATTATGGCACGACGATATTCGCGAAAGCACGGCAAGCACGGCTCCACGAAGCCGCCAAGGCGCAGGCATCAGTGGGTCTTGTACGACAGGGAAGAGCTGGAAGAGCTCATAAAGAAGCTCGCCAGGGAGAACAAGACCGACGCAGAGATAGGCATCACCCTGCGTGACCAATACGGCGTGCCGGACGTACGTGCGCTTAGTTTAAGGGTATCAAAGGTAACTTCCCAGATTTTAAAGAAGGAAGTCCCAGATGATATGTACAGCCTCATGGAAAAGTCTGTAAACCTTCACGCACACCTTGCACAGAATCACGGGGATGCAAAAGCGATACACGGCTTGGAGCTTCTGGAATCTAAAATCCGCAGAATGGGAAAATACTATGCACGTACGGGAAAATTGCCAAAAGACTGGAGATATTCAATAGACCAGGCCAAGCTGCTTGTGAAGTAATTGTTTTTCATATTATTTCTACGATTTTATAAACATTCCACTCGTATTAAACTTGGGTGTGGATTGTGAACAACGGCATGAACCGCCAGCAGATTTACAGTTACTATTCCAACGATTTTGTCGTAGAACAGCTGATGAAGTACTCCAAAAAAAGAGAGGTAGCAGGCGCTTTCTGGAACGGCGCATACGACAAAAGGCCCAACATCCTGCAGTATCCCTCTGACATCACACAGATGGTGCGCAACGGCGTTACTTCTTTTCATTTATCTGTCGAGCACTGGAGCAATGCGATGGCGCTTACAAATGAGAAAGAGGGCTACGATAAGCTGCGGACTGGCTGGGACATGATAATCGACATAGACTCGAAATTAGGATTAGAGGAATCGAAGGTCGCGGCAGAACTGATACGCAGCCTGCTGAAAAAATATGGGATAAAGAACTACGGGATAAAATTCTCGGGCAGGCGCGGCTTTCACATATGCCTGCCGTGGATTATGTTTCCCAAAGCTGTGGACTACAAGAAAACAGAGCTGATGTATCCCGATATTCCGAGGATAACCGCCCGTTTCATAAGAAAGAAAATAAAATCCAGCCTTATGGACCATCTTATACGGTCGAGGGGCGCAAAGCAGCTTATAGAAATGCTCGACGAGGTCCCGGAGAAATTCAACCCTTATTTCTTTGTCGACGTCGAGAAAGACTGGGGAAACCGGCACATGTTCCGCGCGCCGTTTTCGCTGAATGAAAAGGCGTGGCTGGTGTCTGTACCTGTACAATTTAATCGGCTCAAGGATTTTTCGGCTGAATCGGCAAAACCCGAAAACGTCATCAGCCATTCTGGCGTATTTGAGGAGTTTATGAGAGGCGAGGAAAACGAGGCCGTCGACCTTGTGACTGACGCTATGGACTGGTATGCAACAATAAAAAAAGAGCCGCCAAAACCAAAAGGGCAAAGAATGATTGTGTGGGACGGGAAAATTTCTGAAGAATATTTTCCTCCGTGCATAAAAAATATTCTTTCCGGATTAACCGACGGCAGAAAGCGAAGCATATTCACGCTTGTGAATTTTCTGCGCATGACGAACTGGCCGTGGGAGGAGATAGAGCAGAAAATTTATGAGTGGAACGAAAAGAACAGGCCGCCGCTGCCGAGAAACATAATACTCGGCCACCTGAGGTCGAGCCAGAGGAATACAAAGAATTACAACCCGGCCAATTGCCCGCCTGAGGGAGACCTGTTTTACATGGATACGGTCAATATTTGTCGCCCTGACAATATATGCAAGCAGGGCACAAGTAAAATTGCGATCAAAAACCCGATCGTTTACCCGTTCAGGCTAATGAAAATTAGCAGCCACAGGCAGAAAAAAACCTACCGCGGTTATTCGTGCGGCGTATGCAACAAGGAATTCAAGAACACGCACTCCCTCGGCCTTCACAAAAGCAGGATGCACAACGTAGAGGACGTGTAGAATTTTCTCCACATTCATTTGTCCTTTATAAATTTTTCAATCAATGAAATGTTTGGTGTAACACATGCTGACGTTTGAAAAAATAAGAGAACTCGAAAGGGTGGAGCGCGACAACAAAAAACTGCAGAAGCTGCCTGACGACCTTCTTGACCAGCTGTGCGATTACCTGCGCAGGAAAGAAAAGATCGCTGAAAAGACGTCGTCGGACATACTTGAACTGGAAAATGTGAGAAATACCATAAAGCGCTTCTTCGAGCTCCGGGAGCACAAGATCGCCATTTCTGCCCTGGACACAATAAAGACGGGCATCCCGCCGGAGAACATAACAAAAGAGGAGGAGAAGGTTTTTTATGAACTTGTGTACAGTTTAAAAAGCTTCAGGGAGAAGTTCTTTGAAGAACTCCAGAAAGAGCCTGCGCAGACGGAGGAAAAGGTTATATACCGCGTCAAAAAAACGCTCCCTGAATTCGTAGGGCCTGACATGAAGACCTATAAGCTCACAGAAAACGAAATGGTGCAGCTTCCGAAAGAGCTGGAAGAGCTTCTCATTAAAGAGGGCGTAGTTGAAAAGGTAAAGGCGTAAACGTGATAGTAATGATTCTTACAACAACACCAGGCGTAGAAGGCAAAAAAATCAAGAAGTATTTAGGACTTGTGACAGGCGAAACTATAGTTGGTGCAAACATAATAAAAGATATATCGGCAGGAATCAGGGATATCGTCGGCGGGCGTGTAGGAAAGTACGAAAAGGAACTAAAAAAGGCGAGAGAGATTTCCATCAGTGAAATGGTTGAAATGGCGGAAAAACTGGGGGCGAATGCCGTGGTTGGTATAGACCTCGATTACGAAACCATAGGCGGGATGCTGATGGTCAATATAAGCGGAACCGCCGTTGTTATATAGTAGGTCATATTTATGATTATCCCGAAAACCCAGAGAAGGTACTGCAACTTTTGCAGGAAACATACCATGCACACGGTTGAAGAAGCAAAGAGAAAGCCCAGAAGGCAGGATACAAAAAGCCAGCGCCGCTTTCTTAGGAAACTGGCTGGATACGGGTCTTTCCCAAAGGAAAATCCCAAGGGAAGGGAAAAGCCAACGCGCAGGGTGGATTTCCGCTACAAATGCACGGTCTGCAACAAAAAGCATTCTATTGGCGAGGGCTTCAGGGTCAAGAAGTTCGAGCTAAAGGCTGCAGAAAAGCATGATAAGGAGCAGGAAAATGTAACAGAGAAACCCCAGGTGCCTGCAAAAGCTGCTGAATAAATTGAAGATCGTAGTATTAAACTAAATTCATAGCGATAAATCATGTTTTTATTGATCAAAAGGTTATCGTAATGGTTCTGAATGTCATTTTTGGCTTTCTTCTTGCCTATACCCCGATTGTTGCCGTCACGATTTTCTCTGTCTGTATACTTATATTGATAAATATTTTTTACAAGATTCTCATAAAACAGAATGAAGCCAAACAGCTGAAGGAAAAGACAAAAGAGCTCAACAAGCAGATGCGTGAGGCGCAAAAAGCCGGAAACAAGGATGAAGCCAACAGGCTGATGTCCGAGACGATGCGCGAGAACGGAAGGCTGATGCGGCTCACGATGAAACCAATGATCGTATCGTTCATAATAGTCATTGTTTTCCTGCCCTGGCTTTCTGACGCATATGGCGACAGGCTGGTGACGCTGGAAAATAATGCCGGAAAGTTTACACTCCAGGGCGTAGATTACAGTGTTGTTAAATCAGAAAATTCTATCGCAGTAAACGGCGAGGCCGCTTGCATATCGTGCACCAAGAAAATAGAGAATATTATGTTTGAGATAACGCAGCAGGACGGAAAGATAAGCTTCGCGCCCGTTGTGGCAATGCTGCCGGTATCGCTGCCATTTGTAGGTAATACGTTAGGGTGGCTGGGCTGGTACATAATCGTCTCGATACCTGTGGCGATCCTGACAAGAAGGCTCATGAAGATTTACGTTTAATTCTTTTCTTTTCAATCTTATTCTATGGAAGAATTCCTCATCAGAAGCGACGATATTGCAGGCGAATACGGCGAATATCCTGGAGCACGATCAGTAGATGACCTCACAAAAAACGGCGTAATCATTCTCGACAAATGGTGCGGACCGACCACGCACGATGTTGCAGGTATGATCAAGAAGTTATTGGGATTAAGCAAAACGGGTTCTGCCGGAACATTAGACCCGGCTGTTTCAGGCGTTTTGCCAGTAACGCTGGAGAATGCCTGCAAGGTCATTCCAGCGCTGCAGAAGCAAGACAAAGAGTACGTCGGCGTCATGTACCTTCACAAGGACGTTGGTGAGGCGGAACTAAGAAAAGCGGTTTCTAAGTTCGTCGGAAAAATAAGGCAGACGCCACCTGTGCGTTCGGCTGTCGCCCGCCGTGAGCGCGAGCGCATTGTTTATTCTTTTGATATTTTAGAAATTGACAACAGAAATGTCTTGTTCAAAATAAATTGCCAGGCCGGAACATACGTCCGCGTTGTCTGCCACCAGATCGGCCAGGAAATCGGCGGCGCCCACATGAAAGAATTGAGGCGCATAAAGGCGGGCATATTTGATGAGCGTTTTCTGGTAAGAATGCACGATTTAGCAAATGCTCATAGCGACTGGAAAGAAAACGGAAGCGAGAAAATACGCAACTATATTCTTCCCGTAGAATCTGCAGTGGAGCACCTCGGTAAAATTATAATCAAGGATTCGGCCGTATACTCTGTGTCAGCCGGCTCGCCTGTGTATACAACAGGAATTTGTAAAATAAGCAAATCGATAAAGAAAGGCGAGCTCGTAGCTATACTCACGCTTAAAGGCGAGCTCGTGGCACTGGCGATAGCGGACATGAATGCAGAAGAAATGATGAAAAGAAAAGGATTAGCGGCAAAGACCGACAGGGTTATTATAGACAGAAAATTATATCCAAGAATGTAATTGACGCAAATTACAGAATAATCACGAAATAACTTGAAAACGTGCAATGATTTATAAAGACTCATTTTAAAAAACTACCATGGTTTATCATGGACGTATTGTTGTAGCAGGTTTAACGCCTTCCAGAAATCCGTTTGCGGCTTATGCTATTTCTGGCAGAAGCGAGGGAAGCAAAAAAAGGTGGTTTTTGAATTTATTCGACAGTGTTGTAGTTCAGCCTGTAGGCGGCGAGCTTACAGCAGAACAGGAAAAGTCATCGCACCTCATTTTTTACAATGCGATGAGAAAAAGAAAAGATGCCCTTCTATTTACAACAAACGGTGCTCAAACAGATACAAATTATATAGATGATAAAAAAATCATGAATTTTTATGACGATTTTGAAACAAGAGGCGATGCAACAAATATATTGGAAGAATGGGGCTATGAAAACGACCCTCCAATATTCACGCCTCGGATTGCCCTTGTGAGCTTTCCTTACGACAGGGCACTGTTTTCAATTGTAACAAAAAGTGGCGTGTTAAAGACTGCGTCATCCAAAACTAAGATGCTAAGTCATGATAGTGCAGTCGCTCTTTCAACCTATCAAGCTAAAGATGACAATGCATTACCTTGGTCTTTTGAATCTCCATCGGATATAGAAAAATGCCTTATAAATGTTCCACTAAACGGTGAGAGCCCAGAAGAAATAGCTGATCAATTGTACAATTTTCTTGATAATCGTTTTGTCGTGTCAACAGCAGGTGCTGTTTTTGATGTTGAAAAACAGAAATGGAACATAGCGGTAAAAAATAGCTACAGAACAGAAGAAGAGTTTCGAGCCTATATGGAAAGACAGAAATGATAATTATGTCAACGCCTTATTCTACAAAAAATGTTGGAGATCATCCAACAGAGCTAACAATAATTCCACAGCATAAAGTGGAAGACCTGAGATATGCAACAAATCCCAGGGAAACAGCAGCGCTTTATGACAAATATACATTGTTAGGAAGCCTCCAACACCTCAAAGTTGGAAAGCAGGGCTTGTCGCAGACAAATTACGAAGATATATTTTGGGCACTATCCATAATAAAATATTTTGAAAACAGGACAGCAGTAGTGATGAAGCACACAAATCCGTGTGGCTTCGCTGCTTCTGTAGTAAATCCGGGGATAGAAATTTACAGAACAGCACGCGACTATGACTATGAATCGTCATTTGGCGGTGTTGTTGGAGTAAATTTTTCCGTTGACAAGGATCTCGCAGAAGAAATGGTAACAACATTTGTAGAAGCCATTATAGCGCCTGAATATGAAGAAGGTGTAATGGATATCTTTACAGGCGAAAAAAATAAGAGAAGCAAGAGCATACGCGTAGAGAAATTTGATATCCAAGAGTACAGAAAACTTCCACGCTTTATTGGCGATGATTTTGTACCAGAAGCAAAAACGTTAGGTGGCGCAACTATACGGTATGATCCACATTTAACAGCAATAAGATCAAGCGAAGGTCTTTTACAGTACGTTGTTTCCGAGAGAAAGCCGACAGAAAAAGAAATGAAAGACGCCTTAACTGCATTATACATAGATATGAGTGTTCTTTCGAACTCTGCAACATTTGTTAATGATAACAGGTTAGTTGGCGTTGGTGCAGGACAGCCATCAAGAGTAAAAACAATAAAGCTCTGTATAGCGTACAATAAGGATTTGGATGAACGTGCAGAAGCCGAAAGTAAAAAGTTGGACAGAAACGTACGAGAATACACATTTAATCTTGAGGGTTCATCAATGGCAACAGATGGCTTCTTCCCGGTCCCGGACGGACTTGAAGCGGCGGCAGACGCTGGAGTGAAGTGCATAGTAGCTCCACGCGGTGGCGAGCACATGAACGAGGTCATAGAGGCTGCCAACAAAAAAGGCGTCACCCTGATATATCTTCCGGAAGAAGAACGTCATTTCAGACATTAAAGCTTTTCCTCCAAATAAATTCTATGCTTTCCAAAGAACTCCTCGATATTCTCGCGTGCCCGAAGTGCAAGGGCGATCTGCTGTACGAGAAGCAGAGAAAAAGCCTGGCGTGCAAAAAATGCCGCCTTCGATACGGTATCCTTGAAGGCGATATTCCAAACATGCTCATCGACGAAGCGGAGAAGTACTAATTTTTATATTTTTCTGATAATTGATTTTAATGGGTTATATCTACGTTCTCGAATTCGGTGGACAGCACACCGACCTCATATGCAACAGGCTTGAAGAAATGGGGTTTGACGTTGCATACGCCGACAGCGACACAAAAATATCAGACATGCGTGACGCGGCCGGCATAATACTTTCAGGCGGGCCGAAAAGCGTGACGGACCCCGACAGCTTCAGATACGACCCTGAAATTTTTTCTTCTGGTATAAATGTTCTCGGAATCTGCTATGGCATGCAACTTCTTGGCAAACATCTGGGGTCTTACATCCATAGGAAAACTCGCGAGTACGGCGAGACACTGCTTCGTATCATAGAGGAAGACCAGCTTTTCTACGGGTTGCCGAAGGAAGAAATTGTGTGGATGAATCATGGCGACTCAATAACACCAGATGGCAACTTTACGGTCTTGGGCTACACAGAAAAAGGCGTTCCGGCTGCAATAAGAAGCAGTGATGGCAAATATCGCGGCGTACAGTTTCATCCCGAGGTAACGCATACAGAACATGGAACAAAAGTGCTGAGGAATTTTGCCGAGTTGGTATGCGGGTGCAGCCCGCAAGAAAGACAAAGAGACGGATTTGATGCGGGCAGATTCATCGATGAAGCTATTAGAGAACTGAAGAAAAATGTGGGCAACAAAATAGCTCTGGTATACGCAAGCGGCGGCGTGGATTCTTCCGTTGCTGCGTATCTGGCAATGATGGCGGGCCTTAAAATAAAGCCGGTTTATCTTGAAATGGGGAATGGCAGAAAAGGAGAGGCGCAGCAGGTTTCAGAATATCTTGGGCGGCTGCTAAAAACCGATATTTACATTCACGACGCCAGCGCCAATTTTATTGATCGGCTTTGTGGAATTGACGATCCAGAACAAAAAAGGAAGAAATTCCAGGAATTGTACGCGGAAACACGGAAAGAAATTGAAAAAGGGGTTGGTCTGAAAGATGTTGTTCTTATTCAAGGCACGATAGCCACCGATCTGAGGGAAACAGGAAGAGAAGCAGGCAAGAATAAATCCAGGGATACAAAGACCGTGGATAGGATAAAGACCCACCATAATGTTGGCGCAGAAAATATATGGAAAGGTCAGACGGTGCTGCCGCTCGCGGACCTCACGAAAGACCGCGTAAGGCTGGTTGCCAGAGAACTCGGCATACCAAACGAGATCGCAGAGCGCCAGCCATTTCCAGGGCCTGGCTTGTATGTAAGATTTGTCACAGGATACTATGAGCCGGAACCATCGTTGTCGGCACACGTATCCGATATAGCACGCCAGTACAATCTTGGGTGTTTTGTTCTTCCAAGAAAAGGCGTAGGCCTGAAAGGCGATGAACGTGCATTCGAGCACGCCGTCCTGCTCGCGGGCGAAAGGGACTGGGGAAATGTCAGAGGTGCCGCAAAACAGATGATAGAAGACCTTGATATTTCGCGGGTTTTATACCTCCCGGAAACGTGTTTGCCTCGTATAAATGTCAAGAATAACTATCATCTTGAAAGGGAAAATCTCGACCGACTTCGGGACGTCACAGATGTTGTTGAGACTGAAATGAAACACTACGGCGTCGCATCATCACAGACGCCGGTTATAACATTCGGAGGGCGTGGCGCATGGATAAGTGTGATCAGGGACGTAAATTCTCAGGACTTCAGGACACTAAGGCCTCTGAAGAAGCCTGAAGAATTTTCTTGGGAATGCTATGAAGACATAGTAAAGAAACTTGGCACAGCGCTTGGCAGGGATTCCGGAATAACTGTTTTCGACGTTTCTGACAAGCCCGGTGGCACAACAGAATGGGAATAAAACAATCTTTTTAATGTCCTGCCAACAAGTTCTTTTGATTATGCTGGGATGGCAGAACTTGGTAAACGCGCAAGCCTGGAATAATCTTCTTTTAAAAAGAAGATTAATCAAGAAAACTGTTAGCTTGTTCCTCTTCGGAGGAGCGGGAGTTCAAATCTCCCTCCCAGCGCTACAAATCTTTATATCCCATTATTTTATAATAGAAACAGCTGATATTTATGGTATTCGAAATAACAATACTGCTCTACATAGCCCTGATTCTCCTGGCTGCAAAAATATTTGGAGAGGTAGCCGAGAGGCTCGGTGTGTCGGCGCTCATCGGGGAAGTGCTGGCGGGCCTGCTGTTCGGGCCGCTCCTTGGCATCATAAAACCAAACGCTTTTCTTGAACAGATAGCAACGCTTGGCGTCCTGTTTTTGCTGTTCATAATAGGCCTCAATACAAGGTTTGATGACGTAAAGAAGGACGCGTACAAGGGCAGCGTTCTGGCGCTGGTGGCGGCCGCGCTTTCCTTTATTGCCGGAACGTCCGTTGGGTTTGCGGCTTTCAATGACATTAACGCGGCTATTTTTCTGGGTGTAGCGCTGCTTTCGACAAGCACACCCATAACACTGAGGGCACTTGCAAATGTTGGTGAGATAAAAACAAGGGTGTACGAAATATCGCTCTCTATTGACATGGCCGACAAGGTTATCGCCATACTCGCGCTCTCCCTGCTCACGACGTATTCTGCCTACGGTACGGTGCAGATCTGGACAGTGGCTGCGCTGTTCTTTGTTGTTCTCGGCTTCTTTGTTGTTATCACTACTATAGGCGCGCGGGCCGTGAGCAATTTTCTGTCGTTCTTCAGGATGATGGTTGACGAGCAAATGCTGGTTGCAATACCGCTCGTAATCGTCTTCGTCGTCGCATTCTTGAGCGAGCAGGTTGGCATAGCAGGCGTAACCGGCGCATTTCTGGCGGGCATGGCCATGAGCAAGTCCCAGCTCACAGAAAATATAATATTGCCAAAGACCAAGATAATCGGCCACGGATTCTTCATACCTATATTTTTCGCGTACTCCGCTGTCCTGTTTGACCTGAACGCGCTGTACAGCGGCTGGCATGTGATTGTGCTGCTGGTTGTTTTTGGCTCCCTTGCAAAGCTGATAGGCGCGGGCTACATGGGCAGGTTTTACAAATTAGGGACGCGCGAGCAGCTTCTCATAGGCATAGGCATGATACCGCGTGGAGAATTTGCCATCGTCATTTCCCAGATAGCCCTTGCGGCAGGAATAGTAACAAGCAGCATATACACAATAGCCGTCGCGTCTGTCATTGTAACAATAATCATAACGCCAATACTTATGAAACTCGCGAGCGGAAAGAAGGGATTCTAAGGTTTAAGAACATTGTCCAGTAATTAAAGGAAGAAAATGAAATCCTTGCAGGAAAGGATTAATGGTGATTATTTATGTCCCTCCGACCGGCAAGATGCTACAGGAAGTTCCAGCGCCCGAATACACGGCAGAGCGTGCGCGTGCCGAAGAAGGGCTACGTCAAGGGCGTGCCGAAACCCAAGATAACAGAGTTCGAGATGGGCACAAAAGGAGACTATGAAAAGAAGCTCTTTCTTGTAGCCGAACGCAACGTCCAGATAAGGCACAACGCACTGGAGGCCGCGCGCGTCTCGGCCATACAACTGATTGAAAAGTCCCTGGGCAAAGGTACAGGCTTTTTTTTGAAGGTTCGTGTCTACCCGCACCAAGTACTTCGTGAGAACGTTCTGGCAACGGGCGCCGGCGCCGACAGGTTCCAGACAGGCATGAGGCAGTCGTTTGGCGCTCCCATAAGCACGGCCGCACGCGTTTACGCAGGCCAGGAAGTTATAGAGGTCAGAACAAATTCTCCCAATGTCGCGGTCGTCAAGAATGCCCTGAAACAGGCTTCCTACAAGCTGCCGACCCCGTGCAAGATTGTTGTAAAAGACATGACAAATATAAACAGAGGCTTCTAATTTTTTCGCTATTCGTGCGTCTAACCACTTGGTCGTTCATATTACTTCTAAATTCATGCGAATCTTTGAAGAACAAAGTTCTTCAAGACTCCAAAGAGCTTCGCTCTTTGCGAGAATACTTCGGGCTTTAGCCCGAAGATGTTTATAAGATTACAATCTACAATAAAAAAAGAATTTAGGTCTTTTGCCCTAACACATGACAACCTTTAAAATACTTCTTCTATCATAGGGTTAATCAAGAAATAATTATAATAATTGATTGGAAGGTCTGGAAGAACTTCAGTTCTTTTGGGGTTCTCCAAGACCTTTTCTTCCAAAGAAAAGGGATTGGATATGGCAGAAGTATTAGACAGAACAATGCTCAAGGCACTGAGCACGGACACGAGGCAGGACATAATCAAGTTTCTTATGAAGCGTCCTTACACAGCCAGCGAGCTCTCTAAGCTGCTCAGCAAGCACGTCACGACGGTAACAGAGCACCTCAACATCCTGGAAAATTCCGGGCTCATCAGGAAAAAGGAGAGCACAAACAAATGGGTCTACTATACATTAACAGAAAAAGGCGAAAAGCTGTTCAAGCCAGCGTACTATTCATGGGTTGTCGTTTTTGCGGTCTCTGCTGTGCTTATGTTCACAGGCTTTTTACGGGTGTTTAGCTATGGAACTTTTGGCACAGCATCTGAATCCGCAATGTCGGCAAGCAAAGAATTGACATCGCAAGCTGCAGTTTCAGAAGCCGTAACCACAACGTCTGCTGCGCAAACAACGATAACTACGATAGACGTACTTGCTATTTCATTGATCGTTCTAGCATTATTGGGCTTTGCTTACATTGGCTACAAATTCCGGAAACAAAAAAAGCTTCAGAAAGAGATGACGATGTATCTGGAAGGGGCGTTGTTGTAGCTGTTTGCATGCAATTGGTTCTGTGCAGGACGGATGTAAGAGGCTTATGATTGAGTTGCTTTATTCAAGTTCAACTAACTGAACATTTTACTGTAAAATTCTTTCCGTCCAATTGAGTTAATGTATTCGATTTTCCTTTTCTCGTTGCCGTAGTCGTCGGCATGGATAAACCACCCAATGCTCATGAAAATTACCATCTTCAAGAGGTCGTAGAGATGTTCCTTTTCCGCCTCAGTTAGTTTTCTATATTTACCATACTTTACCAAAATCTCTTTTGCTTTATCGAAGTTGAGATTCTTTTTGTCAGGCCAAGCCCAAAAATAAATCATATTGGCAACGTCGTACAAAAGATAAATATAGCTGGCATCGTCAAAATCCAATACAGCAGCAAGTTTATCGTTCTTATACAGAAAATTAGAAGGGTGTGTATCGCAATGGCAAACTCCCTTTGGTAAGTTGTTTGACAGCCTTAATTTTCCCAATTCTACTTTCAACCACTCTAATCTTTCTTTGGCCTCAGACTTTGATTTAATTTTCTTTGAGTTTGTTATCGCATTTTTCAAACAAGATTTTGGGTCATACGTATCACGAGCTTCGTAGTATTTTGGCTTATATCCAATAGTAATTCTATGGAGTTTGCCTATTGCCTTTGCAATTTGTTTGGAATCTGAATTTTTCTTATGCTTATCGTCCATAAACTTAAAGAGAGCGAATGGTTTATTTTTATACGTTCCGATAAATCCACCACGAATATTTCTGATCGGTGCTGGACAAGGATAAGAGCGTTTATTCAAATATTGCAAAATGGTTGCTTCAAATAGTGCGTACTTTTTTGGTCTGCTTTCATAGTATCTGAAAACAAATTTACCCTTGGTTGTTGTGAGAAGTAAATTTGTTTGAACAGCCCCTAACTTGAATGGCTTGAAATTCTTGTATTTTCCCGAATTATAATTGGAAAGTATTTTTGTAAAATCCTCTAATGTATAACTGTGAACTTGAGTCATAATTATGATATATTATAAAACCTTATAAATCCTGCATAAAACTAGGTGTATTCGTCATGGCTCGTAGCTGTGCTTGGTTAAATAGAATTAAGCGTACCCGAAATCTTCCGGCTGCAGGGTGAATTCCTCACCGTGTTTTTCCTTTATGAGCTTTGCCAGGAGCCAGAATATGAGCGCCAGGCTCTTCTTTCCCTTGTTGTTACACGGCAGAATGATGTCAAGGTAAGACGTCTCGTTGAACGTGTCTGCCAGCCCTATTATTGGTATGCGCATCTGTATCGCTTCCTTGATGGACTGTCGGTCAACGGCAGGGTCTGTGACAATAATGACATCGGGCTCGAAGAAATCGCGGAACGTTGGATTTGTCAGAGAGCCGGGCATGAACCTCTTGATTATTGCGCGCCCGCCAATAACCTCGGCAAATTTCTGGCCAGGCTCGTGACCGTTTTCCTTTCTCGAAACAACCAGGATGCTCTTTTTTGCGGCAAGAAAATTTGCGGTATACTCAATCCTCTTGTCCAGCATGCCTACGTTCATGACCGCCAGACCGTTAGACCTGACTTTGTAGATAAACCTCTTCATGTCAGCGGTATTCGAAGTCATTCCTATGTGTACGCCTGCTGTCAGGTATTTCTCTCTAGGTATAAGCAATTTTTTTGGCACGTTAAGTTTCAACTCTATTTTTCTCTTACTTATAGATAAATTTTAAATACGCATAGAGTTAGTGTCAATCTTCTTTCCCAAAGAAGATTTAATGAAGTTTCTTTGGCATCTCCCTCTTGACGGTTATCGGAAGGACGCTTTTTTCAAATTCTAAACGGGCAATGCCCTTTGGGTCGTGCAGGTCTGTTTTGATAAGAACGGGCGCGCCCATCGATATCTGCAGGGCTCGCGCAGAAATTATTCTGGTCTTTTCAAACCGTGTTAAATCTTCGTAGAAAAACATCAGTATGCACCGCAACAGCAAAGAAAGCCGATCAGATTAATTCATTAAGAGTCAAACTTTAAAAGGCTTATCCTATATACTTTATATCTTCGCCTTTCTTCGGCTTTGACAGCTCCTCAATCATTTTCTTGTGTATCGTGTCTGTCTTCTGTATGTGCTCTTCCATCTCCTTTATTGTATTCTCGAACTTTGTCAGGTCGAGCTTTACGCCCAGTATTTTTATGAGCACGTGCAGAAGCCGGTCCGCGGCCTTGGGGTCTGTCATGACGGGCAGCCCGAATGTCTCGCCCATCAGGCACAGTCCCTTGACGCCGTAGCTCTTGCCAAGCCCGAGCAAAATGCCTGACGCGCCCACGATAGTTCCTATAGGATGGTCTTTCCCGAAGTCGATGTTGTACTTTGCGTATTTTTTGAGCAGACTTTTCTCGCTGACGGCCCCTATTATCCTGGGTTCTGCGACCTCCCGTCCCTCCGCAAAGCCGCCGAGCGTTATCATTTCCTTCACGCCCATCTTTTCGGCAAACTGGAGTATCTTCTCGCAGACGTCGTAGTGACCTTCGGGCGAGATGCTCTGCGTGTCGCCCGTCAGGACAATAATATCGCGCTTTTTCGATTTGTAGCAGTAGAATTCGCACTTAAGCAGGTACGCGACCGAGTCATTTTGCAGCAAAACGAGCGGCAGGAAATGCGGGGAAAAAAGCTCCGCGAACTTTTTCATCTTCAGCTCGCTGGCAAGATAGCTGGCGGCCACCCTTCCGACGTTGCCTATTCCCGGCAGTCCTTCGACAAGAACAGGGTTTTTGAGTTTTACCTTTTCAAGTACGCTGACCTGTGTTTCCATACGCAAGACAACCTACGGTTTTCTTACCGTTCTATCTTTCCCTTTCTTACTCGATTTTCTTTTTAAAGAAAATCGCTTGGTGAACCCCAAAAGAATTCACAAGACTCTGTTTCTTCCCTTTATTATAAATTATTGTAAATTATTATTTCTTGCCTGCTATTATTCTGTATTTTACGTATTTATCTGTTATTGAAAACCTTGGCGGGTGCACGCCCTTTGTTTTTAAGCCGCACTTTTTGCAAGTATCTTCAAGCGTGTATCCGCACGCCGGACATCTTTTAATCATCACTGTCAACACACCAAAACTGCTCATTAAATCCGCTTTTTGCACTCATGTTTTCGTATGACTCGATTCATCCATCAACTGAGGCAGATGGGTTCTATCATCCTAGTAACTAAGATTTTAGCATCTCGTATTTTATTTCTGCAACGCCCTTGTTCGCTGAAATCGCGCCGTCAAGAACCTCTGTGAGCTTGTGCCGCCCTTTTTTTGCATTCTTTGTTTTGAGCTTGACCATGTAAGTTGGCGCGGTGATATAATGAACGTCCATCCCTGACTTCTTGATGCCGCCCAGTATTCCTTTTATTATACTTATACCATCCGGTTTATATGTCTTGATCTGCACGCTCGCCCTGAAAATAAATTCTTTCTGCTCTATGCTTTTTTCTGCGACCTCCCTTATTGCGTCGATCCATTTATCGGGAGCGCCACGCGCCTTCAGTATCTGGCTGTTTTCTATGGAGGCCTTGAAGCCGTCGTACATGGTGCCGAATTTTTCCTGCAGCAAAAAGCCGACTTCTTCGTAAGCCTGGTCCAGCGTTTTTCCTAGCTTTTTTGCTGCTATCTCCAGCATTTTCTCTGCGCGCTGGTTAAGCTTGTATTCCTTCATCTTGTCGTTCTCTTGCTTTTTGTCCACGCGCTTGATCGACAACGATATGCTGTCTCTTTCTACCCTAAGAACCTTTGCAACGCCCGTCTGGTCTGTCTTTAGGAACTGCCTTATATCGCGCACCCATCCCGAGCTCACCTCGGTTATATGTATCATTCCCTCTTTGTTGTATTCGTCAAGACTGGCGAACGCCGAATTAGGATTAATTTTTGTAATGGTGCATATGACAAGCTCGCCCACACTTGGCAAACCGCGCTTTTTTACGATATAAATTACCTCTGATTTGCTCATCTATTCGTACTTTTAAATACTTTAATCAAACTATTGAAACGATGGAAATAGCCATTTCTAAAAAAATGATATCAGTTAAAAGTGTAGACGATTTACCAGAAAAATTTAAAGCAGCGTTTCAGAAATTTGTAAATGATTACCCTTCATTTCAAGGTAGACTTGGAAATATTGAGTACAGAGATTTTGGCGATACAGGTGAAATCAGAACGGTTGCAGAGGATGGAATGAAATATTGGATAAACATACAAAATGGCCTAGACGAATATTTTAATTAGATGTTTACAGTAAAACAGGGGTACGTTGTGATATTCTGCCTAGAAAATAATCGTTACTTTGTTTCTAGCTGTCCAGAACGTCTACGATGCCTGTATTTATTATCGCCGTGCCGCCCGTCGGCTCTGCAAGCACGGCGTTGCACACGAGGCACTGAACACGCATAGACGCCTTGTTGAATATTATCTGCTCATTCTTGCACTTCTTGCATTTTACACGTATGAACTTACTTTCTGGGTACTGTATCATATCGGTCATAAAAATCACTGTTCCGGGCAATATTCATTCACCATATTAGCTTATCAAACATTTAAAAAGGTTCATGAAGTTTAAATAGAGAGAAAAGCATGAGCATTGTCAGCTTAAGGGTGGTTAGTAGTTACTAACCACCCAGAAAAGACTGTTGTTAACAGACAACAGTCGTTAAGCTGACAATGCCAAAAGCAGGTGTAAACCCATGGCAAAAATTTCAAAGGCGGAAGATATTCTAGAAATGATAGAGATAGCCAGGGAAACGGGCAAGATAAAAAAGGGTGTAAATGAAACGACAAAGGCCGTCGAGCGCAGCGTTGCCAAGGCGGTTGTACTTGCCGAAGACACCGACCCGCCCGAGATAGTGATGCACTTAGCGCCGCTTTGCGACGAAAAAAAGATCGTGCTGCTCAAGGTGCCGAGCAAATCAGAGCTCGGCCGTGCCGCGGGCATGGACGTCTCAACGGCTTCTATCGCGATAACAGAACTCGGCGACGCCAAGAAGAAGTTTCAGGAATTAAGCTGATGAAAAGAAATAAGAGAAGATAAGATGTCCACATTTTATCATATTTTAAAGGCAATAAATCCGAATGATGAAAGTGTTGCGGACTCTATGGTTTTAGTCGATGACGTTAAAGACATGTTGGTTTCGGCGGAATGTCTTCGTTACGTTAAAACTGTTGTTGAAGCATTTTATCCGTCTTGCAGAATAGATATCATGGGGACTAATTCAGAAGCTAGCTTAAAGAGGGAAACTGAAAATATAACAGTATCACTACACTACAAAGCTAGCGAGCTTTATGCAGAAAAGCTGGAAGAGTATAGGAAAAAGCAAGAAGAAATGTGGGGCAATGCCGCGATGTGATTAACATGCCAGAAGACTCAATTCCTGCCGAGATTATTGCAATCATGGAAAGGCAGGGCGTTAATGGCGTGACAAAGGTGAAGTGCCGCGTTACCGATGGCCACGACAGGGGAAAGATACTCACAAGAAACGTCGTCGGCCCGATCCGCCTGGGCGACGTTCTTATGCTCCGCGAGACAGAAATGGAGATGTCTGGGACGTACGGCAGGCGATAAGATTGAAAGTTATTTACATAAATCCTGTGCTGGACCGTGAATTGATCAGACTGACTTGGGAAAGAAAAACAGAAGAACAAACCATATCAACAAGTGACAAAACAGTGATTTTTGACTTGTCATATTTCAGACGCATTGAGAATATGAGAGAATTAAGGGTGCTAGACAGGTGTGGCTATTTTGTACCAGAAACGCAACAGCTCGGTAGCAGCAACCTATTTGAGATACAAGAATACGAAATCTACAAAAAAGATGTCTTAGGTAGAATTGAAAAAGGTGTCTAACATGGCAAAATGCTCCTTTTGCAGCCAGAATATAGAGACGGGAACGGGCATTATGCTCGTACGCAACGACGGCAAGATACTTAGATTTGACTCGCACAAGTGTGAGAGAAACATGACGAAGCTGCGCAGAGACCCGAGGGCTGTGGGATGGGTCAGAAAGATGGAAAGTCAATAAACAGGCCAGAAATTAAGCTTTCTTCAGAAGCCTTATTATGTCGCTTTTTGTGATGATGCCTACAAGCTTCTTGCCTTTGACAACTGGAAGCCTGTCTATGCTGTTTTCATTCATTACACGCGCGGCGTCGTATACATCGCCGTCGTAATCTATGGTTATTGCGCCTTTCCGGAAAAATTCAGAAACGCTGGCTGATTTTAGTTTTCCAAAGTCGGCCTCTTTTGTCTTTACAAATTTCGATATAAAAGATGCAAAATTCTCCCCTCTGTTGACTTTGCTGTAAATGTCGATGAATTTCAGTATATCCGTCTGGCCGACGACGCCAATAATATTTTTCTTGTCGTCTACTACGGGGCATCCTGTAATGCTGTTATCGGCAAGTATCCCGACAAGTTTTCCAAGCTTGTCGTCCTTCCTGACCGTTATCGGCCTTTTCGTCATAATGTCCATGACTTTCATAGAAACACGCTATAATTATTTATTTATTGATGGTGAATTCTGTTTATATTCTTTTATTTTCATCTATTGTGAAGCAAGTAAATCTTGTTTGCTATAATAGAGTTAATGTGCTACAAGGAAATAAAAGGTATATACTTCCTTGTGCACAGTACTGTGAACCAAATAATTTGTATACCGATTCTTTATTTGGTTCACATTAATCTGGTGAATACTTATGGCGGAAACAAAAACAGATATAAGGAGGATCGTAAGAGTGCTTGCTACAGACGTGGACGGCAACCTGGCTGTCTGGCGCGCGCTCAGGAAGGTGAAAGGCGTTGGTTTCGTGTTTTCGCGCGCGGTCTGCACAGCGACGGGCATCGACCGAAACAAAAAAATAGGTGCGCTCGCCGATTCCGACCTGAAGGATCTCGAAAGGTTTATAACACAGCCACAACTACCATCGTGGATGCTGAACAGGAGAAAGGACATGGAAACAGGGAAAGACATTCACCTGACCATGGCAGAGCTCAGCCTGAAGAAGCGCGATGACATAAACATGATGAAGAAAGTGCATTCGTACAAGGGTGTACGCCACGAACTGGGACAGCCGGTGCGCGGCCAGAGAACGCGGTCTTCGTTCCGAACCTCGAAGAGCGTAGGCGTTTCAAAGAAAAGGGTACAGCAGGCCGCAAAGGCTGTCGCCAAACCTGAAAAGAAGTGACATTAATGGGTCATCCAAAAAAACAGAGAAAGAAGTACGATAGCCCGCTCAGGCCTTGGAACAAAACAAGGATCGAGTCAGAAAAGAAAATACTGGACGAGTTCGGCCTTAGGAGAAAGCACGAAATCTGGCGCGCGGAGAGCATTCTTAGAAATTTCCGCCGGCGTGCACGGGAACTTCTTGCAAAAAAGAACGAGAGGCAGGAGAAGGAGCTCTTTGAAAAGCTGAACAGGATGGGCATATCGTGCTCGAAGCTGGACGACGTCTTGGGCGTAAGGCTTGAAAACATTCTTTCCAGGCGCCTGCAGACCGTTGTCTACAAAAAGGGCATCGCCCACACGCCTCGTCATGCTCGTCAGCTTATAGTCCACGGCCATGTTCTGATAGGCGAGAGAAAGATCACGTGGCCGAGCTACATCGTCAACCGTGGCGAAGAGGAATCGATATCGCTGAGGCACGAGCTGGCCATAAAAATAGCAGAATCAGAAAGATCAGCTAGGGCTGATAAAGAAGGGAAATAATTATGATTTATTATAAAATATGTGTATGATGAAGTGTTTAATTATGGATAGCAGTACAAGAACTGGTGGCGGATATTTGAAAGTAACATTTATGCCATTAGTTTATCACAGAATGAAGAGAGATCAGCATACTGTAGCTAAAAATGGAGCAATAAAAAGGATTGAAAAGAGGTTGCATGAAAAAAGCCAACCATACTACGAAGGGACACCTATATTTGAAGGTTTGATGGATTGTCTGCAAGTGGAATATCATTCATTTTGGATTAATTATCATAGTAGGAAACTAATGAGGTCATAATCATGTCGCGAGAGAGATGGGGAATAGCACACGTGTATTCGTCGATGAACAATACTATAATCCATATTACCGACCTGACCGGCGCGGAGACGATAGCGTTTGCAACAGGCGGAATGGTTACCGACCGCGATATGAACAAGGGGAAGCCTTTCACGGCTATGCGCGCCGCGAAAAAGGCCGCTGAAAAGGCCGTGGCGGCGGGCATAACGAACCTGCACATAAAGATCCGCGCGCCTGGCGGCAACAAATCCCGCATCCCGGGCCAGGGCGCCCAGCCGGCTATAAGAGCCCTTGCCAGGTCAGGCTTCCGCATCGGCCAGATAGAAGACATAACCCCGATACCGCACGACTCGATGCGCAAGAAAGGCGGACGGCGTGGAAGAAGGGTGTGATTATGATAAATGAAAAATCTGTAAGAGAAATAAAAAGAGAATACCACCGTGAAATGGCTGAGCATAGTGAATCGGGCAAAGAAAAGCTTTTTACATTAATGGCTTATATTTTAGATTAATTTTGGATGATCCTTATGAAAATTCACATACTGGAAAAATCAGAGAACCGGATAAAATTCCTGCTCGAGGACAGCAGCGTGGCGTTTGCAAATGCGCTCCGAAGGACTATGAAGAACGAGGTTCCTGTGATGGCCGTTGAAAACGTGATTTTTGAGGAAAATTCATCGGCACTTTTTGACGAGGTCGTTGCCCACAGGCTCGGGCTTATACCGCTTACCTTTGACAAAGATTTATATAACACGAAGGAAGACTGCAAGTGCGGCGGCAAAGGCTGCAGCCGCTGCGAGGTCGTGCTTGTGCTTGAAAAGCAGGGCCCTTGCATCGTCAAAGCAGGCGACATAAAATCATCAGCAGACGACGTCAAGACAACCGACCCAAATATACCCATCGTCGATCTGCTTGAAAACCAGAGGTTAAAGCTAGAGGCCGTTGCGCAGCTCGGTGTCGGCATCGATCACATCAAGTGGCAGGCCGCGAATGTTGGCTACAGGTACAGACCCATCGTCAAGCTGAAGCCTGACGAAGACAACGCCAAAGCCTACCATGTGTGCCCTGTCAATGTTTTTGAGAAAAAAGACGGAAGGGTGCGCGTGGCTAATGAATTAAACTGCACGCTGTGCATGCGCTGCGTAGAAGTAAGCAACGCGTCTGTCTCTGCCGACGACACGGGTTTTATATTTGACATCGAAAGCGTTTCAGGACTGTCGGCAAAAGACGTTGTACAGTCCGCACTGGATGTATTGGAAGAGCGTAGTGAGGAATTCGTATCGGAATTCAAGAAGACCGTAAAATAAGTCTGCTCCTGCAATAGGTTTTAATAGAGAAAAACAAAATTAAACCATGCCAGACGTATTGCGGGGGTACCCAAGCATGGTCAAAGGGGCAGGACGATTGAAGAAAACTTTAATCGAGCCATACTTAAGAAAATCTTAAGTTCGGATTTCAGAAGATGACGATACTTGAGCAATCCTGTGCGTTAGTCGCTACGAGGGTTCAAAACAAACTTTTCCAAAAAGTTTGATCAAAAGGGAAGGTTTGGGAATATCCCTTCCCCCGCATTTATGCTTCTTTAAAAAAGAAGTTTAAGCAAAAATTTTAGGAAAGGATTAAGTCTAGACACACAGAAAGCAAAGCTTTCTGGTGCACCAAAGAACCTTTGGTTCTTTGCGTGTTATAAGGGAAACCTTAGGTTTCCCTTAATGTAGAAGGTGCAATAAACATGCCCCATCCATCAGGTCCGACCAACAGGAACGTGAAAAAGCTTGTTGTGGAATTAAAGAGAACAAAGGACAGGTTTTATCTAGGCGTTGCGAGAAGTCTGGAAAAGTCGAGAAGGAGCAAAAAGCCGGTGAATATAGGCAAGCTTAAAAAATTGTCGAAGAAATACGACAGCTTTATTGTTCCTGGAAAGGTTCTTGGCATCGGTGACATCGACAAGGCCGTAGACGTTTATGCGTGGGCGTTCTCAAAAGATGCGGGAGCGAAAATAAAAAAGGCCGGCGGCAACGCATTCCCGCTTGCCCAGATAATTAAAGACAACGCAAAAGGCAGGGTTGTGTTATGATGAAAGACATAGAAAGCTCTGCTGATGAATTTCTGCGAAGAGTTGATGCTGCACTTGCTTATAATGTTCCAAAAGCTACGCCTATACTTGTCTCGTGGAGGGGTGGCACATATTTTGGGTCGCTACAGAACGTATACCCAGAATATAGTAGTGAAATGGTCCTACTTAGCAAAACATCTAGTTCACTAAATCCAGGATTTGTTAAAGGTATTGAAAAAAAGAAACCTGGAATAGAAATTTTACATGCGGATGAAAAGTTAGATATCAGAGGCCGCCAGCATATTTTGAGAAAAATTGACAACGAACTAACTTATATGACAGACGATCAAACAAAATATGCCATAAAAAACCCTAAAGTATTTGCAGAATTTGTCCTAAATTAGATACAGGTGTTGTAAAATGAAAATAATAGATGGCCATAATGCGGTGCTTGGACGACTGGCGTCCAATACAGCAAAGCACTTGCTGAAAGGCGAAGAGGTAGCAATAGTCAACGCCGAAAAGGTGATAATTACAGGAGACCCAAAACGGGTTGTAGGAAAATACCTAAAAATGCGCCGTCTTGGCAGCCCCCAGCATGGGCCATTTTTTCCAAAGCAGCCTGACGCCATACTGCGAAGGACGGTAAGGGGAATGATGCCCTACAAAACGCCCAAGGGAAGGGTTGCCATGAAAAGGCTTCATATTTTTGTTCGTATCCCTGATCATCTCAAGAATGAAGGCATCGACAAAGCGGCCACAAAGCCAGTTAAAAGCAACTACATAAGATTAGGTGATGTCGCAAAGACAATAGGATGGAAAGAATAATTTCGACTAAGAGAATTAAAGGGTGATGCGAAATGAACTTATTGATACGCAATGAAGAAAGAGAAGCGCGTTACGATAGAATGATGCAAGAAGTAAAAATTGAAATGGCCAGAATCTGATTGGTGATACTTATGACAGAAGAACAAAAAACCGAGAAAAAGAAAAAGACGAAGGTCGTTCAGGCAAGGGGAACGAGAAAAAAGGCCGTTGCACGCGCTACGATAAGAGAGGGCAAGGGCATGATAAGGATCAATTCTGTACCCATCGACCTCATAGAACCCAGGTACAGAAACATGCGCATAAAAGAAGTTGTAATGATTGCCGGCGATCTTGTGCACAACGTTGATATCGACGTCAACGTCACAGGTGGTGGCGTCTGGGGCCAGGCCAATGCAGCAAGAACCGCTATTGCAAATGCCCTTGTGAAATGGACAAAGAACGAGAAGCTCAGACACATGTATATTGATTACGACAGAAGCCTGCTGATATCTGATTCAAGAAGAACAGAGCCGCACAAACCAAGCAGATCGACGGCTGGGCCGCGCAGGTCGAAACAACAATCTAAACGATAATATTTTCATCTATGCAGAACAAAAAGTAACACGTTCTTTTTCAATTATCTGCTAAAAAATCTGGATGAATTCCTATCATTTTTACCTGACAAACAGATATTTTTTGCTGGTCTATTCGATGCCGAGGGAAATGTTTCTTTAGAAGATAGATACTTCAGATGGGCTTGTAAAAATAATAAGGAAGTCGAAATTTACAAAAAACATCTATCCGAATTAGGTCTGTTCAAACGGTACGACGGAGCAAGCTTAATTACAGACAACAGAGAGATATTTGTCCAAGAAATATATACGCATATAAAACATAAAGCCAAAATAAATAGAATAAAATTATTATTTTTCAATAAAGGGTTTCTGGAAGATCGTTTTAAAAAGCTTTTGATTTGTATAAATGATACCCCAGGAAAAACGGTATCAGAAATCAATAAAATATTTTCCAGAAAGAAAACATGGCCACAACTGAAATTTTTGTATGATTGTGGATACTTAACACGAGAAGGTTATCCAATGAAATTATACATAACTGAAAAAGGCTTACGTGAGATCAGGAGGGAAGGGCAATGATTATACCAGTCCGCTGTCTTTAGCTGTGGCAAGCCTGTCGGTGGCCTGTGGGAAAAATACAAAGAAAGAGTAGCAGCAGGCGAATCGCCGGATAAGGTATTGAACGACCTGGGCCTTGAACGTTATTGCTGCCGCGCGCTATTTCTATCACACAAAGATATAATCAAGAAGATATCGAGGTTCAGGGTTTAAATTCTTTTATAATGCCTTCTCATAAAACGTGATTTTGCGTCAAGGTATTTTCTGTGTTCTTTCAAGTTCGACAGCGTTTCATTTACCGTGTCATCGATTATAGCCAATGACGTATCGAATTCCGACAGCAATGTGTCGCTCTGCTTTGCAAGCTCCTTCTTTGTGAAAGAATTGTGATTCTTTAATAATTTGTCAAGCTCTTTAGACGCCTCTTGAAGGTTCTTTCTGGCCTCGAGAAGCTTTGGCCATGACATAATAAGAAATAGGGCAGAAATTATAAGAATGAAGCGGTGACCTGCCATAGCCTGTCTTCTGTTGGCATCTCGTGCATCACAGCGATGCAGTCTCTGACATGCCATGGCGCATTTGTCTATGCACTTATAAATTAGCTTGCACCCGTACGTGCTGAGCCGTTTCATTCGGACCGCTTTGTGATTTACACAAAGCCTGAATTTCATTAAATGCACGCCATAAAAGTTTTACCCTTTAGAGCCTGCATTCTTCCATTCAGCGCCGATGTCGTTTCTGTTCTTACCCTTTCGGGAACCTGATTTTACTCAGGTCAGCAGTTGCAACTAAGCAACGAATCTCTAGAAAACAGATTTTTTGTCTATTTTCATGATTCCATACTGTTAAGCGCCTTGAAAAGGTGCTTGGGTGGACAGAGCTTCCTCAGTGAAAAATCTTACGATTTTTCACCGATAGCAGCCTAGCAGGTCACCGATACTATAATGGAAGAAGAGTTAATAAGGATTATGGTAATCATGTAAAGAAAATATTTTCTTGCCATTGTTCTACTTCAATTCGTGGAGCGAGAAAATACCATCTGCAAGATCACTAAAATAACTTGATTTATTTTCGCGCTTTAGGCGCAATTCATTTGTTGTAAAATCTTTCCCTTGATCAAAGTGTGATATGACGTAAGAAAGCTTGCTTTGACGCACGGCTTCATGCAGCTCGCGCCTCATAGAATAAAGCGAAAAAGCGTATTCTGCGCATTCCCTACATTTGGAGAGGTGCCTTCCAACTTTTACTATAGCACTCTGACCCTCGGTTTCGTATAGGTCCAGACATTCAAATATAAAATAATTTATTTTTCTTCTTGTTACCGACGGCTCGTATTTGTCGCATATTATTGGGCGTATCATAGTAATCAATTGCCAATTTTTATTGGCATGTATGGCACGGCTGGCACGGGAAGTCCCTGTTCAGATCGCGTATCGGTATTTCTACCCTTCCGCTTACAGGCCTGTGCGGCAGCTCCTTCAGGGGCACTCGAGAAACAGAAAATCTCAGCCCGGGGCCTATGTTGGGGCGGAAGTTTGTCGCAAATAAAACCGTGGGCAATTGCGCTCTTTGTGTAGGCAGGCTCGGCGTGTTTGCCTGTACGCTTACGGATACTGGGGATTCCCTGATGTTTATCGGCGGGAAATTCGTGGATACAACCGCGCCTACAGGCTGCGGCTCTGATACAACAGGCCTGAGCTTGTGCATTGTGACTATTATTGTCGTGTCTGCATAAGCTATGGGCATGACTAAGAATGAAAGCATTATGACCGTTATTATTGCAATCTTCATGCTTAGACTATAAGCGAAAAGGATAAAAACGCAAAGCTTCTTAAAAATGCTCAAGGAAAGCATCGGCGTAGACCCATACGTCTATCGACGTTATGGGTCAGCTAGAGGCATTGTCTGAACAGATAGACGCACTTCGTGCGTCAGTTTGTTTCAATGCCTCACGCCGATGCTTTCTCAAAGGGTTTCTAAGAAGCTAAATGCAAAAATGGGCTCGCCCGGATTTGAACCGGGGTCGCGAGCTTTTTCTTGAACTTTCCTTTTGATTGAACTTTTTGGAAAAGTTCACCCGAAGCTCGAATCAAAGCCGTATGAGATGCGGAGCATCTCATGCACTAACCAAGCTAGACTACGAGCCCAATTGAATATCGTTACCATCAAGCGATTAAAACCTTATTTCAGACGATCAAGTTTTTCCACAAACCTTTTCGGATATTTCAGAAGCAATCTTTTCTTTGCCTCGTCAATATCAACCCATTCCCATTCAGAGTGCTCCCAGCTAAGTTTGAAATTGCCTTTTCCTGCAAGTTTAGCCCTGTACACGACAAGCATAAGAAACAAATTTTTGTCATTAGCGTCGCGAAAATTGGATATAGCAACATCGAAAAGTTCGATTGGCTCAACTTTTGTGTGGATCTCTTCGTTAACTTCCCGAACAAGAGCTTTCTGGATGTCTTCTTCGGCTCGTATCTTGCCACCTGGAAAGTCCCAGAACTTGAAATTCTGCTTCAAGACCTTCGGGATTTTCTTTCCTGCTTTAATGAGAAGGATTTTTCCTTCATCATTCATTACAAGAGCTTTGATCCCAACATGGAATTTTGCATTTTGTTTCACTTTTCTCACCATTACCATTCAATTACCTGTGTACTTAACCAAGCCAGCCACCATAACGAGATGACGAGCCCAAAAATCATATCTTCCTCGCGAACGTCAGAAAACCGGTGTGCACGAGCTGGGAATGTATCGGGTGCGAGTAACCACGGGTGTCGACCTTCCACTCGCGCTGGATGTTTTCAACGGTCTTTATAATCTTTAATCCCGTCTTCTCTATCGCTTTCCTGCACGCTATCTGCTGCTCGATGTGCGGGCTGTAGACAGCAAGAAAGCCGTTTTGCTTCAGCGCGTAGAAGCATTTTTTCACGAGCTTTTCAGCGCCCTTCATGTCCACCGTTATTAAGTCATAGTTCTTGCCTGTAAATTTCTCGGCGGGCTTGTTTACAACTTTAATATTTTTCAGCCCGCTTTTTTCAATATTCTCTTTTATTATTTGCGCATTTTTCTTTTCGATCTCGTACGTTGTAATTTTTCCTTGTGTGAGTAGGTTTGCCAAAAATAAAGACAAAAAGCCCGAGCCTCCGCCCAGGTCCAGGCAAACCCAGTCAGGCATAAGCCCGGTTTCCGCTACTACGGACCCCGCGTCCTTTCTTGTGATGATCTGCGGGCCCCGCTTGAGCTTGACGTCCTTGATGCTCAGTGTTTTTTTCTCTGGTTTATTCATCTGGATACGCCTGCTGCAGAGAGAAGAGACGCATGAAGAGTAATTGTATGAAAGCGATTTAAATTTGCAAGAAGCATTCCTTACTTCCCGAACCTTCTTTTTCTTTTTGAGAATTCACTCAGAGCGGCGGCGAAGTCTTTCCTGCTGAGCTCGGGCCATTTTTTGTCCGTGAAAATCAGCTCTGAATAGGCCGACTGGAACGGCAGAAAGTTTGATAGCCTTTTTTCGCCGCCTGTCCTGAAGATCATGTCAGGATACGGTTGGCCGTTTGTGTACAGATGGGCTTTGATTAGCGTTTCATTGACGTCGCTTGGTTTTATTATGCCCTTCAGCCCCTTGAGAAGTATCTTTTTGGCGGCGTCAACGATTTCCTGCTGGCCGCCATAGACAAGGGCTACATTCATTATGTGGCTGCTGTAGTCTGCTGTCGCCTTCTCAACTTCGTGAAGCTTTTTTTGCAGGCGTTTTGGAAGGAGATAGACACGGCCTATGAATTTCACCTTTACGTTGAACCTGTGGATAACATGGTTTTTGTTGCGCAGAACGTTGTCGGCTTCTTTATCCAAGTACGCCAGAATCATTTTCAGTTCCTCTTTTGGCCTTGTTGTAAGATTTTCAAAGGAAAGGGTGTAGGCTGTTATGTATTTTATGCCGGCCTCGCACGCCCATTGCAGCACTTCTCGCGTCTTCCCCAGGCCGTACTTGTGGCCTATCCAGGCCTTTTTCATAAGCACCTTTGCGAAACGCCTGTTGCCGTCGAGTATTATGCCCAGATGAGAGGGTGTAATTGTTTCTTTCATATTGGTATCATTCATAATGTTTCACCATTATTTGCAAAAAACATACTTAGTCCTAAAACTACATGACAGGTAATAATTTAAATACTGTGGTGTTCCAGTTGATAGGTATATGATAGAATTTTTAATTCTTATAGCTGCTGTAGGGTCTGTTCTTGCGGGCGCGTGGGACCTTAAAACAACAGAGGTGCCCGACGAGGTTCCGGCGCTGATGATACCGCTGGGCATGTTTTTTCTCTTTGTGCAGGCGTCTATAAAAGGTGATTTCTACCCGTTATTTCTATCGTTAACAATCGGGACGGCGATCCTTGCAATAGGGCTGGCTATGTACAAAAAGGGCGAGTGGGGCGGGGCGGACGCGTGGATTTTTGCTTCTATAGCTTATGTAGTGCCGCTCTACAACGGCAGAATATTCATGGTCGACTTCATATTCAATTTCCTTGCTGTGTCGGTCGTGTACATGGTTGCTTATTCGCTCATCCTCGGCGTCATGAACCCATACGTATTTTCCCGATTTCTGGGCGAACTGAAAAAAAGGTGGAAGATCGCTGCTGGAGTGCCTGCATTATTTTTTGTGGTTGCGGGCTATATCGCGGCTACACGCGGGGTAGGCGTAGCATCGATTTCGTTTTTGGTCCCATTTCTTCTTGTCGTTTTTCTGATGATTTTCTGGACGTACGCCAAGGCCATAGAACAGCACGTGTTCAGGAAAAAGATACCTGTTGACAAGCTAAAAGCAGGCGACGTCCTTGAGGATATGGTGTGGCGTGGCATAACAGAAGAAGAGGTCAAGAAAATAAGGAAGGAAAAGAAATTTGTGACGATAAAAGAGGGCGTCAGGTTCGTGCCGGTCTTCCCGATAACACTTGTGGTCACGCTTTTGTACGGGAATGTGCTGCTAATGGTCGCTGGATTATAGATTTTTAGCAAGGTCTAGGTACTTTTTGAAATAATTAGGATATCTGTGACAAACTTCCTTTACTATTTTTCTGGTTTGTTTTCTGTGCATTCTGAATGAATTTGTAACGTATATGCGTGAGCCTTCTACTACTGTTCCAATTATTTGTGATCGGTCGTCTGAATTCATGCCGGACAATCCATCCCCGCCTTTATTAAGATTAAGGCAGACGTGCGGGTCCAAATCAACTCTTTTCTGGCCGTCGTGATCAGGTTTGACTACGTGATAGGCTTTCGATACGTACCCAACATAAAAAAGACCTGACGGGTATATTGTATTCGCTATATAAATTTTTATCCTGTTACCCTTTACCAGACGTTTTGTGATTGTTTCAAATTTCACTTACTTCGCCTTCTTCTTCCCTTCCTGCTTGATGGCGTGGACAAAACTCTCCAAAACTTTTTGTGGGTCGGCTGTCTTCTCGGCCGCGGTGCCGATCTGGATCCAGTCAGCGCCTGATTTTATGATCTCGGCTGCCTCTCTTGGTGTTTTTATGCCACCAGCCACAAGGTATGGGACGTCTATGGCAGTGCGTACGGCAGACACGATATTTGTCGGCACAGGCTCATAGGCAGCAGAGCCCGCATCTGTGAATATGATACGATTTCCATTATATTGGCCGGCTAGCGCCAGGGCAGCTGCGATTTGCGGCTTATTGCGGGGCACGACGTTGGCGTCGCCTACCCAGCCTACTGTGCCGCCGGGCTCGATAACGATATAGCCGATAGGCAGGGGCTCGATGTCGAGATTTTTTATAAGCGGAGCCGCCAACGCCTGGGCCTGCGAGATCCAGTAAGGGTTTCTGGAGTTGAGAAGGCTCATAAAGTAAATAGCGTCTGCAAACGGCGTGATTGTGGCGATGTTGCCCGGAAAAAGTACAACTGGCGTATCGACTTGTTCCTTAATCTGCTTTGTGACAGAATCGAGAAGCTTACCTTGGGCTCCTATCGAGCCGCCGACCGCGATTATGTCGGCGCCTGCCCTGTGGGCGTGCATCGCTGTTTCTACAGCTTTTTCCTGCGTAGGATAGTCTATAGGGTCGATTATAACGGATAATATTGCGCCGTCTTTCTCTATCTTTTCATTTATGTGTTTCTCAGTTTTTCCGATTTTCATTTGTTCTTCACCCTGCTTATATCGGTCAGGTCGTAATCCGAATACCCAAGCCTACTTATGCCAAGATATTTAACGGTTTCCCTGATGGCTGATCTTGTGTCGTGCTTAGGCTGGAAACCCAATATTTTTTCTGCCTTCTCGATGGATATGATCCTGTTTCGTATCAGCCTTTCAATACTGGAGCGCATCTTCGTGACCTTCGGCTTTTCGCCTGATAATTTGCACTTTAATTCGTACAAATATGACATGAGTAGCGCTAATTTTATTGGAACGTGTTTTTCGGTCATTGGTACTCCAAGTTCTTTTGCTATGATTTTGTAGACCTCTTCATACGTTTTCGCGTCAGGCGAGGCTATGTGAAAGATTTGGTTGGCAGCCTTTGGATTGTTTTTGACTGCTGCAAGCAGACCAACAACGTCATCCACGTACACGAGATGGAAATAGTTCTTGCCCGAGCCTATGATCGGGTAGTGCTTTTTTGCTGCGTAGAAGATGGCTGCCCAGATAGGGCTTGGCCCGATTATAATGCTCGTTCTGATGATTGTATAATTTACGCCAGAGGCTTTGATGATTTTTTCGGATTCCATTTTTGACCTCTCGTACTGTGTCTTTGGGTTGTACGGGAAGTTTTCCCTGCTCGGCTGCTCGGTTTCTCCGAGCACGCCTGAAGACGACATATAGACCAGCTGCTTTACATGAAAATCTTTGCACAACTCAACGACATTTCTCGTCCCGTCTACGTTTACGCTCCACAAATCTTTGCTGCTTTCGTCCAGGCAGATAGCAAGGTGGTAGACAACGTCAACGCCGGCGAACGCCTTTGCGAGGTCAGTCTTATTTCTTACGTCGGCTTTGATGAATGTGGCGCTTTCCGACAATTCATGGTCTACTTGCAGGGACGTCACAAAAACATTATGCCCCTGCTGCAGAAGCTTGTTTACAAGACGCTTGCCTAGAAACCCTGTGCCGCCTGTTACAAGTATTTTCATAGTCATCCAGAAAAAGTATTGTAGAAACGGTTAAAAGGTTGAATTTAGACTTATAATGATGAAGTATATGCTCTGTAGAAAACCTATGCAAGAGCATCGACGTGAGAGGCATTGTAACAAACTGACGCACGAAGTGCGTCTATCTGTATTGACAATGCCTCTAGCTGACAGATACGTCAAAAGACGTATATGTCTACGTCGATGCTCTTTATCGAGCATTTCTACAGAGCTGAAGTATATCGTTCTATTCTTCATTCTATTTGTTCCGCTTGCCTTAGGTTTTCCAAAACCTGTGGGCTATGTGAATGATTTTGCCAGCGTACTCACAGATACATCACTCTTAGAGCAAGAGCTTAGGGCGTACGAAATGAATACTACGATAGAGATAGCCGTGGTGACGGTAGAAGCTTTGCCGCCTGATCAAACAGCTGCTACCTATGCCGTCGAGCTCTTCCAGGAATGGGGCATAGGCAAAAAAGGCGAGGACAACGGCGTACTTGTTCTCATCGTAAAAAATGGCACCACAGGCAACAGGATGCGCATCGAGCTCGGCTACGGCATTCAGGGTTACGTTACAGGAGCCGAAGCCGGCCGCATACTGGACGAGGCGCTCCCCTACTATACTGGAGGTGACTATCAGGCAGCGGCAGAAACCATACTTATCGGCATTTCTGACGAGCTTGTGGATTATGTCCCGGCAAAAAAGGGAGCAAACAGCAGCTATACCGATATAGGATTTAACATTCTCTTCTTTCTGCTTTCTAATTTTCCATTCTTTATTTTCCTGATAATAATCATCGTGTCTGTCGGCATGTCCCACAGGTGCCCGTACTGCGTTACAGGAAGGATAACGTGCTCCGGAGACTATTGCGTGTGCCAGAAGTGCGGCAGAAAATTCAAGAAAAAGAAGAGGTTCGCGCCTGTTCTCATCGGCGGGTTTCATAGGTCTGGTGGCGGTTTCGGCGGGTTTGGTGGCGGAGGCTCTGGTGGCGGCGGAGCCGGGAGATGAAGATGTAATAAAAAAGGACTGTGGGTGATATTAACTATAGGTCAAGTTCCGTTACATTTTCATGACTCCGACGCCTTTTTTTGTATCAGATTTTGGCGGCACTGTCAACTTAACGGCTGTTGAAACAAACTGACGCACTAAAGTGCGTCTATCTGCTTTGACAACAGCCCTTTCTGGCAAAGCTTTAAATACTATAATTAATAATTATAATAAAAATACTATAGGTAACAAGAGGTGAGGTGTATGGCAACATTGTCGGTTTCAGTGCCGGATGACATGAAGGAAAAGATGGAGCACATGGAAGAAATAAACTGGTCTGCTGTGGCAAGAAAGGCCTTTGAAGAGAAGATAGAGCAAGTGGAATTTATGGTCAGCATTGGCAATAAAAGCAAGATGTCTAAGAAAGACGCAGATAAAATCATCAACAAGATAAGCAGGGGGGTGTCTAAAAGATTTAAGGAGATTTAGAAATGCAGATCATTATTGATGCAAATCCTGTTATTTCCATTCTTATCATAGTATCTCCGAAAGTGAGGTATACGCCTCTTGGCGTATACCTCGGTAGAGGATTACTGCCAACAGGCAGTAATCCAACTTTCGGAGATACTGTATCAAGCCTAACAGGTTTACAGTAGAGCTTCTGTTTCTTGAAGAGCTTGAGATTTTCGCGCCCGAACTCCTATTCGATGAAATTGAACAGCACAAATATATTATAATCAAAAATCTGGCATGATGGATGAAGAGTTTGATAAATTTGCCCGGATGAAAAAGACGTTGCGTATTTTGCACTAGCCCTCTATCTGAAATGCCCTGTCTGGAGCAACGAGAAGAAGCTGAAAGACCAGAGCCATGTAAAAGTCTACGCTACTCACGAGCTGATTAAGATATTCGAGATAAAATGATACACTTATAAATAGTTTTTAACCTTAATGATTCAAAGTGTATCGTATGGCTCAGCAGAAATTCAATAAAAAGTGGATCGGCGTTGGAATAGTTGTCCTTATCATACTGATTCTTGTCGGCACCGTGTGGGGCTCGTACAACAGTCTTGTCAAACTGAATCAGGGCGTTGACGAGACGTGGGCAAACGTCGAGACGCAGTACCAAAGGCGACTGGATTTGATACCAAACCTTGTCAGTGTTGTGGAAGCGTATGCGACGTTCGAGAAAGAAACGCTCACGCAGATAACAGCGCTGAGGTCGCAGTGGCAGACGTCAACGAGCGTGAACGAGCAGGTCAGGACAACGAACGAGATAGAGTCGGCAATTTCAAAGCTTCTTCTGATAAGCGAGAACTACCCTGACCTCAAGGCGAACCAGAATTTCATCGCCTTGCAGGACTCGCTGGCAGAAACAGAAAACATGATCTCTGTGGCACGCACCCGATACAACGCAGGCGTGCGGGCTTATAATACTGCCGTGCGCGTGTTTCCTTCAAATGTCATAGCCGGCTGGTTCGGCTTTGCAGACCGGTTGTATTTCGCTGCCAAGCCCGGCGCGGAGAACGTGCCTGAAGTTAATATTAATGTGCCTTGAAGGTAAACAGAAAGGGGAAGAACGTTTCTTAATTCATGGGTAAGATCTTTTCGTAGCCTGTTATGCTGTCTGGAACACGGGCTTTTAATTTTGATGCAGCCCTTTCCTTGAATTCGTCTGTCGCAAGGCGCGAAACTACAGGATACCTGACCGCTTCCAGACATTTCCAATCCTCATCCGAATCGCCAATGTATGCGGTTTCTTCCGGTCTAAAGCCTTGTTTTCTAAAGAATCTATCTTCCAGGAATTTTTCCTTATTCTTATATACCTCCAAATAAAACCTGTCGGCTCTGGGTCCAGTTTTCGAGTGATTCCAGACTATGCCGTTTCCGACAGTTATGTCAAATGCTTCAAAAAATCCGCTTTCAAAGAGCACATCTTCTATACTTTTTATATAGCCTGTAGAAAGAATGCCTGTTCTGGAATCAGCATGCCTTTTGTCTATAGCTGCAAGAAGGTCTTTGTCAAGAGCGCCAACAGCCTTTTTCACGTATTTTTTAAGAGCGTCAAGGAAAACATCCTCTGGAGTGCCTTTCAGAACGTGTGCATTGTAGTAATCGTATATTTCACTGTAATCTATCTCCCCTCTTTTGTAGGACTTGTTCATTTCTTTAAGATGAAGCATATCAAGAAACAGTTCACCAAATCTTATAGGATGAAACGGCAATTGTTTTTTCCATATCTCTAAACCAACCGTCTCCCACAGCTTGCCTTCTGTCGGATACTCTATTATTGTTCCGTTCCAGTCTGACACGATGTAGCGAATAGGCATGATTAATCAATAACAAAAATCCTTTTAAAAGAAGTCAAATTACAGAAAGCCACTACATAAATGCAGTGGTTCTGGCTCTGTTGAAAACCTATGAAAAAGCATCGACGTAGACCCTTACGTCTTATCGACGTAAGGGTCAGCTAGAGCTATCATCGAGAGATGATAGCTCTCACGTCGATGCTTTTATTGAGCATTTCAACAGAGCCGTGGTTCTTCACATTATCACTCGATCACGAAAGGCCCGTAGCTTGCGGATTTCATGCTGTTGAGCATTCTGATGAAATTGGTTATGCTCGCCTCTAATTCTGTTACCCTTCTGTTCAGGTCATCGCTGCCGGACTTTATAGGCACGCGTGCTCTGTCGAACCTGGACTCAATCGTGGATTCCACCTTTGCCAGGTCGTCTTTCGTCACAAGGTTGGGCATTCTTTTGTCAAGCACGTGTGAGAACTCATTTAATTTCGACGTTACAATCTTCATCGAGTTCTCTTCCACGGCCTTGTTGATTGCATTTTCCAGCAGCTTGTCGCTCTTAATATGATCGACCACGCGGCCGTAGTCTATGTCGACCTTGCCTTTCTCGGTCAAAGACATTAGCGAGCTTATCTTGCCCTCGAGCTCTTTTACGTACTTGTTTGTTGATATGCTCTGGGCGTGAAGCTCCTCGACAAAATGCCTCAGATCCGTCATTTCGTCTGTAAACTCCCTGCCAATTTCAGGCTGCTTACTGTGTTCCAAGCCCTTGATTTTGGCGTAAACCTTCTCCTCCAGTGCCTGCAGCTGCTTATCTGTGTTTATCGACTTCGCGATGGCGCTGTTGATGCCGTCCACAAGATCTTTCAGCTTTATGAAATCCTCACGCAGGTCCTGAACTTCCTTGTTCTCCTCAAAATGTATGACCTCCTTGCGGTTCTCGACGTCCTGATATACCTTACGCAGTTTCGCATCAATATGACTTATCTTCTCGTCAACGCCTTGGTCAAAGCTATTCAGCTTCTCTTCCAGCCCGCGTTCAAACTTGTTCATCGTTGTAGATGACGCAAAGTTAAGCAGCTTGCTGCTGAGGCTGTTTATCTCCTGCTCGAACTGCTCCATCCGTTTTTTGTAAAGCCTTTCGAGCTCTTTGGTCTGGCTCTCGGTCTGGGCGGGTATGCTCGTCAGGCCTGACCGCAGGTTTGAAATCTTCCTGTCGAACTCCCTGATCCTTGATTCCACCTTTTCGTCGAATTCAGACGTCTTTTTTATGAAGTCGGAAAGCGTTGACGGGTCGATTACAGGCTTTGCAGACTTTTCCCCAATGTCGGCTACGTTCGACCTGAGCTCTGAAAGTTTCTTCTCAAATTCTCTGAATCTCGTTTCGGTCCTATCGTCAAATTCTGATGTGCGCTTTATGAAATCATGAATGGCATTCACGTCTATATCAGGGGCCTTCTTTGAGAGGCTTTTTAATTTTTCATAGTCGGATTTTATGCTGCTGATGCTGGCTTCGAGCGCATTCATCTTCGGGGCTACATTTATGCGCATGTTGTCGAGCTCCTTTTCCATGACCTTCAACTTTTCATGCACACCAATTACATCGGAGATCCTGTCTTCTATCTCATCGATCTTATTTTCCAGCTTGCGGTCATGCTTGACCGATTTAAGGTCGCTGATTTTTGATTCAAGGAAATTTATTTTTGGCGTTATTGTTGTCATAAGGTTCGTGAGCTCGTGCTCGACGTCACGCTTGAAATTTTCTATATCTTCGTAATTGTCCTGGGGCTCGATCTTCTTGATTTCTTTTCTCACATGATCCTGAACAAACCTTTTCAGCGCGTCCTCATCGACAGAAGGCACGAATTTAGTTTCAGCCACCTTCCTGTCGACATAATTTTCTATGGTTTTTTCCAGGTCCTTTGTGTCTGTGGCGTGCGGCGTGCTCTTGAAGTCGGAAACCTCTTTTTTTACGTACTCCGCTATAGTCTTTACAGATTTCTCCACGCTTTCGATTCGGTCTTCCAGTTCCATAGTTCATCCCTCTTTCCTATTTTCTTGATCAACTAACTACGAGTATAATATCTCGTTGACGTCTTCCAGCACGCCTTTGTACAGCGTGCCGGATTTCACGGCCTTTGCTATCTTTTCATTCTCCAATCTTTCCAGTCTTTTTTCGATGCGCTCGATCTCCATCTCCACCGACGTCGAGAGCCTTTCGTGCCCTTTCACCTCTTTTGACGAGAGCTCGTTCAGGCGTGTCTCAAGCTTATCTATCTTTTGCGTAAGGTGCGGCGCAACGTGAGGTTCATGAGGTTCTGTTGGCTCAGTTTTAATGCCCTTCTCGCTTAAGGCCTCCTCCATCTTCCTGAGCCGTTCCTCGATATCCGGCGTTTGCGGCGCACCAAACTCAAACTCTCCGGTGCGCTCCCTTATCTTTGTGACCTCAAGCTGTAAAAGCAACATCAAATCCTCAAGCTCCTGGAGCCTTGTCTCGATGCTTAACACGAAGGGCTCTTCGGCCTTCAGGCTTTCAAACCGCTTTTCTACCTCCAAAAATGTTGCCTTAAGCCTGTTTTCCAGCCTGTCCAAACGGTCTTCGATGTCATTTACCGAGGCCATAAATATCCAACTCACTACTCCTATATGATTGAATTCCATTAAAGTATGATGGTCGACGTGAGAGGCATTGAAACAAACTGACGCACGAAGTGCGTCTAACGGTTCAGACAATGCCTCTAGCTGACAGATACGTCAAAAGACGTATATGTCTACGTTGACCATCATCATACGAATATGGAATTCAATCCTTCTATATTCTATTTCGCACGACCACTATATATTTGTTTTTCTAATTCATTTTCTTCATCCATACCAACCAGAAGACGATTATCGCAGCTATGAGGCCCCAGCTCCAGACAACCGCGTGCACGAATTCGTAGTTTGCCAGGTCGAACGTGCGGACGTAGAAAAACATGAAAAATATGCGAATAATATTGACAATAAAAATTAGCGGCAAGAATACGGCTAACCCTTTCAGTTTGCTCCTGATTTTATAATCCGTTGACATGACAAGGGCGAAGAAGGCGAGCAGGCTCTTCCACGCGGTGCAGTCCCAGTTTATCACAGCGCCCCACGTGCCGTCTTTGATAGGAATAGATATTATGAGGTCGTTTATTGTCGGAGTGAAGCCGGCTGCCGATAGAAGAAACATGGTTATATCAGCCACTATCTGCTGGAGCTGTATCAGGCTAAGATCGAAGACGAGTATTATGTAGAGCGGTATCGCAAACAGGTTGAGGCGGATAAGAAAGGCAAGCATTCTTACAAGATTTTTATTGTGCTTGCCTTTGAAGTACGGAATAAGAGAAAGGTCAAATAACTTGCGCGGTTTTTTTGTCATGATAAAGATTTGTTTTTGCGACTTAATTAACGTTGCGGAATCTTTTGACCGTATTAAACCAAACTATATATATCTGGTCAACAAAGTAGAAAAGAATTGAAAAATCAAATTCTCGGTGAAATCATGGAGACGCACATAACTGAAATAAAAAAGCTCAGGCCAGGCGGGTTCGTTCTTATCGATGGCGTGCCGATGCGCGTAGACAAAGTGCAGAAGAGCAAGTCCGGGAAGCACGGCGCAGCAAAAGCGCGGCTGTTTGCAAGGGGCATTTTTGACAATTCGAAAAAAATTATTGTCAAGCCCGGAGACTCAAAGATGGACGTGCCTATAATAGACAAGAAGTCCGCGCAGGTCGTTGCACTGACAGAAAACAACGTGCAGCTGATGGATCTCACGACGTATGAGACGTATGAAGTGGCCGTGCCCGAAGAGATGAAAGGCCAGCTGGTCGAGGGAGACGAAGTCCTCGTGTGGTCTTTCGGCAAGTACGTCATGATCAAGAGTAAGAAATAATTTTGCAGAAGTACGACACTAATTATTAGTCATTATATAGTAATAAAAATAAGATAGCTTTATATACTGCCAAATACAATAAATATATAGGTGATATGATGCCGGAAGGAAAAGAGCCTTACAAGATGCAGAGAAGCGATCTGAAGCCTATAATTGGCCTTGACAGTTATGCAGAACGAAACGATAAATTCACAAGTAAGACTTTTTGTCGTGAATGTGTGCTTTCACTTTATAATTCGGCGCTAATAACCTTACCAATTGCGGCTTCACTATACGCCCTGAACCAATAAATAAAATGTATATTTTCTTTTTCTAATTAGCATTTATTATTTTTAAATTCGACAGAATCTTAGGCCCTTACTTTCACCCCTATCAGCGCTTTTACAAGTTCGTTATCTTCGTTAAGTTTGTATAATACAGCCCTTGCTAAATTTCTTGTCGGTTTGATTATTTTATTCTTCTCCAAGTTCGGCCATATACCTTGTAAAGAGTAGGTCTGGACATTTCACACCATTTTGCTATCTCTGTTTTTGTGTAGTCAGACCAGCGATGCTCTATAAAGAAGTCAATTATTCTCATTTCTGCGCTGTCGCCCAGCACCTGCAAAAATAATGATTTGTCCATAATTCTGCTCACTTTTCGTGCCTCATGACGAACTTTACGTCTTCGTGCATGACGGTCTTCCTGTTGGCGTGGCGGCTGATCTTGAACGCGCGCTCTGCTATATCAAGACCTTCTTCTGACACGATATCGCGGACCTCTTCCAGTGCGTCCTTTGATATTCTCTTGATTCCGACCTTTTTGGCAAGGCGCTCGAAGCTGAGAAGGGAGAGCATGAGTATTAATTGTCGTATAAGCTATTAAAAATAGTTTGTTCATTTTTCTACTTTTTTAACTTGCTGAACCAAGAATATCTTAGGAGATGGTGGATTGTGTTTATACCGCCTATAAGCCCAAAATTCTGCACTTTACAGGCGTTTTGAATTTTCCACAGGAAACCATAGGTATTTAAAGCGTATGGGCAAAAATACCGAAACCCTTAAATACTTTACGTGACAAACATATTGTTTTATTACATGCGATGAAATTCACTTCAATTTAGTAACAAATTGGGTTGTGGCGGTTCTTTTCGGGTGCGACTGTATTGGAAGGTAGCTGAGAGACTGTACAATGATAATTTATGAAAAATAGGGTATAAAAATGAACTATACAGCATTGAGAAAATTGGGTACAACTATTACGATTTGCGGAGCATTGAGCTTGCTTGGTGGAATGTACAAAACGAGTAAAGATTTCAAATCGGGTGAGAAAAGCAATTGGCCGCCATATGCGATGGGTGGCGGTACATCTGCACTTGTTAGTGGATTATTATTATGGAAAAGAGGCTCTGATAGAGAAATAGATGAAAAATATAATTAATTGAGGTGTCTAAAAATGTTCGACAAATGTCCTGAATGCGGTTCCAAGAGCTTCTATAGAGATCCGGAGAAGGCGGAAAAGGTCTGCTCGAAATGCGGGTTGGTTCTAGAGGAATCTATGGTTGATACAGGACAGGAGTGGCGTGCTTTTGACCACGACCAGAAGATGAAGCGTGCAAGGACAGGAGCGCCGCTGACGCACAAGAGGCACGACAAAGGCCTGACGACAGAAATAGGCAAAGGCACCACAGAGCTGTTCAAGGTGCCGGCTAAAAAGCGCTCACAGTTCTTCCGTATCAGAAAATGGCAGAAGAGGCTTTTGACGAGCAAGGACAGGAACATGTCTTTTGCTCTAAGCGAATTACAGAGATTGATTTCTTACTTAGGATTGCCAAAGACATTGCACGAAGAGGTTGCAAAGCTCTATGAGAAGGCGTTGCAAAAAAGCCTTGTTCGCGGCCGTTCTATTGAGTCGATAATTGCCGCTTTGGTTTATGCATTATCAAGAGAATACGAAACGCCAAGAACGCTGACAGAGATTTCGCAGGCGTCTGGCATTGGAAAAAGAGAATTGGGAAGAACGTACAGATACATTTCTCGCAAATTAGATATCAGAATTCTTCCAGCAAGGGCAGAATCTTACATACCTAGGTTCTCCTCGATGTTAAAGCTGTCAGACAGGACACAGGTCCGTGCTATCAAAATACTGAAGACAGCAAAGGAAAAAGATGTCATATCAGGCAAGGGCCCGACAGGGTGCGCGGCTGCTGCCATCTATATAGCGAGCGTGCTTGAGGGTGAGAGAAAGACGCAGCGCGAGGTCGCAGATGTCGTCGGCGTGACAGAGGTCACAATCAGAAACCGCTACAAAGAGATGGCCGAAGCCCTTGACATAGAAGAGGAAGTCGAGAAGAAAGCCAAGGAAGAAGAAGTGGTTGCTTAAGATCTTGGTGATAAAGATGAAATCTATAGGCGATAAAAGAAGCGCAATGTCAGATTGTATTCCTGATCCGCAAATAATGGCCGATTTACAGCGATACCTTCTCAGCCTTCCAGACCCCGACAAAAAAACGTTTTATTTCATGGGTAAGATGTATAGTGCTATAGAAATCTCGTCTGAATTGTCGAGAAGAACCGACGCTGGAAAGGAATTTTACAGGGTTTGGCGGGAAGATAAAGAAGATGAGTGAAAGCGTCTAGTTTATTCATTTAATTATTTTTTATTTTTCTTGACTTGAACAAGTTCCATAACAGTTTGAACTGTGCTGTGAATGATTCTGCAATTTCTTTACTTCTTATTAGAATGAGCAGCGGTTCTTCTCCGGATTCTGTGGGAAATATTATAATCTTATCGTCAAATATGTTTATCGCGGCTGGCATAAGAACGTTTTCCGTCAAGAATTTTACTTTTGATAATGGATTGTTTTTCTGTATTGTTTGTTGTTCTCCTCTCGCAGCTTCGTTGAACATTATATAACATTTTATTCTATTTTTTGCCCTGAATTTATTCCAACGCACAAAAAATCTATTCACTTTTTCAGATCTTGAAGGTACACCCACAATGTAGACAATACTTCTTGGTTTCATTGTTTTTATGGACTCGTAGAATACGGTTTTCAGGCCTTTTATTCCCCTATAAATTGTAGCTTCCTGTTCATGCTTTGCAAGGCTTATTTTTGACTTAAGCAACGTAACAAATCTTTCTGCTTTTATCTTTTCATTATCCAGATATTTCTGCTTTTCAATAATGTAATCTATTATGCGCTCTGGCGATGCTGGCTCGAATATCTTTACCCCAGATTCAATAACATGACTGACAAGACCTTTCAGTTCGAGCTTCTCAAGAAGCTCGTATATCTTCGAGCTTGCTACGCCTGATTTTTGCACTATCTTTCCTGTAGAAGACGGACCCAGTTCTGCCAGAGCTACGTATACGAGCGCTTCCGATCTTGTCAGACCTATTTCTTCCAGAAGTTTTGTTTCCACGATATTATTTTTCATCGGTATTATTAATAGTTAATTTTACTCCCCCTGAAGGGGTATGTAATTATTAAGTATATAGAAATCACTATATAGTAGTATCAATTGTAGCACTGGGGGTGTTTGAAATGAAGAATAACATTTTCGATTCGATAGGAAAATGTTACAAAGCTATGGGGAAAGCAGTAGATGCTGCACATCAATATTACGATTTAGTTGTTGACAGAGATTTCCTTAGTGCTTCACTAGATTTCTCTACAGAGCCCACATTATCGGAACGTGAATTCAGGGATGCGATGTCTATTATCGAGTTTGGGGGTTCGTGTGGAGAAATTGGAGCCATTCTATATACAATGGCGCATCCGATTAGATCGAGCAAATCAGCAGTTATAGTGCGTGAATATCTTGGTGTGGTAAAATGAAACATGAATTGAAAATATTTTAGTAAATCTGGGGTGTGGTTGTATGGAAAAAATAGAAATAGAAACACTGAATGACGTGGTAACGTATTTGTCTAAGGAAATTGATGCCCCTTCATTACAATATGCATCATGCGACAAAAAAGTCCACTGTTTCAGATGAAAATTATTATAAAGCTATGGGATTCCTGAGGGCATATATAATGCTTCGTAATGCTATCCTAACCGGTTCGGCAGAGATGCTATATTTCGATAGCACAAACCCGCCGCAATATCCAGAAGCTTATATTCTTCCAGGTCCTGATGGCGGAATGATTTTACAGGATTTTAATAATTTTATCGGGAGAGGTAAAAAATGAAAACAACAATGAAGCTTGAAACAGTCGATGACATTAAGACATACTTATCAAAAAGATTGGATTGCCTAAAGAAAGAAATAGAAAATTACACGCAAGAAGAGCAGGTACTTCAGAATCAAGACTACGTTATAAGTGCCAATATCTTAAACGCTTATTCTACGCTGCTTGGAAGCATCAATAGTGGAAATGGCTTAATCGATCTAGAGTGATTTTTATGAAAAACAATATGCTGAAAATTATTGCGGTAACGCTTATAATTTTAGCAGCTTTTGCAATTGTTCTTAATTCTCAAAACCAGCAAAATGACAAGATTAAGATAGGCGCGATATTCATGCTGAGTGGTGTAGGCTCAAATTGGGGCGAAAATTCCCAGAAAGGCTCAGACATGGCAGTTGAAGATATCAATAAAGCGGGCGGAATAAATGGCAAAATGCTGGAAATAATATATGAAGACAACAGTGGCGACAGCCCGACAGAGGCCGTAAAATCACTGGAGAAGCTAATGTCTGACGGGATAAAAATCATTCTTGGTCCAAACTGGTCGCCTTCGGGCAATGCTGTTGCACCTATTGCATGTGATAATAAAATTATAATGATTTCGCCTTCTCTTGGTGTGGCGGATTTCAACGAGAAATGTGATTATTTGTTCAACCTATGGCCTCATGACGATGTGTTAAGCAGGCGATTGGGCGGATATCTTTATGAAAAAGGTCACAGAAAAGCAGCTGTTTTAGGTTCATTGCAGGCATGGGAAAATGTGCAGGCAAATGCTGTCAAAAAAGGATTTGAGAACGCCGGCGGTTCAGTTGTTTCATTCCAGCTGACGCAGAATGATGAAAAAGATTTCCGCGCCGAGGCATTGAAAATCAAGGAAAGCAGTCCCGATGCTGTTGTGTTCACGAATTATGCATATGAGCATTTGGCGGCTAAAAGACTAAGAGAGATTGGTGTAAATGTAATATTCTTTTCTGTTTTGATGGATGATGATAGAATAAAAGGAGCCGAAGGCGCGTTCGAGAATGCTATTGTTATCACATCTTTTACGCCATCAGAAATGTTTGTTGAAAGATTTGCAGATAAACACAAAACACAACCTGATATAGGTTCGGACACGTCTTATGATGCTGTAATGCTGATAGGGAAGGCAATGGAAGAAACCAACACAACTGATACGGAGTCAATAAAAAATTATCTGAACTCATTGAAAACATACGAAGGCATATCGGGCAGTCTTGTTTTTGATGGAAAAGGCGGCGTGATGAAGGAACCGAGATTCATGACAGTAAAAAATAATACTCTTGTTG
>CAYJTG010000007.1:0-81335 GCA_964373255.1 uncultured archaeon
GTTGTGTCCCATGTGAGTGAAAAGTCATCTGAAGCAGAATTCCCAGCATTGTCAGTTACTGTCAATCTTAAAACATAAGCCCCGTCCGCATCAGCGCTGACAGTTGTATCTTCGGCGTTTGCTGTGCCAAAAGTTATTGCGCCAGGACCGGAAACTTTAGTCCACGACCAAGAAGCTATTCCTGAAGTTGCATCTGAAGTCGTTGCGTCTTGCGTGAACGTTGCATTCTTTACTTTGCCAGTGCCTGCGTTCACCGAAGGATTCGTCTTATCAATCTTCACTTGTCTACTTACTGTATCTTGAACATTGCCGGCATTGTCCGTCGAAGCGTATCTGAAGTATGTCGTTCCTTCTGCCGATATCGTCACTGCGCCTGAATAAGTCGTACCTGAAGATGGATTGCATGTATTTGCAGCATCTGTGCAGTATTTTGTAGAAGCAACTTCTGAAGTTGCGTCGCTTGGTGTTAGAGTAATTGTTTGGTCAGCCTTTTGCCATAAGCCATCCTTTGCACCATAATCATCTGTGGTGGTAGGCTTTGTCTTGTCAACCTTACCTTGATTAGCAGCTGTCTGCACACTTTCTGAATTTCCTGCCAAATCCGTTGAGAAGTATTTTATTGTGTAAGTGCCATCTGCGCTCAATGTTATTGTCGTGCCCTGTGAAGAGCCTGTTGTTGGTGTGCTGCCGTCTGTTGTGTAATAAGTTTTGTTGCAGCCAGAGCCAGAATTATCATTGCACGTAAGTGTTATAACTTGATCAGCGTTGTGCCAGTTGCCATCGACATTGTCTGATGTACTTGGTGCAGTTGTGTCCAGAGTATAATAAACAGTTATTCTAATGTGGTCTACTTTTGCTTTCTTACTGCCCCCCGCCGTACCGTTATCTTTAGCTGCAAATACAAAACCAAAATTTGTAGCATTAATGTCGGCAGGAGTCCAAGTCAGCCCCCACAGATCGGTTGGTGACCCATAAGATACATTCACCTCAGATGTACTACTCCAGAAACTAGACGTATTTGCCTTGTCTGTTGCACCTATGATGCCTCCTTTAACGATTCTCACAGAATTGTCTTTTATTCGATTCGGATCTTCAGCTTGTCTTTCAACATCTACTTTTATTCCATCAATTGTTGCTCCGCTAGGAATAGCAAAGCTGAAGTTTGTTACTTTAAGATATCTGCTAATTTCACCACTACTTAAATCAGCTTCTGCACGCTGATTATTAGAAGTTTGTGCATTGGAAGGGTTTGTCCAGTTTATTGTTCCAATAGTTGCGTCATTCGCAAAAGTCGTACCATTGTTTGGACCGCTTGATGCCGCATGTGCGATTCCAACAAACAATGGCGATGCTATCAAGAACGCGAATACAAAAATAGCGGTAAATAATGCTCTATTGTCCGTAATACTCCACACCCCGTGTACTCCGTAAAAGTAACTATTAATTAAAAAGCAATCTTTAAAAGTCTATTTCCGAAGAACTTTCATCTCATTTCATAACCTACGCCCTTCTTTTGTCTACGCTTCGCAGGCAGGCGTTCGGGGTACGCCGGTTTGCCGTACGTAATTATTCTGCAATTTAGTCGTAACCGCCTCGTAGTAAAGTATTTAAAGATTACTACTGTATAGTAACTGTGATTTCAGGTAATTACAAAACGACGATAGGCGCATTTCAAATGCGTCTGTTTGTTATTTTTGAATCTTCTGAAAGATTCGAAAAGAAATCACCAATAAGGGATTTCATTGTGAGGTGTGCTATATGGTAATGGAAACCGTGCAGATAAGGCTGACAGAGAAGCAGATAAGAAACATAGACGTTCTCGTAAAGAGGGGCGTCTACCCAAACAGGAGCGAGGCTGTCCGCGACGCTGTCAGAAAGCTTGTCGAAGCTGCTTAAGAATTTGTTAATAAGTAAATTAGAGTAGTGAAGAAAATGTTCAAGGATACTATAACAGAACGTGAATATCAAACAAGAATAGGATACGCAGTAGATTGGTATTTAGGAACCGTAGAAAGAGATTGGAAAAAACATCACTACGCAACTTCTTTATTTCGAACGCTAACAGCACCTCTTGGTGTGTATTGCTTATATTTGACTACGCTAAATAAATCTTGGGGACTGAAAAAAGTATTATAATAATTAATTCTTAGCGGGTGGCTCTAATGTCTGAAAAGCGGTACGAATTTTTTGACAGTGGCGATGGATGGTTGTATCCGCGCGTGCAGCTGGCAGGCGATTCCAAAGGATACATAAATATGGTCATGCTCCATCCAGATGGTGACCGCATATGGTTTTGCGAGCACGTCACAAAAAGAAAAAGCTCGCTATCTTTATTCGACTTGGGTCATCCTCCTGACAGACGCCTGCTGAAAAACAGGTACAGTACAAATTTCGTATATCAGATGGATGATGTTTCTCTGGAAAGATTCTCAGAAGAAATTTCCTTGCTCCAGCACTACGACAAAAACGTCTTTCTTGACGACCTGAAAGAAGTCAAAGAAGTTGCTCTGGCAAATAAAATACAAGGAAATAAGACTGAGCAAAATTATTAAGAAATTTTTCAGCAAATTATTTCAATAAATTATCCACGATTTCTTCGGGCTTGAATTCCTTCAAATCGTCGTATTCCTGGCCCACACCCAGATATATTATAGGCTTCTTTATGGTGTACGTAGCCGACAGGGCTGCGCCTCCCTTGTCATAGACATCGGCTTTTGTGAGGACTATTGCATCGACACCTACTGCGTCATTGAACAGCCTGCTCTGCTCATAGATGTCATTTCCAGTCATGGAGTCGAGAACAAGTATCTTCAGGTCAGGGTTGTTGACACGAACGACTTTCTTCAGCTCGTCCATGAGGTTTATGTTGCTGTGGCTGCGCCCGGCCGTGTCAGCAAGCACGAGCTTTGAGCCCGCAGCCATGGCAGACTTCCTTGCGTCAAATATCACTGCCGCCGAATCAGCGCCGTACTGGTGCTTTACAAGACGAAAGCCGACACGACGGCTGTGCTCCTCCAGTTGCTCTATGCTGGCGGCGCGGAACGTATCAGCAGCCGCGACCACCGGATTGTATTTCTTGAACTTCTTTGCAAACTTTGCAAGCGACGTTGTTTTTCCGGTTCCGTTGAATCCAAGAAATATTATGGTAAACGGGCCGCTCTTCTTTTCTACAAGTTCCTCAAGGTCTATCTTTTTTTGGCCCATAACATCGAGCATTGCGTGCCTGAGCGCTTCTTTTATTTCGTCCTCTATCTTGCCCCTTCGCACGTTCCTGTTCAGAAGATCAACGGCAACGTCCTCGCTTATCTTTTCAACTACATCAATTGCAACGTCATTCTCAAGCAGCGCGAACCTGAGCTCCTTGAGCACGATCTCAACGTCGCTTCTGGTCAGCGTTTTTTCGAAAAGCCGCCGGAACAACCCCGGCTTTTTCTCGCCTTCCATCTCCCTGATCTTAGGTTCCAGTTTCTTTTCCGTCTCTTTCTCGGTCTCCTTCTCGTCCCTATCGACTATTTCCTCGATTTTTTCTTCCTTCAGTTCCTCGTGAAGCTTTTTTGACTTTTCTTCGAACTCTTCCATGAATCTGTTGTCCTTCTGCGGCGCCTTTTGTTTTGCAGACTCTAACTCTGCCTCAATCATCTTCTCCTTGATATCTTTTTCTATCAGCTCCTTTTCGAGTATTTTCTCCTCTTTTCGCAGTTCTTTCTCTTCCGCCTTCCTGAATTCCTCGGTCTTCTCAGGGAATATATCAACAAACTCGTGTTCCCTCTCATCTATCTTTTCCTCCTTCTTCTCCTGCTTCTCGGTCTCCTTAATGCTTGCCGCTACTTTCTGGACGGCCTCTTTTAATCGCTTTTTCAGAGAATCAAACATAAGTACATCACTCTACTTCGTAGGCATCAATTAGAATGCATGATTGAGTATCTCCAAAAGTGAGGTATACGCCTTGTGGCATATACCTCGGTAGAGGATTAATGCCAAGAGGCAGTAATCCAACTTTCGGAGATACTGTGATTGTTTTTACTTTTATTATAGATTTTGTCATTAATAAATCCATCCACATTACGTCAGAAAAAGCATACATCAAGGCGTTTCGTATTTCTTATTTACTCATGCTTGACCTTGTGCGCGAGCATTTCAAGCTCAGGCTCAAGCCTTTGTACAGTCCTTGCAATAATTTCAAGCTCCCGCAAAATGTCCGACTGCAGCTTGTTTAATTCCTCGAGCCGTCCCTGAAATATTTCTATAGCCCGTTCGCGTGTTTCCCTCACAACGGCGCCGGCGCCTATTGCAATCATGACCTTTTCAACGTCTTTTATATCCGAGCGCACGAATGAGCCGCTGCCCAGGGGCGACCATATCTCTCCTCCTTTCTTCGCATCTTCAAGCTTGTGAAGCGCATCGATAGTCGCATTCAGCTCATTTATTTTTTCGTCTATCAGGGCTTTCTCCTCGCTAAACGCAGTGAGCTGCTGGCGCAGGAGCTGGTACTGAATGTATTTGGTCTGGAGCTCTTTTTCAGGTTCTTTTTTAGCTTTTGTTGGCACGATTTATCACCCTACATTAAGGAAACCAACAGATAGAAGTTGCAAAGCAACTTCAGTTTGCTTTTCCCTTATAATCTAGACTTAATCCCTTCCTAGAAGATTTTTCAGATTCTTCCTGATATTTTACTTCTTCTTCATCATTTTTAAAGCATCCGCGACCATCTGCTTGTGGTCGAACCCCATTCTTTTAGGCAGCTTATTTAATGGAAAAAACCTGATATTCCTTGTTTCGTTGCTCTCCCTTATGCGTCCACCCGTACGTTTCAGCAAGAACGCGAGAGATATTGTGCGGCCGCGCGGGTCCCTTTTTGGGTTGTCGTAAATGCCGACAAATGCCATGACTTTTGTTCTCAATCCTGTCTCCTCGAATGTCTCACGAATGACCGCCTCTTTCACCCTTTCGCCATAATCTACAAAACCGCCTGGCAGGACGTTATGACCTAAAAATGGCTCGGTCGTCCTTTCAACAAGCAGGACATTGTCATTCTCGATAAGTATGCCGTCGACGACTATCATTGGAACTTTCTGCATCAATTTTTTCCATTCCTTTTTCGAGAAGTTCATAAGAATCAAAGTCGTGTTAAAGAAATATACGTGAATTTCTATTCAATAGGAATTTTCGGAGTTGGAGTGACTAAGCTGAACGTCGCTGTAACAGACTTGTCGGTATTCATTACAAATACGCAGCTTCCCGTTCCTGTGCACGCGCCAGACCAGCCGGAAAATGAAGAGCCCGATGAAGATACGGCTGCCAGACTTACAGTTGTACCGCTCTCATAGATTTCTGAACAGTCGCTGCCGCAATTTATATCCTGTCCGGTTACAGTGCCCGACCCAGTCCCGGTCTTGAAAACTGACATTACATAGAATGGACTTACAGTCAATTTTAATAACACAACGTTTGGATCGCTAATTATCAAAGACCCAGACTCTTTCAGGAGTATTGTGTTTGTCAGCTCACTTGAAACATAGATAAGTTTTGAAATATACGAATTATCTTTCATCCGCCACGATACATTCAACGGGTAACTCTGTGATTGTACATATATGCTATAGTTCGCCAAACTTGTAAGCGGGAAAGGAACGGTCTCAAGATACTTGTCACTTATGTACCTTGCATCAAACACACCAGCCATCTTTGGAGGCAACTCTGTTTTATCAGTATGTATTACTTCAGTTGCGGTCCCAAAATACAGGCTCTGATGACCGTTCGAATTATCGGATATTGACAAACTATTGAAACTGCCCAGGTCGGTCATGGATAGAGGTTGTTGATTCTGAGTGAATAAAATTAATTTTCCTGACTGATTGACCTTGATCCAATAACCCTTGCCCGGCAATAGTACGTCTGCTATCTTATAACCATTGCTGTATCCAAAGTAGTTTGAGTCTACTATACTTGGTGGCTCTGAAACAATGCTTAAAACACTTATCGGATTGGACAAAGCGCCTACCATGTTCCAGCCTTGTGAAACGTTGATCGTCACATTTGTAATTTCTGTGCCAGATATATTTATACTCTGGTTTCCGGCAAATTTCACCCAATAACCTCTTCCCGGACGCAGTACATTCTCTACAAAATAGTCCAAAACAGGGTCGAATGCAAATGCGTCTGATACGGCTGTAGGGAACAATACACTTTTGGCGGAATTAATTACGCCAAGGGGCAGGGAAATCATGTTCCATTTGTCAGTGAAGTTGTAGGGTCTATTGACCAAAATCGAGAATGTTGAATTGCTCGTATCCGATACAGAAAAGTTATAAATGCTGGATATACGTACCAACGCCTGTCTTGTTGTGGGTTCTGACACGAGCCAGTTCTCTGAACCATCATTAGGCGTGTCTGAAAACAGCACTGCATAAGCAACGCCGCCGTTCCTTGACAGTTCAATCTTCACGTTCCCACTAACGCCTGTAGAATTCCATCGTATATTTTTCGTTGTCGCGGTTATCCACGTCTCGCCACCATTAGGAGTTATTACTGATATCGACTGTTGTATCGGGTAGACGAGCGGCAAATAGTCACCGCCGATTGTTATATTTCCATTCAAATTGTAAGGAATCATTGTATCACCGATGCCGTCATTATTAGTATCCACACCCCTATAATCGTGCCAGAAATTGCCTCCCAAGAATGGGCCTCCAATAATATTTGCTCCAACCGTCTTTGTGGTGTTCCAATAATTGACCGTATCGCTTCTTGCATTTATTGTGTTGCTGAAGAAATTGTTAAATATCAAATTATTTCTTGTCGGCGGTAAAGACAAATTACTAACCCACAAACCGTATGTATTATTTTTTATAATATTCGACCTGACAACATTGTCAGATGAACTAGAAATGCGGATGCCGTAATTATTATTCTCAAAAATGTTTGACTCAACAGTTATATTTGAAGAGAAAAATAACTGGATTCCATCACTTTTGGTAAGACTTACTTTATTCCCGAGAATGGCATTATTGTCAGAACTTGCAGCGCTAATCCCAAATGCCCCAATATCAAGAACTGTATTATTGTACATTAAGCTATTTCTAGTTGCCTCAAATCGGATTCCGTAGCTAAAATTCGACACAATACAATTCTTGATCGTCACCGACCGTCGTCCTGCACCACTAAGAATTCCAAATCCAGTTCCATTTCCATTAATTTTATGGCCATCACAGTCAAATACAACATTATCAGCCATAATATCAATGCACGTTCCTGCTGATGCCAAATCCCGTGTCAGCTTCCATGTTCCAGTTACGTTAGGATCATCAGCGCATGAAGATATCGACTGAGACAGATTGTTGCTATTCATAGTAAAGTTAAATGGATTTGAAATGCCTGTATTGTTTAATATGTCATTTGCATATAGAACGATGGTAAAATTTCCGACATTCAGATCATTAATACGCAAAATTGGTATACCTATCATAGTTGATTCTACATCGCTGAAATTTACATCGACGGTAGTTAAATTATTCAGCTTATAGCCAAGCCACGTTATATCTTCATCAACAACAAATGCAATCAGAGCTGTTCCATTTTCAAATACTTCGCTTTGATTATTCAGTATAGTTATGTTTGGTGGGGTATTATCTATCACAAAAAATGTATTATCCATACCAATGTTATTGTTGTTATCGATCGACTTTATTTCTATGTCGAATATGCCATTTACTGAAGGCGCAGTCAGATTTATTTCATAAAGACCAGTAGAGACATTAAATGTTAAAGTGTATTCTATTCCATTAAATGTCGCATTAACCTTACTTATCGCACCATTGTCACTAGTATTTACGTGGATTTTGAAAGGTATTCCATGAATCTTCGTGTACTGTGGTGATACGTTAATTTCATTGATAATAGGTATTATATCTGTTGCAGCTATTGTGAAGTTGCTGTTATTTGTAACAATTGCAGCTACAGAATTTGATTTTAAGTCTATCAAAGAGTTAAGTCGCTGCCACAAAGAGTTGTTGATTACATATATAGACAAATTATTTTCTGGTAGACGTGACAACCTAAGCTCGTCATCAAAATATGTCAAATTAATTGTATAGTTACCCAAACTTAATTTCAGATTATTAGAAATATTGATTAAAATATGTTTCCCTAAGAAAAATAGCCCAGACTGATTAAGTTCGTCATAATGCTCGCTTACATTTATTGTACCGTTGACAACACCGGATTGATTTATATTTAATATTAATTTTGTATCTGTACTTGCCAAAAGATCTAACAATACTTTTCTGCCTTTCACAGAATTTAGACGTGCAGATGCTGTACGACTAATATCGTCTTGAAATACGAATAATGAATTGTTCGCTACAAATGTTTTATCTATTACGCCATCACTATTATTATCAGATCTCAATATTGTATCATTATGAATAATGTCTAACGTCGAGTTTGTCGTATTGGAAGTGGACACGTCAAGAAACTCTAAAGACACATCACTACTAAAATCTTCTATCGAAAGATTAAACGTACCAGTACTGTTACCCTCTACTCGGATTCTGTAGCTGTCATTTACATATAAAATGACTATTTCTTGTCTTTCTCCTGGTGCGCCAGAATACTCGGATGTAAATATTTCTTCATCAACGCCACCAGTAGAATTAGGGCCAATATGGCGACCTTGCGAATCGTATAAGTGTAGCGACACAGGACTTTTTACAGTTACTTTGAATCCGGCTTTGAATATACTTTCGCCGTGGAATGAACTACCCTTCAATTTACTCAAGAAATCTAATATATCAGCTATTGTCGGTGATACATCAACGTTGTGTGGAGCCGCTGGAGTTGGTCTTGATATTTGAATATTTTTTCCCTTCTCTTTTATAAGCTCTGTAAGCCTGCTAGCGCCGCTAATTCCACCGCTTCCGATATAAAATACCGGTTCCGAATCATCTGGGTATAAGCTTCCGTGGGTTGCATCTTCAGTTTGTTTGTCGAAATAATATGTGTGTTGATCGCCACCAGCTACATGAAGGTAGTGACCTGCAGGAGGCCAGCCATCATTGTTTCTGAAGTTGGGCAGTAGAACTATATCAGGCGCTCTATCGCTGTTAAAATTGCTGATTCTTGTGACGGCATCTAAATACGCAGGGTTAAGAACTGATAAATCCTTCAACTCATCTATTGTAGGGGCTGCTCCGCCATTATGTCTATACACGTAGTATCTTGGAGGTGATTTGCCATCTTTACTTGTTCTAACAAGAATATCATCTAATTTCTCAAAAAGAACATTGTTAAAAAATATAGGACCTCGAGTTTTTGCATTATCAGCAATTCCTCTGACAAAAGGTAGTAAATCCTCATTGCGCCTTGGTAGCTCTTTCCAGCCATCAGAGTTTGTTAATGCACCAAACAAATTATATTTGTTTTTGTCTCTCCTTGATAAATAAATGTAACCTCCCCCACCTCCATTATTCAACATAAAGAGATCTGCATCTTTATTGTAAACCTCATTCCTAGCAAAATTATTGTCATAGACGTCCTGATAGCATTTTCTTCCATCAGGACAATCTATGCCTGATAGAAGTGACTTCATATCACCACTAGTCATGTCTATATAGTCGTCGTGTGTACCGTCATTTGTATCGTGCGTCTCTGCTTCTCCATGATCAGCAGCGTACACCCACACGATGTTATCAAATACCCCAATTTTCTTCAATTCGTTGGTTAAATCTCCTATTATGGGATCAATTGTAGTCGTAATGTAATTTGTTACGTGCTCCGCGCCATTGAGGTGTGCAAAATGGTCGTTTCCAGCAAGGTAGAATGTTAATATATCCGGAAAGTTTTGTGCAGTAATTTTACGTTCTTTAAAATAATCTCGTTTTAATGCTATCAGAGCTATTTGATCGTATGTTCGACCATCCCCTTGCGCATATGCCAATTGTGCAAGTAGATTAGGAGTTATCCATGCTGCTGCACCACTAGAAACCATATGGAATATTACAGCGCTATTTAGAGAGTTTTCAGTGGCATAATCGTATATTGATTTTACCAACTTATCCTCATTAACAAGTCCTGGTAGTGCATAAACACTTTGTGCATCCTTATACATACCCACCGTTGTGCATGTATCATATTCTCTTACATGATATTCTCTAAGGGTAGATTTCCCTATTTCTCCTGTTCTATCAAACCAGCAATTTCCCATTATTCCATGACCTTGTATACCATTTTTGTTTCCAGGCCATTTTCCAGTAGCTATCGAGACCTGGTTTGGAAACGTATAAGATGGGTAAACTGATATAGCGCCATCTGTAAATTCGATAGATTTTTGAGAAACTGTTTTTGCGATATTGCTGTTCGGACTGCTATTTACAAAATCATTGAATGCAGTATGATTCATGCCGTCTATAATAACTAAAATTACATAAATTTTGCTTTTCTTTGCTGCGACCTCTGTGTTGTTGCCTTTTCCAATATTCTGAACCTTTTTCCATGGTTCTAAATCACTCTGTTGCTGAAAAGCGCTCGTTTGCATCGAGGATGCCGTAGGGATAGTTCCGCCAGTCTTATCGTCCTTATAGTCTCTTTCCGCTGATTTTAGATTATCGCCGTCCTGCCAGACCGCTAACGTTTTTTTATGAATATTTATATCAGCAACACTTGAACGAAAACCTTTGGCACCCGGAATAGCGCCATGGTCGGCAAAATTTGTTGTTATGTCATTTTCAAAGGACCATCTTACATTAGGGTATTTATTGTAGACAGAAGTTGCGGCATTGCCTTTCAAAAATGTGATGTCGGGCTCAGTTCCGGCACTATAATATATGGCATTATACCAATTCTGATTGGCGTCGGTCCATTTTGATTCCCAGCTCTCTGTTGGTGAGTCTATAGCACTGCACGGATTTGTAGCGTCTCTTATGCTAACAGGAAATACCGCCTTAGAATTGTTTAATTCGTCGGATGAAATTCCCAGCTTATTCAGAAATGTCGGACCAAATATATCAGAGAAATCAGTGTCATCTTCTGGGTATAAATTATATAGCGGCGGGGAAGGCATTCCTGGTATATCGGCTGCAGCAGAAAACGTATTTCCATTCCATATAGAATAACGAGGCCAGAATTTACGTACATCATATGAATATGACCCGCCCTGCTCTGGCGGTCTATTGCACGTAAGGGTTTCTTTTCCCGCATAATCGTACCATACGCCTATTGCCTGATGCCCTGTTAATGAGTCTACAGGTTTTGATGTGAATGATATATCTGTAAAATGCAAACATGACGCGTAGTTGAAAGGCTGCCGGTTTACAACTATATTCTGGCAAGGCGTTTCTTTGAAATCTTGTATTATACCCTCATTTGTCCAGTTTGTACCATTCCATATTTTATATTTGATTGCCATGTAAGTAACACTTTCAGGAGGCGGACATCCGTTAGGAAGCACGACCCTATTTCTGTAAGTGTGTACCCATATAACAACTGATCTACCATCGGCGTCGACAGCAATAGAAGGGTGGTGATAAATATGATCAGGCCCTGGTGACGTTGCCACAGTTCCATTAATATCCCACTTAGTGCCATTGAATCTTGCAAATGCGATATCTCCCTTATATCTGCGCCACTCATACTCGTCGTTTGGTTCGGGAGAAGGATTGCATATCATAGTATCATAAGAATTATTGCCCCAGACAGCCATGCCATTTTTTTCCTGATAATCTATATCGGGAAACCTGTCGATATCAGAAGTTGCAGCAATAACCGGACCAGATACGCCTCCGCCGAGCTCCCACCACTTCCATTTCATTTCTTTGTCATGGCCGTAAAAAGAGTAATAAATATTTTCACTGTTCTCAAAAACAGCTATGGCCTCGACTGTTGTATCGTCGACAGACGATGTCTGCAAATTTATATCAAGAGGTGTTTCACCACTACTATCTGTGCCCTGTTGCTGTGGTGCGCTACCAGAGAAATCGCCGCCAGAAGAACCAGAAGAGCCACTACCCAACAAAGAAGGCTTGCTAGATACAGAAGGCGTAGAAGGTGATGTTTCCGGAATCAGGTTTTCAGAAGATTCAGAAGAAACCGGATCAGTTATTTGCTGCGTACTGCTTTCTTCTGAACTGCCGCTAACGATTTTGCTGTTGTCAGACGAGCCCATATAGCTTCCGGTAATCCTAAATGAATACATAGAAAAAATAAAGCCAAAACTAAAGATAAGTATGCCAATCGCGAAAATCCATATGAAAATTCTGCCCTTCGTAAAATCACACCCGTACTTTCAGTAGATATAAAGTAGATACAATTTAGTAAGTTCTAAACATAATAAAACTAGTTTATTTATAGCTGAACAAAATATTCTGCAAATAAATAAACGCTGGTTATTAAGAAATAGTTATTTTACTAATACCGTCCGCAAACCGTATTTTTTGGAAATATTGGTGTTCTCTTCTTCGGTAAGCAGGGCATCCGCAATAAAATCCGTATCGCCACTGCTTTTTCTGCCTCTACGAAAAATGATAATGGCATCCGGGTACTTTCTTTTCATCTCTGAAAGCCTGTCATATGCTGTTCTTTTTGCCTGCTGTATTGCCCATTCTGGATCTGCAGGCTCGCCGAAAAAATAATGCTGCTCATTTGGTGTAAGCAACTCGACTGCATAAAATGACTCATTTCTTTCAGCAATATTGTACTTGTCGATTTTCATAAGAATTTGATCGCATCTCTGAAGTGCTCATCGACCTTTTCCCAGTTGATGAAATAGATAAGTTAAAAATATATGCCTGAACCCTCGGTGACTGGACCAAACATATCAAATGGTTTGGGTTTGTTTTGTTCTATAATAATATAATTATCAGCCGCTGCTTTAACGCCATTCAAGAAAACGTACTCAACAGGATTATTGATCGAGATGCTTTTGTCGAGTGCCCATGAGTACCCGTTACTTTCTGCTTCACTTTTTGTAACAAAGTATCCGAGCGTATTGCTTGCTGTAATCACTCCCAAGGTTACTCCGACGCCAACTAAAAAGTTTTTCAAGCCGCTAGTCATGTTTATTCACACATATAATTATATCAAATAGACTTATAACCCTTTTTTGTCCTACTTACTTGCGATTTATTTCATAGCATCTCTGAAGTGCTCATCGACCTTTTCCCAGTTTATGACGTTGAACCACGCCGCTATATAATCAGCCCGCTTGTTTTGATATTTCAGGTAGTACGCGTGTTCCCAGACGTCTATGCCGAGGACAGGGATCTTTGTCTGCGTCAGCGGATTGTCCTGGTTTGGCGTCGTGACAATCTCCAAGCTTCCGTCGCTTGCGACGGAAAGCCACGCCCACCCGCTACCAAATAAAGTAGCAGAAGAATTAGAGAACATTTCCTTGAACTTGTCGAAGCTTCCGAATTTTTTGTTTATGGCGTCAGAGATTTCTCCTTCCGCCACTTGTTTATCGTTCTTCATGATCGGCCAGAAAAACGAGTGGTTAGCGTGCCCGCCGCCGTGATTCCGGACAGCTGTGCGTATGGCTTCTGGCACGACATTCAGATTTTTTATCAGGTCTTCTGCTGTCTTTGCCTGCAGTTCAGTATGCCCTTCTAATGCGATGTTAAGCTTGTCTATGTATGTCTGATGGTGTTTTGTATGGTGTATTCTCATGGTCTGTTCATCGATGTAAGGCTCCAGAGCATTATAGTCGTAAGGAAGTTCTGGTAATGTATGCGGGTACATATAGTCACCTTCTTACTTATTATGATCAATATTTTAAATTGAGCATTGCTCTAAATCTACCCTGTAATGTGTCTGATTCTCTTAGTCGTTCCCTTTGCTCAGCGTCCATGGTGCTTTCAAAGCTATGCAGCCTTTCATGTATTAACCCTAATGCATAAGATAATAATATGTTTCTTGGATAATATTTTCTTTCAGCGGGGATTGGCGTGTTATTATAGCTGCCCATAGACGATAAACATGGAAAGGCATCGTTAGCAAGCATATTTTTTATTGTGTTCGGTACATAATCTCCAAAGAGTTCATCGACAAGCACATAAACTTGTTCAAATGTCTCTGGGCCTATTTTGTCAGACTCTGCCAATCTGTTCAGCGTATTGATAATCTTTCTGTATGCTGCAATACATTCATCTGACTCAGGCATGTCTATCGTTAGTTATTAATAAAATTAGTCTACTTAAAATCAGTGCTTTCACTTCATATTTTCAATATGTTTTAAAATTTCTTCGTTCTCAAGCCTTTGCCCAGGCACAGGCATGACGTGTTTCCATCTTATAATACCATTTTCATCTACCAGAATGTATGCGCGCTCGCTGAATCCTTCTGGCCTCAGCAAACCATAATTTTTTGTGACATTCTTGCTGAAGTCGCTTAGAAGGGAAAAATCTACGCCCATATGGTTTGCCCATGCCTTGTGGCTCCACAAAGAATCCACGCTGATTCCAATAACCTCAATGCCGTATTCTTTCAGCTTGCCTATGTCATCATGCAAGCATTTCATCTCCGGCTCGCAAACAGGGCTCCAGTCAGCAACGTAGAAGGCCAGAAGAACCTTTTTGCCGCGGAAATCACTCATTCGCACTTCTTTGTCGCTTTGGTCTTTCAAAATAAAGTCGGGTGCGGGTTCTCCTACCATGACCATTTTTATCTCCTCTGTATGTTGTACTTATCCATTCCCTGAATCTTTTTATAGCTTGATATATTTCTGGTGGTGTGGACAGCGCGTATTCTGTGAACTGCAAATTGATTTGGGCAAGTTCTCCACGGCTGTAAGTCACTTTCAACCTGTCAAGATATTTGTCCAAGCCGATAGAATAGTGTGTTTCTAGTCCATGCAGAATAGTGCTCGCATCATGCGACAAATATGAATTTTTGTTCATAATTAACCGCTGACAAAAATTTATATAAGAGATTTCATTTTTTCTTTCCGAGAAATGCATACGTGTACAAAAATGCCGCTACCAAGGCGCCTATTATGGGGCCTATCCAGTATACGGCATGATTAGCCCAGAAATTGCTGGCCAATGCTGGTCCGAATGTCCTTGCAGGATTCATCGAAGCGCCCGTCAAGCCGATTCCTATAATGTGGTCAAATATTAAAACAAACCCGATGGCTAGCGCAGCATGAGTTTTAGTGCTTCTCTTGTCAACAGCTGTTCCAAATATGGTAAATACTAGAAAGAACGTTAGTATTGCTTCAATAATTATCCCTTTAACAGGATCAATTCCAGAAGCAAGCTGATTTGTTCCTAGATACGCAGCTGCTGGTGCGCCTGCAAAAACAAAACCCAGAAGATACCCAGCAATGCCAGCGCCGATAAGCTGCGAGACAATGTAGCCAGCAGCTACCTTGCCTTTCATCCTTTTGGTCGCCCACATCGATATCGTTACAGCCGGGTTTATGTGAGCGCCTGATATGTGCATTATAGAGTATATCATAACAGCAAGGACAAGGCCGTGCGCGAACGCTATGCCCAGTATTCCTACATTGGAAAGGACAGAGCCCGCACCCACAAAAACAAGCGCGAATGTTGCTATTAATTCTGCAAGGTATTTGCTCATGAAACACACTCTGGCAATAATTATTATCACTAATCTTTAAATGCCGTAATTACAAGATTCGTAATATGATAAAATGCATAGTCTTTGATTTCGGCGGGGTTATAACTCTATCAAAAAATGGCATGAGACCAACGCAGCTTGCTTTTTGCGACGCTGCATCAAATCTTGGAATAGGCTACAAAAACCTGATGAAATTCGTGGCGAAAATAGAAAATGACCTTATGACAGGAAGAATGACAGAGAATGAGTTTTATTCAAGGATAAGCACAAAATTTTCATTAGCCGTTACGCCAGCGCAATTAAAATATACTATAGAGAAATTTTATCGAAAACACAATGCACTAAATCCAAGCATTGTAAAAATGATCAAAACGTTGGGAAAAAATTATTCTGTTAACCTTGTCACCGATGTTTATCCGATGCACTACAGAGAAAGGAAAGATCTAGGACAGTATGAATTGTTCAAGAGCGTGGTAACATCCCTAGAAGTAAAAGAGGCAAAGGTAGATGGCAAAAAGAAAATCTGGCTAGCAATACTGAAAAAAATGAAAGCAAAACCATATGAATGTGTAGTGATAGACGACAAGAAGAAAAATCTGATTGTACCAAGAAGAATGGGCATGAAGATAATTCATTTCCGAAGTGCAAAACAATTGAAAAGGGATTTGAAAATATTGGGCATCAGGATTTAATATCCCTTACCTCAGCCTTTTTCACCGCGTTCTCCACCAGTTTTTCTATCTCTAGCGTTTTCTCATGCATTTCGACGTCGTCCCGCTTTGCCCTTGTTGCAGGGTTGACGACCATGAACGAGCAGCAGTCCTTGTACGGAATTATCGATGAAGAATAGGTGCCTATCTGCTCGGCGACCTTTATGATTTCTTTCTTGTCAAAACCGATCAGCGGTGCGAATATCGGATAGTTCGCTGCAGAATAGATGACATTCAGATTTTCCAGCGTCTGGCTCGCGACCTGCGCAATATTATCCCCTGTGACGAAAGCGAGCGCACCCTCTTTTTTTAATATTTCCTCGGCGATGCGAAACATCATTTTCCTGTAAAGAAGCATCCTGAATTTGTCCGGGACGTTTTTAATGATATTTTCTTGTGTTTCATAAAATGGCACAAGATATAATCTGCAATTCGCCTGATATTTTGACAAAATCCTGACAATTGGTTCCAGCTTATTCTCAATCTTCGACGTGTACGTGTGGAAATGCACAAAAACGACGCTACAGCCTCGTTTCATTGCGTACCACGCAGCGACGGGTGAGTCGATGCCGCCGGAAAGAAGGCATACAACCTTGCCCGTAACGCCGACAGGCAGGCCACCTAATCCTTTTACCTTTTCTGTGTAAATGAACGCATTCTTCTCTGCAACCTCGACATAAATTATGACGTCAGGATCTGTCAGGTTTACTTTCCACTTCATTTTTTCATTCACGATGTCGCCGACCCTTTCGTTTGTTTGCATAGAAGTAAGCTGAAAAGACTTGTTGCCCCGGGTTGTGTCTATCTTGAACGTTGAATTTCTATTTGCCGGTTTTATAGACTTCGCAACCCTCAATGCCTTTTGCTTTATATCATCCATATCAAGGTCTGCAACAACACACGGCGAAAAATGAGCTACGCCGAAGGCATTCTTCAGACTATTCAAAGTAGCTGAATCAGAAGAGTCAATTATTATTCTTCCAAACAGCCGCTTGATGACCTTCTCCTTACCAATGGCACACCTGATGTTATCTACTAATTTCTTCTCGAAATCAGGCCTGTTCTTGCCCTTCAGCGCGATTTCTCCGTAGTGAACGACCGTGTGGGTGAACATGAAAGTAAATTAGAATGAAAGGGTTAAAAGATGAAATTTTTCAATATATTTATAAAGAAGAGATTAAATCATATGCTACATGACAAGCAAAGATTACAAAACTGTTGACGAAAGACAGAGCTACGTGCAAAAAAGTGGTGAAGAATGGGAAAACAAAGTAATGAACTTTGTGAATCAACAACTCAAAAAGTTAGGCTCTGATTTAACAGTTATAAAAGGCAGAAATGTTAAGAAAAGTTCGCGATTATGGGATAAACTTTCAATACACGTTGGGAAAGAAGAGCCATCACAAAAAATCTGGGGTGACATAGATTTGATAGTCATCGATAAACAAGAAAATCCTGTCGCAGTAATAAGCTGTAAAACAAGTTTGCATGGCAGATTTTCCGAAACTCTTTTTTACGCAGTTGTTTTGAAAGCTATAATAAAAGAACTGAAAGTTATTTTTGCCACGCCCGATAAAGGAAGACAGCAAAAAGGGAGCGAGTGGCAATCTGAATGGGGAAGCAAGGATAAGCCAACAAAAGATAGGCTACTGGGAAGTCATTATTTGGATGGGGTTTACATTTTAAATCCAAAAACAAAGTTGGGTGGAATGATTAAACATTTGGAGGAATTGCCAAAAGACCTCATTAAATGGCACAAATCAATGAAGAACAGATAATTTTTTAATGGAAGACAATTTTACTTGGGAAGATTCTCCTTTGGCTTTGGCTAATCTGCTTTCAGCGGTTTTACAATATTCTTGAGAAATGTCAATATGAATGAAATTTCTACCTGTCTTTTGTGCGACAACTGCAACAGTGCCTGTACCGCCAAACATATCTAAAACTATATTTCCTCTGTAAGAATAGAATTTCATAAGGCGATAGATTAACTCCTCTGGAAATGGAGCGGGGTGGCCGTTTCTCTGTGTTTCTGGCGGAATATACCACATACCATCAGAGAATTTCATAAATTCTTCTTTTGTAATATCAGCATTTTTATCAAAGCCATCTAACCTATCGCCATTTTTTGAGAATATCAAAATGTATTCCCACGATGGGACAATATGTGGATTTGCAGGGCTCTTGAAACTTCCCCAAGCGGTTCTTTTTAACATTGTTTGTTTGTACCAAATAATTTCTGTTCTAAATTTCATTCCAATTTTTCTCATCTGATTTGTAAAGTCGTGGTGTATTGGAACAAAATCTTTAATTCCTGTTGGGGCTATGTTCAAAGCGAATCTGCCACCCGTTACTAATACTCTCTGGGTTTCTATCCAAACTTTCTCTAACCAATCAAGATATTCCTTATAATCCATCTTGTCATTATGATTATCATAATCTTTTCCAACATTGTAAGGCGGAGAGGTTATAGCTAAATGCACAGAATTGTCTGGCATTTTTTTCAGTGTTTCTAAAACATCTCCACAGACAATTTTATTAATAAAGGGGTTCATTTTTTAACACCACGATTATTTACTTCTTTCAATTTTTTGTATATGGCATTGTTTATAAAAGCTGTTACAGTCGGGCTCTCATATTTATTGCCGTTCTTTTTAATCCAATCTTTTATTTCTTTCAAAAGACTATCATCAATTCTTACTGTAGCCATTTTTCAATCTCCTATACGACTTTTGTGATTATTATAATACAATTAATCACATATCTATTTAAATCTTCCATTTGGATGCTTCTCTTAAGACAGTGCTCTGCCTGATGTATCTTTCCGGCCTTAGGACAAGCCTCGCATAAATATGGCTCAATGCAGAACTCATGTCCTCAAACTTCTTCGCCTTGCTTTTTAGCGCAGCCCTTACATGCTGGCGGACGAGCCACACGCCCAAAGGCACATAGCCGCGATAGCTTTCCCTGAATACAAGCACGCCTGCCTGTTTTTTCATGCTCCTTAATTTCTCGGCAGCCGCCAGCCTTGCCGAGTAGTAGCAGCCGCCCATGCCCGCATAGGTTTTGCGGCCTTCGTACGGTTCGCAATCGGCAAAGAGCATTTCTTCATTTCCGAAAACATGGACAAACGCCTCGAGAAATTCGTATTTCCATTGAGAAGGGAAAAAAAGTATCATGAATCTGTTGTTCATCCCATAGAATTCATAGGCATAATATCCGTCGATTATTGGATTATTTTTTACTTCTTCTATCAGGTGTTTGCCAAGCATGTCATCCACAGCCGTTATCGACCATCTTGTCGGCACGAGCTTCCTGTTCTTTTCCACGCCAAAGGCCCCTGTGCTGAAGGCCTTCTGGATTGAGGAAACAAGCAGGCCTTTTTCGTACAGCGTGATGACAGCATTTTTAGAGAGCAGATCCGTGTCATAATACGCCTTTTCAAAGTGACGCTCCATCCTGATGTTGCCGGTCTTCACCTCTCTGATGGGCGCGCTCGGGCCATATGGCTGGATTTCTTCGTTGATAAACGTGCCCGTTGGTATCTTTGTGAATTGCGTCTCGACGTCGACAGAATGCCTTGCCAACGCGACCTCCTGCATATTTTCAACAAAGCTGTTTTTCTCCTTGACGTTGACGGCATATTTTCCCCTTACCAGCTGAATGCGGAAAGAAAGGATGTCTTCTGCTTTTTTATCGTGCCAGTCTTCAGGACGATCCATAATTGATATATCGCCCTCTTCGACAGCCATCATCGGCCCTATGTTTACCTTTGGATAGCCATGCCTGCCGACAAAGACAGACGGCGGCGTTAATCCTTCCATATGCTGCGACAGCACGACGGATTTCAGAGGGATTCTGCTATACAAGCGATTCAAGTAAGAAGCTTTTCCGCGGATCATACTAATTAATTAACAGCAAAAATAGAAATAGATGACGCGATTTTTTGATATACAAGATATTGTAGGGCTTCTACAGTATCTCCGAAAGTTGGATTACTGCCTGTTGGCAGTAATCCTCTACCGAGGTATACGCCAAGAGGCGTATACCTCACTTTCGGAGATACTATTCTAATTACTAGATCGCTTTATCAGTTTTTTAATTTCTTCGGTCAACATATCAAACGTCTTGTTATTAACTTGTGCAAAGGATTTTGGAATAAGCTGCTTTTCAATGTGCACGATTTTATCTGCGCGAATCCTGCTTTTCACAGGCAATCTACCCGTTGTTATATTTGATTCGTCTATCAGTATTGTATAATCCTTTTCCTCTAATTTGGATGTAATAGCGCAAGCGACTACGTCAGGACTCTTTTTATTATATTTATTATTTGAAATGACTACAGCGGGCCTAAATTTCCACTCTTTCATATCAGAATATGGAAACCTGACCCATACAATATCCTGCTGCCTTATTTCATCCATTCAAATCATCTTTGGCGAATTTGTCCCATATTTCGTCTTCCTTGTTCCATGCGCGTTTCAAGGCTTCTGCCCCTATCGCTTTCCAGAATAAATCTTCGTCAAGTACGTCAAGCACTTCGGATTCCCTTTTAATAACAATTTCTCCGCCCTTCTCTATTATGACTAATGTCGTTTCATTTTCTATACCCATATCTTTTCGGATATCCTCTGGTATCACTATCTGACCGCGTTCGTTTACTGTAACCGTTCTGATTTTGTCAGATTTCTTATTAATCATACTAATCATATTATTCTGATTACTATTAAAAGATTTCTATGATCGTGTATAATCAGGGCAATCTTCTGAAAGCACGAGTTCAAAAATAAATCATCAAATAAAGGATTTCATTTTTCATGCAGCGCAGGAAGCCAAAGGCTTAAATATGCCGCAATCAAAGCTAATGAAATCAGATATTTGTGAGGTGAGATTATGGGACGAGTAGTCGAGTCAAACGTGAAGCAGCAGATAAAGGCTGCTGAGATGAACTGCGCGGGCGACTTTTGCGATGCGCTCGACAAGAAGGTGGAACAAGTAATAACAGAGGCAATAGCGCGCGCAAAAACCAACGACCGCAAAACAGTAAGGGCAGGCGATCTGTAAGAATCAGGACGCCTTTCTTTCATGAAGTTTTTTTTCAACTTTTTCTATTAATTCTTTTTCATACTTGAATTTATCACCTGTCAAAATAACATCGTCAAATAGGTTCCGGAGGCAACTTATTATTCCTGATTTCTGACTGTCAACAATACAGATAGTTTGGGTCTCCATTAATTTGTCATGAAACTGGTGCATGACACCAAAAGAGCTGTAAGAATCTGCGCTTTCTGGGGCTTTTGTCACACGTTTTTTCTTTTTTCCATCTTTCCCGTACTCTCTTATTACGAGCAGGTCATACTTATCACTGCATAGCTCATTAACAAATTCCTTGATAGAACTTGATAGGCTGACATCATAACCGCGCTCTTTGAGCGTATTATCTATATAGAGTATGCTATCTACATCCGTGCTGAAAACCAATATTTTTGCCCTTCTGGAATATGACATCAAGTATCAGTAAAACGATAAAATTAATAAAATCTAGAAATAACATGCCCAAAATTCTTACTGGATATTTTGCCTTATTTTCCTGCCAGTTTTCGCGATTTTACAAATGCCCAGATCTTCTTTGTCATTTCGCTTGGCGCAAGATCATTCTTTCCAAAGACCTGTTCCACTGTTTCTGTGCGTCCCTTGAAGTTTATCTTGTATCCACCAAATGCCGCCTTTTTTGCTGCCACTAAAATCAACTCCTCTTTTCTTCATTCACACCCTAATTCTTATTATGTTCTTATTATGTAATTAATTCGAATCTGATTTAAAGGTTTTTACGAGGTAAAAATAGCCCTTGAGAAGTGACAATTATTTCTAAACCGTCTCGCCGCGGTGTATCTTTGCTGTCGACGGCGTGACAATGATCCATTCCTCTCCAACACCCGCGATGTCGCCGTTGAACATGGAACACGACGTGCGTATCTTTGATATGGAATGTTTCAGTTCGTCCAGGTTCTGCTCTTTCAGCTCTTTTATGCGCGCGATCACGATGTTCCCGCTCCTGACCTTCTTTATTATGCGGTCTGCGTCAGAGAGCATCTGCAACTTGTCGACAACAACCGTCGCCGAAGAAACAGGCTCTTCCGAAGCAGGCAGCTCTGCAAGCTCTTCCATCTGAGGCTGCTCCTCTTTCTTTTTGAAAAGGTTTCCGAATATTGACATGGTATCGCAAAATAATAATTCTTTCAGATACTTAAAGCTTTCATATCGTACGTGAGTTAAGTACATCATACGTGTGCAATTACGCCACAATCACAGAAATTACGCTTCAATTACAAAAATCATGCGTTCCTGAAGAGATTACAAATAAAAGCTTTCCTCTAGTATTATTGTAACAGCGATGATAACTATGGCGTTCTACAAAGAGCTCATGGACAAGAGGCTGAAGCCAAGGTGCCTCATGTGCGAGGGCGAGATCGAGCGATCCAACATGGGCGGCATATGCAACACCTGCAAGGACAAGCTGAAGAGGTGAAATTGTCAGCTTCTCTTCATCTTTATCTTGTACCTGATCTTCCTGAGCTCATTCTTGAATTCTCTTTCTATCTCATAAGGGTATCGGAACGTGTAGTGAATTGCATTGTTTATGCCTTTCACGGGCTCAACCGCCATGGCCTGCCAGAAAACGTACTGGACGGGCACGGCTTTGCTGTGTTCGACATCGATCTCCGGTATCTGCGGCACAACGATGAGCGTGGCCACCCTTATAAGGAACGATATAAGAAATACTATCTGCAGCCCTCCGAATATAAGAAGCGTTTGGCCCTCGTATAAGGTTGCAAGTAATCCGCCGCTCAGCGCACCCAGAACCACGCCAATGCCTACAAAGAAGTTGTGGTTTGCGACGTACTGCGGCCTTCGCTCGCTCGGCGTTATGTCAATAAGGTAGTTGAAAGCCACCTGGTCAAAACCAGAAAATATAAAGCCCTCGTATATCATGACCAGTGCTATTGTCAATGGATCAGAAACAAACATCCATATCAATGGCACAAATATTGCAAAAAATGACGTGACAATAAATATCTTCCTGCTTCCGTAGCGGTCGTTCAGGCGACCCCAGTATTTGAAGGAAACTATGCGCGCGAATGCCCCAAGAATGGCGAGCACGCCAAACATGATATAGCTGATATTCAAATCTCTGAGCATGTAGACCGCATAGAATGGGCCTGACACTGCAATCGCGAAGCTCATGACCATGAGATAGACGGTGAATATTGCCAGGCCCCTGTTGGCTGCCAGGGAGCTCCTCCAGTATTTCGGGTTTACGGCAAACCTGTGCTTATAGTGATATACACGCTGCATGGGCGGCTCGTACATCTTGAGGAAATACGGTATCGCTATAGCACTTAGAATTATGTAGATTAGAAATATTGTTGAAAAGCCGTAATAGGTGAGTATGACGCCTGCAAGAAGAGTCATGATTATTCCGGCGAGGCTTGTCACCATGTTCCGCGAGCCGAAATAGCGGCCACGAATTTTTAGCGGCACGATATCGCCCATCATGCTGGCCCACGCAGGCGACCTCAGCCCCATTGCAAACGTGAGCAAGGCGACAAGCAGGATCAGCATGAAAACTGCATTCGTGACGCTGAAGAACGCCAGAAATGCAACAGGTATCCAGAGTATAACCTTTCCGAAAAGCTGCGAGAACATCCAGATAGCTTTCCGCGAATAGTATTCGGTCAGGATTGCGCCAGGTATCTGAGACAGCGTGGACGCAAGGTTCTGCACAGCTGTAAGAATGCCGACGTCTGCCGACGTCGCGCGAAGCGAAAGCGCAAAGGGCACGAGGTACGTGCTGTTGATATTGCCGGAGGCCGTGTTGAATATTCCTTCCATTGTAGAATAGTGAAGGCTGTCGGCAACTCTTCTGTCCTCGGTCAGTTCTTCTTTGGTCACGGATCCTTTGATAAGAACCTTTTTGCTGATAGAATCAATCTTGTCGGCCATGAAGAGTATTTGCATTCATTGCAATAATAAAGATTTCTGTGAAATGAAATCCCCTTTATAGCCACCGACTTGAGGATTTCTTATTGTTTCAGTCAAGCATTAAAAGATTTGATGCTAATCTAATTTTGGAAGTGGTAAATATGGACGCGAACCTGATCGTCACCTACGATCCTACGCACGCGGGCAAGGCACAGGAAGAAATAAAGGATCTTCTTGAGCAGTTTGGCGGCGCGCAGTTCATGGAGAGCGGCTTTGAAGGCATTTGTTTACTGCACACAAAGCAGGACTCAAAAAAAATAGTGAGAGCCCTGACGGATACGTGCAGGGAAGAGCCCTACAAGTTCAAGTACACCTCACGCTGGATCCCGATAGAAGCGTGGTGCAAGTCGACAATGGAAGAAATGACAAAAGCCATAAAAAAGGTCGACGAAAGGATGAAAAACGACCAGTCATGGAAAATCGACATAGGAAAGCGCGGCTACGAAGGCGACACCATGGATTTGGTCGTGAAGCTGACAGAGCATATAGACAAGCCAAAAGTAGACCTGAAAAATCCTGACAAGATCGTGAAGGTGGAGATCGTTGGCGACAAAGCCGGCGTATCGCTGATCGACGCGGGTGAATACCTGAATGTCGCCAGGATGAAAACAGCCTAAGAAAGAAAAACAGTGCGCAAAAAACATACGAATTATAATATCTATTTTTCCTTAGTCAATATTCTTTTTGTTATTTTGAAGTGCATCTTTGCTATCATCGTGAGTATTTCTTCTCCGTGGCGCTCGATCATGATCTTTGCCGCGTCTTCGACGTGTGTGGCGCCTTTCGGAAGCTTGTAGTCTACTTCTAACGAGAGTTTCTTGAGCGTCTTGAGAAACTCGGCCCTTGCAAGTATCGAGGCAGCCGCAACTGCAATATCGCTCTCAGCCCGGATCATCTGTATTATTTTGGCTTTCTTGCCGTTTTCCATAAGCGCGTCCTTCAGGAATCGCTCTTCGCCAAACTTGTCTGTGATAACATAGTCGCAATGGTTTTTTCCAAGAAGGTTTTCGATGACCCGCGCGTGCCCCCACGCGAGAAGCTTGTTGAGCCCTTTTGGGCCGAATTTTTTGTATAGCTGGTTGTATTTTTCAGGCGAAATTTTTACAACATCATACTTGCAGATTTTCTTTATCTGTGTAGCCAGTTTTAACGCAGAAAAATCGAGGAGCTTTTTTGAGTCCTTCACGCCCAAAGCGCGCAGCTTTTTTTCTGTCTCATCGTCAACGAGCACGCCTGCTATAACCAGGTACCCGAAATAGTCGCCCTTTCCGGACTCGTCGACACCGATATGGGTCTTAGATATCATTAATAATAAGTGTGGGTAAAATAATTATAAATAGCAAGAAAATTGATACTGTCAACTTAAGGGTGGTTAACATGGGTCTAGCTGATATAATACTCCGCAGGAAATCTGTCTACAAGCTCAGGAAGGTATACGACCGCCTTCGTGAAAAGATGGACAAAGAGCCAGACATGAACGTGCGCCTGACTGTTCTTCAATCGCTTGACAAGATCGAGACTCATATCATCCAGCTCGAAGAGGGAATCACACCGGACTTCCAGAAAAGGCGCCTGATGAAATACGTAGACGAGAGTCTGAAGAAGGTGAAAAGAATGGTAAAAGACAGGAGCTACGTAGAGTCCATGATAAAGCCCGAGAAGAGATAATTCGATTGAATTCCATATTCGTATGATGATGGTCGACGTAGACATATACGTCTGTTGACGTATATGTCAGCTAGAGGCATCGTCGATAGACGATGCCTCTCACGTCGACCATCATACTTTAATGGAATTCAATCAGATAATTCTATTTCACATCCACTTCTGGTTCTGCGGCGTTTCTGTGTAGCACTTGTCGCGGTACTCGCAGAAACGGCACATCCACAGTGTGTTTCTGGCAGACCGCGCCTCTGGCTCGGGCATGGTGTTTTCGGTCAGGTGTGCGTGCAGTTTTCTGAACCTTCCAAATATTTTTTCCGCTTCTTCAATACTATAGTCAACGACAAAGACTTTGCTCTGCAGGTTGCGCTTGTCGATGTAAAGAAGTATGCCGTCGTGTATATCCAGCATGTGCATGTACAGCTGAAGCTGCATGGCGTTGTGCGGCGCCGGCCTGTCAACGAAATCGACGTTTGCCGTTGACTTGACCTCGACAAGGACACTCTTGTTCTGGAGCTTTACAAGGATAAGGTCGTCTATGCGGCCCGAGACGGTGAAATCCCCGAAATCGTGCTGAAACGGAAACTCGCTCTTCAGCAGCTCTACATCAGGATTCTTCTCGCTTTTCAGGACTTCGACAACAAAATCGTGCATGATGTTGCCCACTTCAAAGACCTTCAACAGGCTAGGCTCGACGTCCTGCGGGAACTTGTACGAGTACCAGACCTTGCGCATGCACACTCCTATCTCACTCGGATAGTAGCGGCCCACGCCCTTTGGCCTGTGCTCTTTTTTCAGATGATTGTCGATCATGTGGTTAAAGTCGATCATGATTATCATTATAAATTAGCACCAAATATACATTTAAAAAGACTATGCTTATCATATAAAGTGATTTTATGACTATAATCAACAAAATTAAAATTGATGAAAGAGTAACTTATAGTGAACCTTCAGATATACTTGATAAGATTTCTAAAACTATTATTAAACAAGGTTATAGAATATACAACACAGATCTCGATAATGATCTTTTGTATATTCAAAAATTAGAAAAAGGTACTAAAAGGGGTATATTTGGACAAAAACTGAAAGATAATTATGTGAGGATAGGTGAGTTATGGTTAGACAATAAACCAAGAGAAGCTGTACATGATAAAAACTGGGTTTTGGAAATCTATAAAAAAGTTCATGTTGAAGAACTAAAAAAACTTGCACAAGAACTTGCAAAGACTTATAATGTTAACGTCCATGTGTCTCTTGGTCCGGCGGCATAATACATTCTCATTCTTCATACGCAAACCTTAAATTCCGCTCTTTGCCATAATAAATTATGAGGCACAAAGAGCACCACTCCGGTAAAAGCGGCTATAATCTTCGTGATATAATTCTCGGCGGGCAGGACGGGCTTGTGAACGTGCTCGGCGTTATCCTGGCTGTTGCGATAGCCACACAGGACTCAAAGATAATCATCATCGCGGGCCTCGCGGCCACATTCGCAGAATCTGTTTCAATGGCCGCTGTTGCATATACATCGTCCAAGGCTGTCAATGATTATTACAAAGGGCAGCTCGAGAAAGAGAAACAAGAAATGAAAGAGGTGCCGGAAATCGAGCGGAGAGAGATCTATAATATTTACCGGAGAAAGGGGTTTTCTGGCCAAATACTCAGCTCAATTGTCAGGAAAATAACATCCAACAAAAAGCTCTGGCTGAAGACCATGATGGAGGAAGAGCTCCACCTCTATCCGGACGAGTATGAAAGCCCTGGAAGGGACGCTGCTATAGTAGGTTTCTCTGCTGTTATCGGATCATTAGTACCGCTGTTAGCCTTCTTCTTTGTCGGTGTCCAGGCAGGCATTATTCTTTCGCTGATATTTTCTGTTATCGTCTTGTTTGTCACAGGCGCAATCAAAAATCATATTACAATAGGAAATCCAGTAAGGGGCGGGATAGAAATGGCTGCCATAGGCATGACAGCGGCCCTTGTAGGCTACGCAATAGGCGCTGTTCTGGGCGTGGCTTTGTACGCGGTGTGAATCTCTTTATAAATTTATCGACAGATTATTTTCTCTATGCCGCAAAAATATTTTATTACATCAGAATCTGTAACCGAAGGGCACCCAGACAAGATCGCCGACCAGATCAGCGATGCCGTGCTCGACGAGGTGTACAAGCAAGATCCCAATTCCCGCGTAGCCGTCGAGACGCTGACAACCACAGGCCTTGTCGTCGTGGCAGGCGAAGTCACAACAAAGGCCTACGTCGATGTACAGAAGGTTGTAAGGGATACACTAAAAGAAATAGGTTACACTGATCCTGCATTCGGTATTGACTGTTATGATGCCGGAGTACTTGTTTCCATTCACGAGCAGTCACCGGACATTTCTATGGGCGTTGACGAAACAGAGGGAAAAGAGCAAGGGGCGGGCGACCAGGGTATGATGTACGGTTTCGCGTGCAACGAAACGCCTGAACTAATGCCTTTGCCTATCGTGCTCGCCCATAAATTGACCGAAAGACTTGCTTACGCCAGAAAGAATGGTATTATAAAACATCTTGGACCTGATGGCAAAAGTCAGGTCACAGTGGAATACAACGCAGGAACGCCAAAAAGAATCGACGCCATAGTCATTGCACAGCAACACAAGGATGAAATAGATGAACAGCAGCTAAAAAAAGAAATAACCGAACACGTGATAAAGCCTGTCTGCACCAACTACATGGATAACGATACAAAAATTCATATAAATGCAACAGGCCGCTTTGTCGTAGGCGGTCCCGAAGGCGACACAGGCGTTACTGGCAGAAAAATTATCGCAGACACGTATGGCGGAGTTGGTCGTCACGGCGGAGGCAGCTTTAGCGGCAAGGATCCCTCGAAAGTTGACCGTAGCGCTGCTTACATGGCAAGATACATCGCAAAGAATATTGTTGCAGCCGGCTTTGCCGACAGGTGCGAAATCCAGTTGTCGTATGCCATAGGCATTGCACAGCCGATAAGCATCCACGTCGACTGCTTTGGCACAGCGAAGATACCAGAAGAAAAGATTGTCGAATTAATTTACAAACATTTCAACCTGACGCCGAAAGGGATAATCGAAACCCTTGACCTCAGAAGACCCATATACAAAAAGACCGCTCGCTACGGCCACTTCGGCAGAAACGACCCTGACTTCACATGGGAAAGAACCGACAAAGCGGAAGAATTGAAAAAGGAAGCGGGATTGTAGATGGAAACTGAAAATCTCAAAATGTATAAGATAACGATAAAGGATGGAAGAATGTCAGATTCGTCATTTTATGATGCCGTACAGGAAGAAATCAAGCACCTTTCAGAAGAACTGGATTATCCTGCTGCCGGTTTGTGCACCAGAGACGGTAAAACAGCATCAATAGAACTCATTACAACTGCAGAACAGTTGCCTCAATACCTCAAAGACCGTTTTGAAGGGCTTTACCACGTCGAAAACTTTACGATGGAACTGCAAAGCATGAGCAATGACATAATTCAGATGAAACTCAAAGCGTGGCAATTTGCAAAAAGAACGCCGCTCTATCAGATGCAACAAATACAGCACAAAAAATTATAAAAATTATTCTTTTACGCTTTTAATCATTTCTAAAATCATGCTGTAATGGTCTATTTCTTGCATAAGCTTCTTCTCTCTTTCCTGTTTTTCTTTTTCAAATTGATAAAATAAAAAAAGACTATCTCCACCACATCTGTTATAGTAGTATCCAGCATCACAATCGAAACAGCTTATCCATTCGTTATCCATATTATGTAGTCTATGTCCCGACTTAGTACAATCTTCAAAAACTTTTTTTCTAAATTCTTCAAGAGAGGTAGATGTCAGTGCTAATTCAGAATAATAAGTATACTCATCTTTTTGATTCAACTCTGCATAAATGCCACTTCTTGCATAAGATTTATGCAAATGTGTATTTCTTTCAAAATTAATGTGCCCTAATTTTTCTTTTATACGCCTAATTCTCTTTACGACAGTTTTCAATTCAGTTTGGTAAGTTGATTTATTTTGCCATGTCTCATATGTCATTTGCATATCATTTATAAAATTCTAAATTTTATATATCCAGCACGACACGGCACTTCCAGAGATTTCCTTCTTTCTTAACCTCGAAAAGATGCATCGTGATCGCCTTCACGTCGACAATTAGTTCGTGCTTCTTCATGTCGAGCTTGTCGCCCGTAAGCGTTGCTGACAAAAAATAAAGCCCTGATTTTAGCTCTATCTTCACCCTGACCATCGGGAACAGGAGCTGCGCGGAATCCTTCCAGTAGACAAACTCCTGCAGGAAATTGAACAAGAGTTTTTCCGCACTGTCCGCCTTGAGCTTTATTGTTTTCTTTATTTTTGGCTTTACGGATTTCAGATTTTTTACCATAGTGTTTGTAACGGCCAGGCCTGCTGACTCAAACATCGCATCCATATTTTTGCCGCTTGCTTCGAATGCTACGTCTGCTATTGAAACGTCTTCAAGATATTTGTACGGCATAAGCATCAACATATTATGAAGCAAATATAATGAAATATAGCATGTGACATAATATTTACTTCGTTATCTCATAAATGGAAATAACGCCCTTTTGTAAACCTATAGATATTTTTTTCCTTGCTTCATCCACGATTTTATAGCCGTGCTTTGGCGCCTGGATGCCGGGATCATTCAACGGGCCTGCCAGATGGAAGAAAGGCATTATTATGACGCCTGGGGCGTTCAGATAATTTTTTGCGTCTTCCAGGAACCGGCAGATGAGATTCCCGTTGTCGAGCATTGCTGATGAGACCACAGATCCTTTCATGGGGTTTGCCGGAAAGAACGGATGGTTGAAAACCATAATATCAAACTTCCCGGTCATATTTTCAAACAAATCGCTCTTCACAACAACAGATTTGCCCGAAAGGTTGTATTTTCTTGCATTTTCCCGCGCATTTCTGACAGCCTGCTGGGATATATCGGAAAACGCGACGTATTTGGCGCCGTATAGACCCATGACTACTCCCTGTATGCCAGACCCGCAGCCCATATCAAGCGCGTTTCTTTTGTAGAACAGGTCCTTATGGGAAAACAGCCACCTTGCGAGGTGCAAAGACGTCATGAGCTCAGGCCGCATCACATCAGGGTGGACAACAAAATTCTTCAGCGTGCCGCCCCATCCAAGTTTTATATCTACCTCGTATCGTCTGTGGGTATGAGACTCGAGCTGCCGGTCGACCTGCGCCTTTTGCCTTCTGTTCAACATATCTCGCACTCCTTCAGTTTTCTTATTATATCTTCTTTTTGTTTTATTATATCCTTTCCGATAAACACGAGTTTCGTTTCTTTCTCTTCGGACTCTTCAAATTCCCATCTTCCAAAGACAAAATTAAACAGGTAGGTCTGGCCATCAAATACGATAAAGCCTTTTGCGCGGTAAACATTTTTCGGCACGCTGTATAAAAATGCCTCAAACTTGTCCCGACCAAAAGATTTTTCTGCTGTGAATGTAAAGAATTCAATGCCCTCTTTTTCTATGTGATCTCTGTGCTCTGGACCGAATTCCTTTTCCTTTAGTTCAATGCCAAATAAAATATTCGTGTCGATACCGCACCTTGCTGTTTCAAATATCTCAGCCCGCTCGTTTATCTGCCTTATTTTTTCTATCGCTTCCTTTTTCTGGTCACTATTTACTAAATCAACCTTGTTCAAAAGAATAACATCGGCCATCTCTATCTGCATCCTTCCGGTGTGGCCGATGCTTGGAAATCTTATGGTGCTGTCGGCGTCGACGATTGTTATGACGACATCCATCGAGACGCCCGGGATGTTTTCGCTTATGTCCAGCGCTATGGCGTCCGGCTCAGCCACGCCTGTCGTTTCGACAACAATCATCTCAGGCTTTATCTTTTCCAGAATTTCCTTGACAGCGTACTCGAACTCACCAGTAAGCGAGCAGCAGACACAACCACCGGCCAGCTCCACCATGTCGACGTCTTTGCCCTTGATCACTGCGCCGTCTATCCCGACCTGGCCAAACTCGTTCATGATTATGGCCAGTTTCTTGTCCGTCTCGTCAATTATTCTTCTCAGCAGCGTAGTCTTTCCGCTTCCCAGATAGCCCGTGATAATTGAAATTGGTGTTTTCATGATAATCAAGTAGAATGATAACTTTATGGTTTTAAAAAGATTGAACTTATTAAAGTAACTATGATTGTACAAACAGTTTTGCTTGCACCAAAAACAGACATGCCAGAAGAAGAATTTCATAAATATCTCGCCGAAGTCCATGCACCACTATCAAGAGAACTGCCTGGATTGAAAAAATATGAAATTTTTAGGGTTACTTTTTCTTATCCTGATAATTCAGTCAAGGCGGCGGCGTATCTTACTTTCGAGAACGAGCAAGCCAGAAGAGCAGCATTAAAGTCTGATGAAGGGAAAACAGTACAAGCTGATGCACAAAATTTTTGTGATGTGTCAAAAATGAAAATTTACGTAACAGATATGGATACATTGAAAGTTGTTTCTGGGTAGATTCAAAATCTTGCCCCTTCCAGAGCGTGCGGACATGCGCATTCGCGCCCTTCAGGTATCTTGGGTATGACATCAAAAAGAAGCGCCTTAAGTTTCTGCGTGTTTTCGGCAAACACGCGCACAACGTCCGACAGGCTCACCGTCTTTGCCGTCGGATCTTCTTTAAGTCCTGTGTCGTAATCCGTGATGATCGATATGTTTGCATAGCACATCTCTAATTCCCGTGCTAGTACCATCTCAGGATACTGTGTCATGTTAATGGCATCCCATTTCTGCGAACGGTAGAAATTGCTTTCGGCTTTTGATGCAAACCTTGGTCCTTCTATCACAACAATTGTACCGCTGGGATGAACACTAAGGTTCATTTCTCTGGAATTATTTATCAGTAATTTTCTTAGTTCCGGGCAGTACGGTTCTGTAGAGCTTATGTGTGTTACCGGTCGCTCCTCATAGAACGTGTCGTCGCGTTTTGTGAAATTTACGAATTGGTCTGGTATCAGGAAATGCCCTGGCTCTATTTCTTTTTTGAGCGAGCCAACAGCCGTTGGGGCGATTATCCTGTTGACCCCAAGCTCCTTGAACGCCAGGATGTTTGCCTTGTATGGAATCCTGTGAGGCGGAAACTCGTGCTGCAACCCATGCCGTGCAATGAACGCGACCTCTTTGTCGCCTATTCTTCCGACCGTTACAGGAGAAGAAGGCTTCCCAAAGGCTGTTTCTATTTCGACGGTCTCTGCCTTGTCCAGCAGCGAATAGAACCCAGACCCGCCGAATATACCGATCATTGAATCACAGTATCTTGTTTTCCGCAAGAAATTTAAAGTCGCCCAAGAAAACAATCAGCATATAATTTTCTTGGACTTATCCCTTCACATTACCGATGGGCGAGAACTTGACGACCTTGCGCGAGATGCCTGCCTGGTGCATTGCGCCTATAACTTCATCGATATCCTTGTAAGCCGCTCCTGCTTCCTCGGCTAGGCCTGCAAAGCTCACTGTCTTGACATAAATTCCGCGCTTTTCCATGTCTTTTTGCAGGCGGTCACCGCGAAACAAATATTTTGCCCTTGTTCTTGACATCGTACGTCCAGAACCGTGAGCCGTCGTGCCAAACGTGTTCAGCATAGCGCCTTCTGTTCCTGCCAAAAGATAGGATCCTGTTTCCATGGAGCCGCCTATGATTACAGGCTGGCCGAATTCCCTGTATTCTTCCGGTATCTCCTCGCGCCCGGGCCCAAAGGCGCGTGTTGCGCCCTTCCTGTGCACAAGAACTTCCCTGTGTTTTCCGTCAACAATGTGCTTCTCTATTTTTGCCGTGTTGTGCGCGACGTCGTAAATTTGGTGCATGTCCATATCCTCAGGGCTTTTTTTGAACACCTTGGAAAAAGCCTCCCTTATCCTATGTAATATTACCTGGCGATTTGCAAAGCTCATATTTATGCCGCACTTCATCGCCGCAAAATAATCTTGACCCTCCGACGACTTGAACGGCGCGCACGCCAGTTCTTTGTCCAGAATCTTTATTCCGTATTTCTTCTCCATGACATCGAGGAATATCTGCAGGTAGTCTGTTCCGATCTGATGACCAAAACCGCGCGAGCCGCAGTGAAACATGACAACGATCTGGTTCTCAAATAATCCAAGTGCCTTTGCCATCTTTTCATCAAAAATGTGGCCTGGCTTTATTGTCTGTATCTCAAGATAATGGTTGCCTGATCCAAGCGTGCCTATCTGGCTGATGCCGCGGTCTATTGCTCTTTTGCTCACCTTGGAAGAATCAGCGTCCTCCATGCACCCATTTTCTTCTGTTTTCTTCAGGTCCTCTTCCCAGCCGTAGCCATTCTGAACGCACCATTTTCCACCGCTCTCTATGGCTTCAACGAATTGCTGTCTGTTCAGCTTCATGAATCCTGCTGACCCCACGCCAGCAGGCACTCGCTGAAAGAGGAGGTCAACCAATTCTTTCAGGTGCGGCTTGACGTCGTTGTACGTAAGGTTTGTTTTTACGAGCCTCATGCCGCAGTTGATGTCGAAACCAATCCCGCCAGGCGATATAATCCCCTTTTCCAGGTCGAAGGCTGCAACCCCGCCTATCGGGAAGCCGTAGCCGCTGTGTCCGTCAGACATACAGTAAGCATAATTTATGATACCTGGAAGCGTGGCTACATTTGTCACCTGGTCGTATACCTGCATATCCATCTCAGCGACCAGCTTTTCGGTTGCGATAATTTTTGCAGGCACGCGCATGCCTGGCTTGAATGTCTTTGGTATTATCCACTCGGTATCGCTTACTTTCTGTATGAAGTTCGGGACCGGCATAATTATCAGCACATTAAATAAGAACACATTCTTTAAATCCTTTGAAGTGCGAATCGCCTGTGATGATTTTTGCATTTATTTTTCTTGCTAAGAGCAGAACAAAGCTGTCGCCCAGCCCAAAATCCTTTATCCTTTTTCTAATGTCGGCATGCAGCAAGCCGGCTTCAATAAAATCTTCCTTTTGTAGCACGTCGATATTTGACATCTCGAAAATCTTCTCTTGTGCTTTAGTGTAATCCATTCCTTGGCGCTTTATTGCGCTAACTACTTCGGAAATAACAATAAGAGACGTAAAACAATTATTGTCTTCATCTTCAAGCATTTTTTTTACAAGTTCTCCTCTTTCGCTTCCTTTTAGGTACTCGACCCACGCCCACGAATCGACAACAAATTTAGTCATGTGTATTCAGCTCATCTTTTTTCGTAAACGAGCCCATTCCTTTCAGTATGCCAAATCCAGAAATACGGGCTTTTCTAACTTCTATTTCCACGGTCTGGTTCTCTGTTATGCCTTCGGCTTCCGCCAAGTCCTTTGGTATTCTTACCATTATAGAGCCGCCTATCTTCTTTGTTTTCGATAACATCCTCATTATATCACCTATTATATTTTATTATACTTTATATATAATTTTATTATATTTAAAACTATGCCTCGACAGAAATAGATCACTCTCCACGCACACCCTTTATCATTGGATCAGCCGATGGACGTGCAAAGCACGTCATACACTTTCGACTCTTACTTCTTTCCAAACATGATGGGCACGCATGAAACCTTTTTAGAAAAAAGGTTTATCAAAAATTAGTGAGAAAGGATTTAAAGTTGCTTTTTTGCTGCGTTATACGCGTACAAAATTCGCTGAAAAGCGGATATATTTGACAGCACGGCCATTAAAACGACAAGATAAGTTACGTACATTCCGTCTATCAGAACCGCTAATAGAAAAACAAGAAACAAAAGTATCATCCTGTCCGAATGCTCGAGAATTCCACCCCTGATTCCACAAACATTCTCTTTTGATATGTTCTTTTCTGCTGACGCTGATTTTGCGTACGTAGACATCATGGAGCCGAACAGCAATAGAAGAAGCCAGATATATATAGGAAAATAAAAATTCGGCAGGTTTAGAAACAGAATAGCAGCAATCATAATGAATTCTATATACCTGTCGACAATAGTATCTAGAAATGCGCCAAGTCTGGTCACGCGGCCCGAAACACGGGCAACCGACCCGTCTATGATATCGATGAATGCCGTTATTGCAAAAAGCACAACAGCCGCATAAATATTTCCGTAGTACGCTGAAGTAAATCCAAAGAGCGCGGGGATGAATGTTACTATGGTCCACTGGTTTGGCGATAGCGGTACTCTGCTAAAGATCATTCCGACCCTTATGGACAGTGAATCAAATTTTTTTCTGCGTTTGTATATTGTCATGAAATCTACCTTTCCCTTTCTCCATTTATAAACTCTTCAACCATCTGCCTCGCCACGCTGTCAGGAAACTGCTGCGGCGGGTGCTTGCAGAAATAGGCTGACGGCGAGATCAGTGTACCAGATATTCCGCGGTCCATTGCTAATTTTGTGCACCTTATCATGTCAATAACAACCCCTGAGGAATTTGCCTTGTCTTCTACATCCAAACGGACCTCAATATTAAATGGAATATCTCCAAACAATCTTCCCTCCAGACGGATGAATCCAAGCTTCCTGCTTTTCAGCCACGGCACATAGTCGCTCGGCCCTATATGTATGTGGTCATCCGGCAGTCTTTTGTAAAACTGGCTCTGCACAGCCTCGGTTTTTGATATCTTTTTGCTCTTCAACCTTGTTCTTTCAAGCATGTTGTAGAAATCCGTGTTACCGCCTACATTCAATTGATACGTGTTGTCGACGGCAGCGCCGCGCTCTTCGCACAATCTTGACAAGACGCGATGAATGATCGTAGACCCGACCTGAGCCTTTGAGTCGTCACCAAGTACAGGCAGTCCGGATTTCTCAAATTTCTGCGCCCATTCATGATCGCTTGCAATGAACTCAGGTATTGCATTGACAAAACCGCACCCCGCCTTTATAGCCTCCTGTGCATAGAATCTTGTCGCCTCTGCGCTGCCAACAGGAAGGAAATTAAGCACGACGTCGACGTCATTTTCTTCCAGTGCCTTTGACACATTCACAGGTGCGTGCCTGTGGTCTATCGGCACAACAGCAGACATATATTCGCCGATGCCATCGAGCACAGCGCCTTTTTCAACGACAACACCCATTTCAGGGACGTCGCATATCCTGACGGTGTTGTTTGGTTCCTCAAAGATGGCCTGGCTAATGTCTTTGCCAACCTTTCCGGCGTGCACGTCAAAGGCAGCGACAGGCCTTATGTGACGAATGAGGTATCCGCCAACGCTGTTGTGCATGATTCCTGGAACATTTTTATTGTCATCGACATTCTTGTAATAAAATAATCCCTGAATAAGGTTGCTCGTGCAGTTGCCGACGCCTACTATTGCGATCCTGATGTCTTTCTCTGTCATATTACTCCACTATTTTATAGCATAAAATAGTATATATAGTTTATGGCATGAAGTAGATAGCTTAAAATTTAATGAGATTCATTTATAGATATGGCATCACCATCCGAACGCTTCAGGAAAAGTATTACCAACGATAACCTGTGGATTTACATACTGACCCTTTTGAAAAACAAAAGTCTGTATGCATACGAGATAAACGATAAAATAAAAAAGGAATTCGATTTCTCACCAGGCAACGTCACCGCCTATATTGTCATCAAGAGATTGGAAATCGATGGATACATCAAGAAGGCCGGAACAAAAAAATCAGGCGGACCTGAAAGAAGATATTATGTAATGACAAAAAAAGGAAAAAATGAACTGGAAAAGGCGAAGAAGTTCTACAATAATATGAAGAAATTTTTCTGATAAAAATGAAATCCCATTTATAACCTCTGACTAAAGTCAGAGGTTTCCTTGAGGATTTCTTTTCGAATCTTCCCTTTCATCCTGCAACTAAAGTCGTAGGTTTTCTGATGAATTCAAAAATAAAATGCCCTTTATAACCTGTGACTAACTTGAGGAAAGCAAAGCTTTCCTAAGTCACCAAAAGACTTTTCTGAAGTCTTTTGTACGAAGTCACAGGTTTCTTTGAGCATTTCTTTTCGAATCTTCCCTTTCATCCTGCAACTAATTCGAGGAAAGCAAAGCTTTCCTGAATTTCTCAAAGGATTTCATAGAAATCCTTTGCAGAAAAGTTGCAGGTTTTCAGAAGAATTCAAAAATAAACATTTCATATCATAAACAGCAGATTTTTGTCTCACATTATTCTTTCTGCTTCTGAAAGTTCTTCCAATACTTTGTTTACATTAAAATATGCTTGGTTACCTTCAGGCCTGAACCCGAGACCGGCCACGCCCGGATCCGAGCCCCGAGGCCCGCAACCGAGGACGACGCCGAAGCGCCTGTCGTCGACACCCCAATCGCCGCCACGGGCCGCGAACCTTATATCGTCTTCTTTTGCCAAACCATCAACATACAATTTTGCGTTGTTGTATTTTACCTGCGACTCGCCTATTTTGATTTTGCTCACATCGTGATCATAAACCTCGATATTGCCTCCTTTCAGTTTATCCTGAAGAATTTTGCAGCCAAACCCATAGGGCTCGATCAGGATCTTATTCCCCATCGCCATCAGGTTTACGAATTGCACGGGATATTCAAGCATCAGTCCTCGTGCCTGCTCTGTTTCTTTTCGTATATCTGGATTTTCTATTTTTTCTATTTCTTCATCTGTCAGCGTAGCAATCATAGACCAGTAAGAATTAGGAATAGGTATTTCCCCCTCTTTGTGCAGCCACTCATATGTCTGCGGGGCTGTCACACCGACGGGAGATTTATGATCAGCGACATAAAATCCGAAATGTGTCCTGTAGAATCCTTTCAGGGGAGGAATCTCTATCTCTTCTACGCTTTTTGGTTGATAAGTTATTTCTGTCATAATTATTCAGCACTACTATCATAGAAGCATTTTTAAAGCTTTTATAGTTTTGACTTACCTCTTCATCAGCTGTGACGTCTTTTTTGGCCTAAACTTTTTGATAATGTCTAAAGTGCGCCCTTTCTTTTTTGGCTTTTCAGAGAATTCTATTTCGACAATATTTCCGTCTTCTATCTCAAACTTGTCTTTGATCCGGTCCTTTGAGATAATCTCTACGACGTCATCGGAATAGATGCCCTGCGCCTCCTGCATAGCCCAGCATTCATACCTTTTGGACTGGCTTCCCTTCCTTATTACGATATTGACAGGCGTAAGGTAGGCATTTACCATCCTGCTGCCGTCAAGAAGCAGGTGCTCTATGCTCTTTGTTTCAAACAGCCTGATGTTGATCGGCCTTTCCAATTTGACATCCATCGTCCCTTTGTAGGGCTCGAAGCCAAGGAGGCTGACGACCCTGTAGTAATAAAGATCAACAAGCGACGCCCCGCGCAGCACGCCAGAAAAAACAACGCCCTTTATGCGTATCATATTATTTTCCCAAATATAGATTTGATTTCAAAGTATTAAAAGAATCAGGCTGTTTGATTGAATTCCATATTCGTATGATGATGGTCGACGTAGACATATACGTCTGTTGACGTATATGTCAGCTAGAGGCATTGTCGACAGACAATGCCTCTCACGTCGACCATCATACTTTAATGGAATTCAATCAGGCTGTTTCTGGTTTTTGAATTTCTGTCTTGACGGGCTTCTCCATATGCTTGCTTTCATCTTTCCCTGTGCCATCTATTGCTTTTTCCTCTTTTTCTTTCTGCATGGCCTTAGGGCCAAGCCTCTCCATAAGCTTTTCCTTTGCGCCTTTTTTCTCCGTTTTTGGCGCGGCCTTGAATTCCTTGTAGTCGAATCCAACGAGCTCGGCCTTCACAACATCATTGATCATTATAGCCTTCACGCGGATGCGCCTCAGGGGTTTTCTCATGCCCCGAGCCCAGACGGCCTTATTGATTTCGTCTCCAAGCTTTACGTCACTAGCCTTTGTGTGCTTTTTCAAGTAATCGCGAACAAGCCTGATAGTATAGGGGCTTCTCTTTCTTTCAGATTTCTTGTAAGACTCCCTGAGTGGGATCGTGAATATTCTTTCTTTCTCGTCGGCCATAGTTATTAACTCCAAATCATCAAATCCGTTGTATGTATCCGGCACCACGAAAAGGGTTGCAGAAAGCTCTGAGCATAATGACATCAGTTTTTTCATAGTTCCCGCTGAATGTCATACATTACGAAGCAAGTTCTTGTTTAGCTATAATACATTCTTCACACCTTGTGCCTTCCGCGCCTCCACTGCTTGTTTGTCGATCTTATCCTCCTCGACCGCGCTCGCTTCAGAGAGTATTTCTTTATGTCCGCCCACCTAGGCGCACTCTGTTTTCGCGCTGCTATGAGCTTGATTTTCTTTCCAAGCGGCTTTCTTGATGACATATTTACTTTCTCTTTATCGTTGTCTCTTTTCTCTCTGTGAGCTTTCTTAAAATTATCACAAGCTGTTCGTCGGTTATTTTTGTCTTTAGCTGGCCTGACTGAAAGAGCTGGACAAGGTATATCTCGAGCTGCATCGCTACGTCGGGCTTAACGTATTTAAGATTTGACAGCCTCTCCCTCGCCTTAGGCTCAAGTATTTGCGACGTTATAACCTTTAACGCCGCCTGCATCTGCTGTTGCTGCATCTGCTCTTGAATCTGTCCGTGCATCTGCTCCTGCATCCTCTGCTGCAATATCCTTTGCTTTATCGCCTCTTCTTCATTGACCATAACCAATCTCCTTTTCTTAAGACTGATAGACGCATCGAAGATGCGTCAGTTCGTTTAAGGTCTTGGTAACCCCAAAAGAATATGGGATCTTCAAGACCTTATATTCAAATATATTATTGAATCTCAGATAATATTTTTTTCCTAGTAATTTCTTTAGATCAACCTTTTCTTTTTGAAAGAAAAGGTTGGCTCAGGAGCTACCCATGAAAATCACTCTGTGTTGCCACAGTCTTACTGGGACAGTCTCTTCATCGCCATGTTAATTATGCAATAAAAAGGCTTAAAAATGAGATGCCATGTGTAACTATGAGCTAAAGCCCATAGTATCTGTGAGCATCTCAACCAAAAAGTATGACCTGAATGACATAGTATCATACTTTTTGAAATGAAGAAACGTGCGAACGATGAAGATTCGAAAAGAAATCCATAATAAAGGACATTTTATTTCATCTTCTTTGCGATGCTATTTAAAAATTTAATGCCTTCCGGGGTGATCGTCCTGCCCCTCTTTTCCTTCTTGACAAGTCCGGCCTTTTCCAGGTCCTGAAGAATGACGCGTATAATCTTGCCGGAGCCTTTGCCAAAATGCGCGGGTTTGTGTCCCCTGCGATGTAAGCCACCATAATAGCTTCTGAGCCTCTGCGTCCCTACATTGCCGTCAACGTAAAGCCGTTTGAGAATGCTGGCCGACCGGGTGTACCACCAACCGTCCTGATCAGGCACACGTTCGCGCGATACGCCTGTCTTTACAAATCGTGCCCACTCAGGCATAGATATTCTTGACCTTAATTCGTCAGAAGCCCTTTTCACAAGGTCATCCTGGCTTACGTCCATTATCGACGGCATAACTATCTCTTTTTCTTTGTGAGAAAAGGTTTATAAGGATAATATTTTACAAACCCGCAATTCCTGCACTTCACATAAGCGCGCCCTTTCTTGAACCGCCAGCCTTCCCCCAGATAAGAAAAGCACTTCTTGCAGAAGCTTCGTTTTGCGCTGCGGGGCATTCTCATGTTATACCGCATGCCGATTTTCTTCGCAAGCTGAAAGTACCGCCTGGATAAGTTCGGATTTTCTGTTCGTGCCTTTACCGCCTCATCCAAGAGAATGCCAACGCGCTCTTTTGCTATTTTCATCTGGTACTCCGGCTTGCGCCTGCGGTCACTATTCCGATTTCTTGGTTTCATTTCTACCCCTTTGCCGCAAAAAAGTCTTTTACCATAAGCACGACCGCCACAAGGATCAGTATCCAGCCTACCGTTACCGTAAAGTCATTCCTTATATTAAACACTAGTGAAAACGACACGATCAGCACAATGAAGTTGAATATGAACCAGTGGATCATTTTATCGCGTCCCCTTCGTATAAATTACCTTATCCATCCACATGAAACTCTTGCCTTCGCTGAACCCATGTTTTTTCAAGAAGTCTTTGGACTTCTTGTTATCCGAGCCGACTGTTGTCTGGATATATTTGACATCCATTTTTTTCAGCTCGTTATGAAGTGTGTTGAAAAGTTGTGTTCCTATTCCACTCTTCCGGTAGCTTGGATCTACATATATTGTATCCAGAAGTGCCCAGCGATGCGAAATCATTTTACAGAAAAGAAATCCAATGATTTTTTTCCCATGCTCGGCAACAAGGAATACGTTATCACTTGGGTTTCTTATCCAGTTAAGCATTTCGTCCTCTTCATAAAAAGGGTCTGTATCGCTTATCGTGAATTCTTTGAAATCTTTTCCAAGGCATAATATGTCATTTATATCATTTTGTTCCATTTTTCTTATTTTTACGTTCATTAAATATCCTTCCTGAAGATTACCGCGTGCTTCCATTTTCCGAACCAATCTGGAAAGCGGCAAACACGCTTGTAATTATTCTTCCCGCACCAGCGAATCATGTTGTGGTTTGCTTCGTCGACCTCAAGATAAACAATGCGATATTTATTCTTTTTCAGCATTTTTAAGACATTGCTTTCAAACGCACGCGCAAAGCCATGGTTTCTAATGCGCCTGTTGACGAAAATCAACCAACACCACACAACATCATTCCATTCCTGTCTGAAGAATATAGCGCCTTCTACATTATTCTGATACTTCATCACAAAACACAATTTCGGCTCTTCTTTGACATTTTTTACCAGCGATTCTCTTTTGAACCAGCTGTATTTTCCAGGGTCTTTTTTTGCAACAGAATAAAGCTCATTTACGTCGCTAATTCTAGCCTTTTGAATTACTATTTTCTTGGTTCCAGATTTTGTATTATACTTCATTTGATCTGCCGTCCTTCGTATACGAGTTTTCCAATTTCCTCATATTTGTATTCTGTAAGAACGCCATAAACCTCATAATCTTTTATCAGGTCAGGAAATCTTTGTCGTATATGCTTCAATATTCTGTCAAACTCGCCCTGGTTCTCGGCCATTATATCGATTATGAAGTCCCATTTGCCTATCAGGCTCGCTACGTATGTTATATGCTTATTTGCCCTCATGAAACTCAAAAATTCTTTTTCCTTTTCAGGGCTCGGATTATAGAGAGAAATAAAGACATAGTTTATTATCGGAAACCCCATGTTCGGCGGGTTCAGTATAGGCTTGAATGCAAGTATTATTTTGGACGCGACAAGCTTTTCTATCCTTTTTCTTATTGCGTCCCGCGACAGTCCTACACGCTGGGCCATCTCGGACAAAGGCTTCCTCGCATTCTCGTCTAGTTCCCTCAGTATAAGCTTGTCGTGCTCGTCAAATTCGTATTTTTCGCCGTATTTCAGCACTATATCTTCCTTTGGCGTTTCTATCTTTTCCTTCTTCATACTAGTATTTTGCGTGTTATATATTTAAAACTATCGCATTTTGCGTGTTTTTTAATAGTTATATACTTAATATAAGATAACCATATATTTAGTGTTACTTTGGGGTGATGAATAAATGATGAGAATGTATTCTGATAAAGAAAGACGCATATTCCGCGCCATGATAAAAGCCTTCGAAACATGGTCAACAGAAAGATTGGCACCAAGACTTGTCAGTCTTTACAATGCGTATTCTGGATGCAATTCATTTGCATTAGACCAAGAAATCCAGCTCAAAGGTGGAAATTTTCTAAGAGAATATAATTCTATAAAATCTATCTTATCCGAGAGGTCTTACAAAGAAAGGGAAAAAGCTTACAGAATTCTTAGAAATAGAATAATAACAGATTGTAGTACAGGAAGATTTAGTCTAGGTACTGGAGATTACATATTGAAAACATTTCGGCATGACGTATTAGATAAAACTCTAACTAATAACTAATAATAGACGTCCGTTTAAGAATCAGAAAGAGCGTGATGAATAATGAAAAAAGAAATCGTTCCTTACCAGACTGCTGAAGAAGGCCTTGGAGAGTTCGTCGCAAACATGCCTCTGTACAGAAGTGGCCACGATATTGGCGCCTTTGCACAAATAAGACGATATTTTGCAGGCATTTATGAAAGCCGTACGGGCTATTCATTTCATGGTCTTGAAACAGCACTTGCCTACGCACAAAGGACTTTTTTAAACCTGAAAGACGGAACTGAAATTTCTGATGAAGAAAAAGAACTCCTAAGGGGAACAGATAAAATAAGGCGAAGCATTTTAGCAGAGATATTTATCCACCGAGCTGAAGGGCTTATAGGCTCCCGACGCGCTCTTAAAACAGCCAAAAAATATCTTGAAGAAGCGAAAAAAATGGCTTCGCCTGTAGGCTACGAAATAGATAAGCGATACAAAACGCTGAAAAATGAATTATTTGAATTGAACCTAGATAAAGAATTTGGAAGTTCGAAAAAACCAAAAGCTAAAACTAAATCGGTGATAAAAAAATGAAAACAAATATCTACGACCAACAGTTTCTTGCTCGCTCGGAACTTGCACAATTCTATGTGGCACTAATAAATGAACAACCAGAAGACGCGCTTAGGTACGCATCACGAGCGATGCAGGCATTAAAGGCAAAGGGCATTCAATTATCCGTTCTAGAACCATCGGACAGGGAGCTTCTAAGAGGTATGAGAATGCTCAATGATATTAAAAAGAATTATCGAAAATATAATATTCTACCAGAACACGTTAGTAGCAGTTTAGATAGCGGTTTCCGTGCAGAATACAAGCTGCAACGTGCTAACAGGCTAATTACTCTAGGACCTAGTTATTATGCAGAAGCAAGAAAAGTTCTTGAAGACGCGAAATTTGATGCCGCTTTTACTATTATTAATTATCCGATAAAAGTAAGATACAAAAAAATTGACAGACGCCTGAAATCAAGAAAAACGTTCAAGATGTGAAATATTATTTGTTTGGCTTCAGTCATTATATTTTTGCAGTTTGTAAATAAGTATTATTTCTCTCTACTCCACCTCACGCCCTGGGGCGTGTCCTCGAGGACTATGCCTTTTTCCTTCAGCCGTGCTCTTATATTGTCGGCGTCCGCAAAATTCTTTTCCTTCCTCAACCGCTCCCTTTTTTCTATAAGGTCTTTTTCTTCTTTTGTCAGTTTTTCAGCTTCTTTCTTCGCGATTATTATGTCGAATATCTCATTTATCTCCATCAGGAATTTGAAGACAGCTTGCAACGTTCTTTTATCAGCCACGTTCTTGTCTATTGCCTTGTTTACATTCTTTATCAGGTTAAAAACAGAAGCCAGCGCCTGCGGCGTATTTAAGTCGTCGTCCATCGATTTCCTAAATTTCTCCTTTGTGTTTTTTATCAGGCGGTGAAGGCGGTCATTCGGTTTCACATCCTTGACCCCTTGCTGAAGCCATCTTATCCTCTCGACAAAATCGTTGAAGCCGTCGATGGTCTTTTTTGCCTTTTCCAGCGATGCGAACGTAAAATTGAGCTGGCTTCTGTAATGCGCAGACAGGCAGAGGTAGCGGAATGCGATAGGGTCGTAATTCTTTGACGTCAAATCTCTTAGTGTATAAAAGTTTCCAAGCGACTTGCTCATTTTTTTGCCGTCCACGTATAGGTGGTTGCCGTGAACCCAGTAATCAGCAAACTTCTTTCCGGTCGAGCATTCTGACTGCGCTATCTCGTTTTCGTGGTGCGGAAATATGAGGTCGATTCCGCCGCCGTGTATATCTATCGCCTGCAGATACTTCAGCGCCATCACTGAACATTCTATATGCCAGCCCGGTCGGCCTTTGCCCAGGCTCGTCAGCCAGAACACATCCCCATCCTCTGGCGTCCATGCCTTCCAGAGCGCGAAATCTCTCGCTTCTGTTTTTGTATACTCGTCCTTCTGGACACGCGCACCGGGCTTCAGCTTTTTGATCTTCAATTTCGAGAGCCATCCGTATTTCTTGAACTTTCTTATCGAGAAATAAACCGAGCCGTCCTCGCTCTTATATGCATAGCCGCGCAGCATGAGTTTTCTTATCATCTCTGTCATGTCAGAAATGTGGTCTGTCGCCTTCGGATAAATGTGCGCTGATTTTATCCGAAGCGTGCTCACATCTTCAAAGAATGCAGCAGTGTATTTTCCTGTGAATTCTTTCAAAGAAATAGACCGCTCTCTGCTTCCTTTTATCGTTTTATCGTCGACATCGGTTATGTTCATAACATGCTTCACGTCATAACTGAGGAATTCTATGTATCGCCTGAGCAGGTCGTAAAACAGGAATGAACGCAAATTTCCAATATGTGCATAATCGTATACAGTCGGGCCGCACGTGTACATCTTGACGATCTTGCCGTGCGCCGGCTTGAAGACCTGTTTCTTTCTTTTCACCGTGTTGAAGATTCTGAAGGTCATGATTATCAACATTAATGGCTCTGTTGAAATGCTCAATAAAAGCATCGACGTGAGAGCTATTGTCTTTTGACAATAGCTCTAGCTGACCCTTACGTCGATAAGACGTAAGGGTCTACGTCGATGCTTTTTCATAGGTTTTCAACAGAGCCACATTAATGATACATTGTCTTACGTTTTGTACACTTCATCGTGGTGCGCAAAACGTAACAGGCGTATAGTAATACCTTTGATTTCATAAACAAGGACAAAAGAACCAAAGACGTGAACACGCCTTGTATTTTGAAGCGGCCATCGCAAAGGCTTGAAATGCTCTGGGTCTGCAAGAATGCGCTTTATGGCTTTTTCCAACGCGATTTCAAGTGCTTTGTTTTTCTTGGTAAGGTTCCTGATATCTTTTTCGCACTGTTTGCTTATCTCTAGTTCGTACAAGAACTATCACCGGAAAATGCTCGAAACGTCTTTGACTTTTCTGAACTTGCCTTTTTGCGCTCCCCGTACGCTTGTGACAAATTCCGGCCTTAGCTCAGGTTCCAGAATCTCCTGCTCATACTCCATGGCAATTTTTTCTATAGCCTCTGATTTGTCATTCAGGTCGTACTTGGCCTTTACGATGTTCAGAATCCTATTGGCGTGATCAGATAATTTGACAACAGCCTGCACCATATTACTTCACCTATATGCCATATATATACAAAGTTATTTAAATTAATTATAAGCTAGGTGGGCGAGTTGAACGCCCCTAACTCGCTCTCCGTTTCTTTGGGATATACAAAGACCTTTCTTTTTGAAAGAAAGGGATTTGTCTGCAGGCGAGTGCATAGCCGATCTGCCAACCCAGCATAAGACGAAAACCTAGGTTTTCATCCTTATCAACCCTACCCTTCTAAGTGAAAATACTACTTTTATTAATCACCTTACTTTCACCGATAGAGATTTCTGATGAGTTATTATAATCAATCAAGTCAGAATAAGAGCCAGGCAAATCACTGATTACAGGGACGAACACCAAAAACTTTCATGGTTCTATAATGCACGCGTGGGCTTAAAAACCTATGTGGAGGAAATATTTAGCATGTCTGCGCTAAAGAAATTTTTTGACGAGTACGTACGAGATGTGACGTCGCTGGGCGGGCTGCCGCTGTATTTTGTGCTATTTTTGTATTTTGCCCTGTCTGCAAACTACAAAATAGCTTTGAACCTTGCCGAGATATTTGTCATAATAATGGTTATCACGTATGCAATAAAAACCGTTTACTTCAAGCCGCGCCCTGACAATAATAGCGGCAAGAAAGGCAAGACACTTTTCGACAAGGCAGACCTGGCGTCTTTTCCAAGCGTGCACGCTGCCCGCATAACCGCGCTGGGCGTCTTCTTCTCGCTTGCGTTTCAGGCATTTGCAGTAACAATATTGTCGGCTATTTTGATTTTGGCAGTATGCATATCAAGGGTCGTGCTAAACAGGCACTATGCTGCTGATGTAGCGGCGGGCTTTATTTTTGGCTTTCTCGTCGGCTACGCCGTATTCGTATTCCTGTAATTTAGCTCTGTAGAAATGTTCATCAAGAGCATCGACGTAGCGGTATACGTCTGTTGACGTATACCGCAGCTAGAGGCATTATCAATAGATAATGCCTCTCACGTCGATGCTCTTGTACAAGTTTCCTACAGAGCTTGTAATGGCATTGTAATTGTGACTCAATAAGCTTTTTTTAGTCAATTCAACAATTAATTCTAGTATGTTGCACAAAGACTTCAATGAGATACTTAGTGTTGAGACTATATCAATTACAGGGGGGCTTTTCGCGGGGCTGCTCCTTACGTTTGCAACCGACAAGCTTGAACTGATGCCTTCATTGTTCATACTGCTTCCTGGATTCTTGGAAATGCGCGGAAATATTTCCGGCACTATATCTGCAAGACTAAGCGCAGGTCTTCACGTCGGCGCATTCAAAAAAGAGTACAACAAAAGAAATATTATAAGAGGCAATGTATTAGCCTCAATTTTTCTTGTCATTTTTCTGAGCTTGTTTCTGGGAATACTCGCATACGTAGTATCGTTTGAGTTCTTCGGAATCGCTTCCACGGACGTGATTTTTGTGGCCTTCGCGGCAGGCATACTTTCCAACGTCATAGAAGTGCCACTGACTATTTTCACAACCTTCTGGCTGTTCCGCCACGGCCATGACCCGAACAACATAATGGGACCGTACGTCACTACGACAGGCGACATCGTGAGCATAATTTCGCTTCTCATAGCAATATCGATAATCTAATGGTGATCATGTGAAAAATGAAAAACATTTGGTGAAACATCGCAAATTGATGAAACACGATATCCACAAAGTTACACAACTCGAAAGATCCAGGCATCATCATTTTGCCCACAAAATACACAAAAAACACAGGATATCCTACAAGACGCTGTTTTATATGAAGGAGTACGGCCCGCACTCCCACGTAGCAAGGATTATCATCAAGGAAAGCCTGACAATGTTGACGTTTGCATCGGTGATAAGCTCCATTGGGGGCGTACACCTGCATAATATACAAAACCAACTTGTCTCAATCTTACCTTTACTCATTTTGTTGCCAGCTCTTGCTAGCCTCATAGGAAGCTTCGGAACAGTTGTCTCATCCAAATTCACAACGATGCTTTACTTAGGATTGTCAACACAAAAGTGGTGGCACTCAGAGCACGTAAAAAGTCTCGTCAAGACCATGCTCGTTATAGCAATCATATCGTCATTTTACATCGGCTCTCTGTCTTATGTGATGGCCCTTCTGAAAGGGTTTGAGTTCTCTACCCTGATATTTCTGAAGGTGATGCTCATAGCCATACTTGCAACGCTCTTGCTCATTGGCATAATAATAATAATATCGATCTATGGCGGCCTGATCATATACAAAAACAAAGAAGACCCGAACAACTTCCTGATACCCATATCAACGTCCATAGCCGACTACGGCAGCCTACTGCTGTTCTCGCTGCTCGTGACTATATTCTTTTAATTCACTGCAATAATTGCTCTGTAAAAAACCTATGCAAGAGCATTTCTACAGAGCTATTTTTAAGATTACTATACAAATATAGTGATCACGCGACTGTAGTCTAACGGCAGGACCTCAGCCTTCCATGTGACCTTCTTTAGGAAAGAATGTCAGCCAAGAAAGACAATTAAGAAAAAGGAAGGTTGCATCAGAGGAAATGAAAGAATTAGGGTACAGGAAGAAAAGCTTTTCTCCTGTGCTGATGATTCGGGTTCGAATCCCGACAGTCGCATCATGAAAAACTTAGAGTCGATGGCACGAAAAATGATAGAAGACAACATCTACATGACTATAGCTACAGCAACTAAAAATGGAAAGCCGTGGATATCGCCAGTATTTTTTGCTTATGATTCCAAATACAATTTCTACTGGGGTTCGAGCAAGAATTCTTTACACTCCAAACTAATCAGAAAAAACAATCGTGCTGCTGTTGTGATATTTGATTCTAAAGTGCCGGAAGGGACTGGTGACGGTGTTTACATGGTAGGAAAGGCGTCAGAACTGCCAAAAAAAGAAATCCATTACGCCATGAAATTTTTATTCAATAGAACAGGAAAAAAGAGTGAATATTATAAGAAAATGAAAACCGAAGATTACTATGGAAAATCGCCTGTGCACCTTTACAAGTTTGTGCCTAGCAAATTCTGGGTGCTTGAAAATTCTGTCAAAGTAAATGGAAAATTGATAGATATACGCAGAGAAGTAAGGGTTAAGAATTAGATTTTTGCTCTGTAGAAAACCTATGCAAGAGCATCGACGTGAGAGGCATTGTCTGAACAGATAGACGCACTTCGTGCGTCAGTTTGTTTCAATGCCTCTAGCTGACCTATACGTCAAGAGACGTATAGGTCTACGTCGATGCTCTTTATCGAGCATTTCTACAGAGCTAGATTTTTCATTTACTTTTTAATTATAGTAAAATCTTTGTTCCAGAATGGCTTTGAATAGTATATTCTTTTTGTTCCTGTGTTAACGTAGCTTGCCATCATGTCAATGATCTGATCAGAGAGGTACGATATTTTATACCATAATGTTTCTTCTATATCGACTGTTGTAGCTACATCCAGCTGTACAGATTCTTGGGTGCCAAAGAGAAGAAGATTATTCGACATGTCTGTAAGGAATTTCCTGTCATTTTTGCCCAGCCAGAACTGATATTTTCGAATGCCTGTTGTGTATTTTTTCTTCAGCAAGTAGAATTTCATCTGTGAATCATAAAATCTCTGTTCAACCTCATTCTGTGTCAGTTGGCTGTTATAATATATTGCAGGCAGAAATATCATTGAATCACCCACTAATTTTTCTTGATTAAACTTCTTTTTCGAAAAAAATCATGCGAAGAACTTCCTCAGCGCAGGATGCATGTCTTCCATGTAACGGTTTGCTATGTTCTCGTATAGGTTGTAAATAATCATTACGGTAAGCAGTATTCCTGTGCCAGTGCCTATCGCAGAAGTGAAGTCCGCCATAGCGGCGAGCACGCCTATGAAAAGCCCGCTTATCAGCGTCAGGGTGGGTATGTACCTGTCAAGGACTTCTTGCACAATCCGTGGATCACGGCGGAAGCCCGGGATCTGCATGCCTAAGCCCTCTATCTGATCGGCGACAGACCGCGAATCCATGCCGCTTGTCGCGACCCAGAAGACCGAGAATATCATCGAGCCTACTGTCAGGATCAGCATGTAAGCGATTGCCCGTCCTGTCTCTTCTGCTCCCGGCAGCCCGACAAAGGAATTTGTGGCCAGGAGCGCAAGAATAAAACCTATGACACCAAAAATGCCGATCATCCTCATGCCGCCCCGGAAGCGGAAATAAAATGCGATGAACGCACCTATGAATATAACGCCCAGCAGAATCAGCGTGAATATTTGCACAGACAGCGAGCTCGGCGCAGAAAAGAATGTAATAATCCCGCTTTGTGCAGCCCCTGTCTGCGTGTCGTAGCAGCCAAGAAATCCGCATTTTAGCCCGTTGCTTTCGCTTGTCGCGGTGAACTGCCCCATGAGCTGGAGATTGGCGAGCAGCGCGGCAACAAGTATGACAGGAATATTGCTCGTATATATCAAGTTCAGCGGCCATCTTCTTGAGAATCCTCTTATCGAACCGAGCGCTAACGGGATCTCTACTTTCAGAGCCTGCGCGTAGACGACGATGAGAAACACGAGTATGGTCGCTATAATTGGGATAATCGCAGTAAACGCCTGAAACATGTCGCCTAATCCTAAGTAGGTGACAAATTGTGGCAGTAAGCCGGCTGGCACAGTTGACCCTTCTGGCGTCAGCGGGTTGAACGTACGCACAAATATCTGTTTCGTAACGCCGGCGGCTATGAATAATGATACGCCAGAGCCAATGCCCCACTTGCTTACAACCTCGTCCATGAGAAGGACGATCATCGCACCGAAAGCGAGTTGTGCTATAAGAAGCGCAAACAGCCCAACGTCCGGACTCGTCGGCCTTATGGCACCAAACGAGACGAATGCAAATGCCTCAAAGACGGCAAAGAATATGACAAGGAGCTTTTGTGTCCCCTGGAATTTTTTTTTGCCTTCCGGGGTTCTCAGGTTCCACGGTATTATGCCTGACCCTACAAGAAGCTGCAATATTATAGAAGCCGTGACTATTGGCCCGATGCCAAGCGTCATCAGGCTGCCAATTGACGAACCTAGAATGATCTCAAAGAACTGGAACTGCTGCCTGCTTTCTGTCGAAACGCCGTACAGAGTTATCTGGCTGAGCGCAAGAAAGATAAGAAGTATTATGCCCGTCCACTTCAGGCGCGCACGAAAGCTTATGTGTCCCTTCGGCTCTTCTACGCCAGGCAGCTTTGATATCAAAGCATCGAATGCGGACATTAGACAAGACACCTACGGTTTCTTTTCCTTGATATCTTCCCTCAAAGTGAAAATATTACTCTTCACACAAAAACCTCAAAAATTTCTTACTTTGTGGCTCTGTTGAAAACCTATGAAAAAGCATCGACGTAGACCCTTACGTCTTATCGACGTAAGGGTCAGCTAGAGCTATTGTCAAAAGACAATAGCTCTCACGTCGATGCTTTTATTGAGCATTTCAACAGAGCCTACTTTGTTAGTATTTTCCCGCCTGCATCCTCTATCTTTTGTTTTGCCTTTTTTGTGAATGATTTTACCTTTATAGTATAAGACCTGTCAGCATTCCCTCTTGAGAGAAGTTTTTGGTATCCCAGAGAATTGAGGTCGATCTCGCTGTTTCCTTTGCTTATTCTGCCAAGTTCGCTGACATTTATCGTGCTGGGCTTTTTCTTCAGCGAGTGAAATCCTTTCTTTCCGAAATACGCCATATCTGTTGTGGTGACCATGGTGTACTTGTGCTTGTGGCGGCCGGCGAAACCGCGCCCGCCCTGGGAGCCCCCGCCACGGTGCTTTTTCTTGGCGCCCCATCCGTGGCTCGTGCGCCCGCGCCACTTCCTGACTTTTTTTCTGAAGCGTATTGTCATAATAATATCCTCCCTTTCTACATTAAGGAGAACCTAAGGTTCTCCTTATAACACGCAAAGAACCAAAGGTTCTTTGGTGCACCAGAAAGCTTTGCTTTCTGTGTGTCTAGACTTAATCCTCTCCTAATTTTTGCTTAAGCTTTTTTCTAAAAAGCTTACTTAATGTATTAGCATCTTCTTTATCAGAATATTGATCGCATCGCCTCTGTAACCTAGGTCGCCTTTAGGGTAATGCTTCTTTATCGATTTCAAACCGCCCTTCGGTGGCTTCAATCCTAAAACTGTCTGGCTTCCGATAGTCTGCATGACTTCTTCTGAAAGCGTTCCCCACGTCACGAAATCCTCAACCTTCCTTATCATGCCGATTATTCTTGGGTCGTCTTTCAAAACAGACAGGGCGTTGACTTTCTTCAGGCCAAGCATCCTAAGCGTATCCTCTGTTTCTTTTCTTACCTTTATTGCGCCCCTCAGTCTTATTGCAGCCAGCATAAAATTTCACCATTATAAGGGATTTCATTTTGTCCCTGTTTCATCCGCAGGGATCTCATCTTCTGTCTCCTCTTCCATTTCTTTCATCTTAACGCCTTCTTCCTTCTCAGTCTCTTTGTGCGCCTCTTTTGCCTCTGTTTTCATCATGTTGATTTTTCTAAACGCGTCGAATATGGCAAGCGCAAGGTTGTTTCTTGTCTTCGAAGAGCCGAAGCACGTGGACCAGACATCCCTTATGCCTGCGAGGCGCATGATCTTTTTTCCCTCATCGCTTATGCACAGGCCGATGCCCTTGGGCGCCGGTATAAGCCTTATGCGAACGGAACCGGATTTTCCCTCCATTTCGTACGGGATCGTGTGCTGTTCATTGCATGCACACTCCCACGAACCGCAACCGCGCTTGACAGGAATGACATTGATTTTTGAAGTCTCCGTGGCCTTGATTATCGCTGTCTGGTTGTCGTTAGCTTCGCTCATTCCAACCCCTGTGTAACCGTCGCAATTTCCAACAACAACCATGGCCTGCACGCGGTAGCGGCGGCCAGACCTGTGCATCCTTGCGGTTCTTCTTGTAGGCGTTCTCATGATTCCGCCGCCTTTTCCAGGAGAGCCCCCTATGAAAATTATGTCGTTTTGCAGATTAGGAATAAGCTTGTCTATGATACCGGCTTCCTTTATCTTCTTGCCCTGCTGAAAAATCTCATCCAGCGTTATCGAGCCTTCCATCACTCTCTTTCCAAGCTCTGTCCGCGGCATCCAATCATTCATAATTATTCACCTTTACTTTCATCACGCGACAACCTCTTCTTTATGCTTTGGTTGTATTCCCAGTTCCTTCGCTATTTTTGACTTTACCTCATCAAAATGCTCTGTTATCTTTTCAGGCTCAAGATTATTCTTGAGGCAGGCGGAAAACTGTTTCTTGTATGCAGCAGGATTCTCTTTCTTAAGCATGACTGCATAGTCGGCAACGTGCTTTCCTGTTATCCTATCCTTGCTGGGGAGTATTTCCCTGCCTATTGGTATATTCAGGCCCGCGTCCCTTGCGCCAAGCGCAGCGGCGTACAAAGACGATCCCTTTATTGAGACGTGCAGCCCTATATCAAGGATCGCATCGCCGATGCCCAGCTTTTTTGCCCTGGCTCCTATTATAAGACCGGTCAGGTACGCGGCTGATACGCTGCCGCAGTGGCCGCGCCATCCATACTTCCGCAGCTCCTTGGAGAACGTCTCAGCCAGAACCTTGTCCCCATTTTCGTCAAAGGAAATTACCTGCGCATGAACATTGTTCAGGGACCTTCTGACAGCCAGGCGTGGCAAAGGCGATCTCAGGAGGGAAAGCCTTTGAACGTAATCCGTCTTTTTCATTTTTCTTCGTCGAAACATTGAACTCACCGATCTATTGACTGATGTTGTCAACTTTGTTTTCCTCTTTCAGCAAAAGATTATTCCTTTCAAGATAAATCATGACGTGCGACTTGCTTCTGAAAACTCCGCTCTTTGATTGTATGTAAATATTACGGTAAGTCTTGCCGTCGATCCTTTTCTGTGCCTTCAGGTTTATGAGCATCTTTCTGATTGACCTTATCCGTGTCATCCACGCAGTTTTTTTATTGTACCGCGTGCCGATGGCGCCCTTCCTCGAGCCTTTTCCCTTCTGACGGCCTTTGCGTTTTTGTGCCCTTTTTTTGTTAATGCGATAGGTGCTTATCCCGGATTTTGGAAGCGCCTTTATTATGCCATCATTTATGAGCTTCCTTATGTCGTCGGTGGTTATGGCTTCTGCTATATCGCCGCCCTTTTCTGGGTCAAGCCATACCCTGGAGACGCCACACTTCAGTATTCTCGATGCGATATTTTTCTGTGACCTCAAATCTGCCATACCATCACGTCCAATCTCCTGCCATCAGTTCCAGTGCAAGTCTGTGTAATCCGTCAGGCCGTTCTTGCTCGATATGAAAAATTCATTAAACGATATCTCACATCTCCTGCATTTGAGCATCTTTTTTCCTGTATCTTTGCCGATGTTCCCGCACAGGGGGCATTTTCCATGTCCAAACGCCACAAGCATCTTATCACCACACAAAATGTTGCACATGTTCATAGTCAGTTTAATTTTCCTTTTTTATGATATCGTTACTTTTCATTTCAGCTGTTTCGTCTTTCTTAATTTCCTTCTTTTCTTCCTTTTTCGCCTTGAGTTTTTTTCTTTCTTCCTGTCTTTTTTCTATTGATTTTGATATTTTTCTAGCGCGCCTGATTTTCTTCATGTTGAGTATTCTTATATTGAGCTCTTTTGCCTTCTTCTCTATTGCTGAAGTTTTCTTTGCGCCCACGGACGATGCGATCAGTGCAGCACCGTCAACCAGGGCATTTGATAGTTCGTTAACATTATGCACCAAAACGACATTCACGCCCTGCACCTTTCCCCTGGTTGCAGACGGCGTTCTGTAGCCCATGGCCGGCGCAATGCCGCTTCCTCCCTTTCCAAGGCGCTGCTTGCTCTGCCAGCCAACGGGGCGGCGCCATCGTTTTCCCAGTCTCCTGTAGCGGAAATAATCCTGCGCCCTGAATCTTTTTGACATTTTATTCACCTGTGAATACGAATATGTTTCTCTATTTGGCTCATAATATTCATGAGTTCAGATCCTGGAATATTTTTAACATGTCCATTATAAAGCGCGTCTGCGCCTAACTTTTTTTGACTGACTAAACCGTGTGCAATTAATGTTATATGGGATTTTGTACCGCCTCTTTTATCCTCATAGTTTCTTATCCGTTCTATTACATAGTCGCTATTATGTCCGTTTGGCATACGTGTAGTAATCACAGCATTTGGTCGTTCTGTTATGAAGTACTGTAGTGCTTCACGAGGTTCTGCGTGTATAACCTCATAACCACTTAATTCTAACGTTTCGGTCAAAACGTTGTGATGCACGGCATGTTCATTTTGTCTTACTATCATTACTTTAGTTTTGCAATACTTCATATTTTCTCTCCTGTCTGCAGGAAACGCCCCGAAATATATATGCCGTCCTGAAATATCCGCCTGTCGCGCCCTTTTATATCACAGATTTTTTCTATGTTTACCGACGTCTGTCCGACCGCCTCGATATCTATGCCTTTCACTTCGACGTGCTCCTTGTCAACGTGGACTTCTGCGCCGCGGACTATTTTCGCTATGCGTGCACCCTTTTCACCAAGAAAGTTCTTGATGTGGACCTCACCACCAGCTGTCGTTATCATGATAGGAAAGTGCGTAAAAATTATTTTGAGTTCGTACTTGTAGCCCTTTGTCACGCCGGTCATCATGTTCCTGATGTGGGCCACCACAGAGCCGGCAAACGCCTTGACCTTTCTCTTTTCGTCGTCAAATTTTATGACAACTTTATTTTCCTTTTTTTCTATCTCGATGAGGTGGTTGAACCTCGGGTCGTCAAAATCCCGCTCTACGTCGCCCTTTGGCCCCTTGACAGACACCTTCATGTCGCTTACACTGACATCAATGCCATCCGCAACGTCGATAATATGTTCCATGGTTTTCTCACCGTTTTTAGTATACATAACCAAGCATGCGGCCGCCTATACATAATTGCGCTGCTTCGGTATTGTTCATCACGCCCTTTGGAGTAGACACGATCAGGATGCCGAAAGAGCGCGACGGCAGGTATCGCGACGCCCACTTTTCGTATTTGTCGTTCTTTATGGCAAACCGTGGCCGGACCGTACGGGCAGTGTTTATCTTGCCTATTAGGTCGACCTTGAATTTGCCTGACTTTCCGTCGTCGATGAACTCAAATTCTCCTATGTAACCTGACCTCTGCATAACCATCAATACATCCTTGACCAGCGAAGACGCGGGAACGAGGCACGACGTTTCGCCTATGTGCTCTGCGTTGTTCATGACGTATAATACGTCTGATAATATATCGTGTCGCATAGTATCACCTGTACTTCTTGAACCCGATCTGCCTAGCTACTTCCCTGAAACAGCGGCGGCAGTAAAGCAGGTCGTATTTTCTGATGAGTCCCTTCATGCTTCCGCACCGTCCGCATTTTCTCGAGCCCTTTCCGTACTTTCTTTTTATCATCTTAAGTCTCATGTCAAGCACCACGTATTATTCTTCGATTATCGTCCCGAAATTTTCTTTGACAAAATTTATTGCTTCTGTTTTTGTAATGGTATGTTTCTTTCCTATCTTTCTTGGGAGCATTTTTCTCTTTACCCTGTACCCGGGCCTCTCGAGCGTTACACATACGTCAAACCCCAGCACACCGATTTTCGGGTCGTACTCAGCACCGTGCACGTCTATGTATTCCCGCACGCCAAATGCAAAGTTTCCGGTTCTGTCAAAGTTTCTTTCGCTCAGTTTGTTTTCTTTTGAGTCAAGGAGCCTTTTCAGGAACTCTGTTGTATTTCTCCTTACTGTAACCTTGCATCCGATGTCCTTGTTTTTTGGCACATTAAACGTTGTTCTCTTTGACGTCTTTGTTATTACAGATTTTCTCTCGCTGATCATTTCAAGTATCTTTTTTGCGTGCTCGATGGACGTTTTCGTGCCGCACCCGATATTAAGCGTTATTTTTTCTATACTGAGATCTCTCATGCGGCCTCACCAGTCTTTATGAGCGGCTTATCCTTGCCGACAGGGAAAACATAATGCTGCGGCAGGACAAATTTCTTTCCATTCATGTCAACGACGACCTGATTTGGCATCGCGCTCCTTGTTATTATAATGTCATCGACAGATACGACCGAACCCATGTTCCTGCCACCCGTGATTATGGACCTGCACCCTTTCTCAAGCTTCACTACGTCGCTTATTTTGCGGCTTTCAAAATCAAATACAATAACGTCGTTTGTATTGTAGTTTCCGTTTTCGATCATGATGTTTTTTCCGTCATGAAGGTTGAGCTGTATTTTGCCTTTTCGAATGCACGTCTTGTTCAAGATCTTGAGAAGCTTTATGCGCGACTCTGCCTTATCAATTTTCACTATATTCAGGCCTTTGGTCGTTGGTATCATTCTGTAACATTCGTCTCCAACGGCTACGACATCCATCAGTCCGACGCTAAAGTTCTTCTTTTTTCTTATTTTTCCGTCAACACGCACGTAGCCGTTGTTAAGGATGCCGTCGACTTCTTTGCCCGAGCGTGCGTATTTCAGTATGTCCCTTATGATAAGCCCCAGCGGCATGCACTTTCTTTTGCTGTGCGGCCCTGGCATTGGCTTTATCACGTACTTCTTTGTCTTCTTTTCAACAGGCCAAAAGCCTGGGGCTGCAAGTCTTTTCAATGACATAATTAAATCACCGCTTTTTTGTTTTCTTCTGTTTTGCTTGTGTCAGAAATTTTTATATCCTTCCGCCTCAGGAACTTCTGGCGCTTTTTGTCGTCCATATTGAGCTTTGTTATTATGACGTTGCTCGGGTCTATGGACACTTCAACCTCCTGTCCGGAAACTTTCTTGCGCTTGACATTGTCTACGTATATCTTGAGTTTTTTGAGATCCACCCGTATTATCTTGCCGTGCTGTTTCCTGAAAGCGCCCCGCACAACAACAACCTCATCGCCTTCCCTCACACTAAGGGCCCTCTTTTTGTAGAGTTTCTTGAGAGCCTTATCTAGATGTGCGCTCACAAGCTTCTGCCTTATATGCAGGGGCGCGTTGTATCTGTATTTCCTCTGCTTGCGCGGTTGTTTGCTTGATATCCATGACCTGGAAAATTGTGTTTTCATTATCCATTCCTCTTTTTCCATTCTCGAGATCTTTTGACAAATGATTTTTCCATATCAACATCGTGCAACGCTGCAAGATGCATCAGCAAAGCAGCCGTGTCCGCAAATTCTTCCTCGAGTTCTTTTTCTTCCACCAAGTGAACAAACGTCGTATCAACGTCGTGTTTCGCTTTCATCTTCTCGTCCATTGCATTAACAGCGTCTGAAGATTTTTGCTGCATCTCTTTTACATTCATAATCATAACACCATGCTCGCGATCTTGCCGATAGCTGAAAATCTTTCGACAACCTCTTTTGCTATTACGCTGCGTATCTCCGTCCCCTGCGGCTCGAACGTCTTGGGGTTGACAAGCACAGCAGCGTTGTCCATGAACTTTACGCGCTCGCCGTCGTACCGCCTGTATTCTTTTTTCTGCCTGACGATAACAGCGTGCACCACCGTCTTCCTTATCTTCTCGTTGCCCTTCTTGACAGAACATACCACGACATCGCCCACGCCTGCCTTCGGCAGCCTTCTGAGCTTGCCCTTGTATGTCTTCACGGCGATAAGCTCCAGAACCTTAGCTCCAGAATTGTCTACACAGACCATTTTGCATTTTAACGGTATGGACTTTGTGATATTTGCCGACAATGGTTTCATAACAAATCCCTTTTCTTAAAAGAAAAGGTCTTTGTAAACCCCAAAAGAATATGGGATCTTAAAGACCTAATCTTCAAATATTATTTCACTTTTCTTAATCAACTTTCTTGATTAGACTTTTTCAAATACGACGAAACTTTTTGATTTGGACAAAGGCCTGCATTCTCCTATCTGGACCGTATCGCCTGCCTTTGCTGAAATGCAGGGAGGATTGTACGCGGCTATCTTTGTCTTTCGCCTCTCGTAACGCTCATACTTATGAATATGCTTGTAGTAGTCCCACTTTACAATGGCTGTCTGTGGAGCTTTGCTAGATACAACAGTTCCCCTGAAGACTCGCCCCCTTATCTTGAGGTTGCCGTGCCAAGGACACTTTATGTTATTACAAATGTCTTTTGGCTCTTTTGCATTCAACCCTATATTTTTCTTCATTTTCATGTTACCACTTCTTTATTTTTTTCTTTATCCTGTCCTCTGGTCTGCCAACGAGGCAGTCGCCGTCTATATCGGCCTTTTTGTCATCGATTACTATTCTGAACACCGATCCTTTTTTGAAGACCTGTTTGCCGTCAACACTAACCGTTTTCATCGTCTCGTCAATTATTCTTCCCCTCAATCCTACGTGGCGCTTATTCTGTGCGCCCACGACCTCGCACTGAAGCCCTATAAGCTCGTGCATCACGACATTTTTTATGTTGCGCATCTGAAATCACACGATTTCGATGATCTCTTCGGGAAAGCCCTCTTCTATCAGTATTTTCTTGACGCGCGAGCGGTGGTCGCCCTGCAATTCTATTTCATCGTTCTTGTAGGTTCCGCCGCACGCAAGCTTCGACTTTAGGACCTTCATTATGTGCTTTATGTCGATCTTCGTTGTATCTATCCCGTTGATTACTGTGACATTTTTTTTGTAGCGCTTCTGGAAAAGCGTTATGGTAATCTTCTGCGCTTCTTTGGCTATTGTTTCGCAGACGCAGAGTTCCTTCGGCAGACCGCATTTATTGCAGATCATTTTCAATCACCAATACATGGAAGAACGCAGTTCTTCCTTATGCCGTATAGGGATATAGAGGTGTTGAAAAGAAATGCACAAAGATGCTGCTCTGGCAAACAGAGCATAGGGCATTTCATTTTGCTTTGCCACCTCTCGGTTTTGTGTTCTTCCTTTGTCTTCGGCTTTTTTCTGTGAGTATTCTGGCAACGGTCTTCCTGGTCTCGCGTATCCGTCCTGGATTTTTTACAGTTCCTATCTCGCTCGCACCCATATCCCTCGAAAGCTCCATCTTCATCTCTCTCATCTTATCGTCAAGTTCCTTGTCGGGAAATTCACGAATCTTTTTCATTTTTAGCATAGCCATAATAATCATCTGAAACTAGGTACCGTCAACTGTTTTCTGCTCCTCGGGTTTTGTGCCTATCTCAATCGATTCTGAATGCACGGTCATGATCTTGACCGTAATCCCCGTGCATCCAAGCTTGGGGGTTGCCCTGGCAAATCCTTTCATCACGTCGCGCTCGGCAGGCTCGCCGCATTTTTTAATATAGCCCGCTTTAAACCGATCTGTCCTTGCGCGCTGGCCGCTGAACTTTCCTGAAAATACAATCTCGCACCCGACTGCCCCTGCATCCATAATGCGCTGCACGTAGAATTTTCCCAGCCTGCGGAAATTCATGCCGGACTCTATGGACGCCGCAATAGTCTTTGCAACTATATTTGGATCAAGATCAGGGTCATCAATCCTCTGTACGTCAATCTGCGGGTTCTCAATTCCAAACTCGTGCTGCAGCATTTTCATCATCTCTTTTATGCGGTCGCCCCCACTGCCTATCACCAATCCTGACGTAGTCGTGTGGATTATTATTCTTGTCATGACGGGCGTGTGCTGGACTTCGATATCACCGCACTTTGCGTCGGCAAAGTGCTTCCTGATAAATTCCTCTATCTTGACCTGCTCTTTGGCTTTTTTAATAAATAATCTCTCTTTCACGCAAGACACCTACTAAAAATTTCTTAATCAACTTTCTTATCCTCCGTAGTTTTCTTGATCTGCTCCTCGATCTTCTTTTTTGGCACCTTTGTCTTTGATTCCTTTCCACGCTCAATAAGCATGATCTCGATATTCGTAGACTTCAGCCCAGATCCAAACGCCGCCTTTCTTCTTCTCCTCTTGAGTCTTGTGCCCTTGTGCGCGGACGCGTGGACAAAGAGCTTTTCATTGTCCAATCCCAGGAATTCCGCATTCTTCTCGCAGCTGTTCAGCATGTTCAGAAACTCTCTTACGGCTTTTGTGTGGTACTTTCCTTCCAGGTTTCTCTTTTGCGTGTCTAAATCGTTAAGCAGGCGCTTCGCCCTTGCAAGCGTCTTATTTCTGATAACGGCGCATATCTGGACCGAATGCTTGGTGGATATACGCAGGTCTGAGCCGTAAGCTTTCGCAAACTTGTGCTTTGGAACAAATGTGTATGGCATAATTATTACCTATTTCAGCGGCACGAACTTGCTCGACCTTGTAGCGCCGAGTCCGGGTGCGCTGTGCTTGACCTTCTGGCGCGTGAGCGCAAATTCGCCCAAGCGATGACCTATCATGGCTGCGTCGATTACGACTGTTTTGAACTCTTTGCCGTTGTAGATTCCGATTTTTGCACCGACCATTTCCGGCAGGACAACCATGTCGCGTACGTGAGTTCTGATCACAACGTCCTTGCCTTTGTTCGCACGCACGTCTTCGAGCAGGTGCTTCTCCTGTTTTGTAAAACCTCTTTTCAGCACGCGTCGCTCTCTGGACGTGAGAAGCTTTGAAAACTCTTCGAGCGTCATATTTTCAAGCTCTTCCAGCGACTTTCCGTGGTACATAAACTTTTTTGCCATTATTCAACACCAAAGGATTTCTTAGCAGCTTCCAGCACAGTGTCCTTGAAATCCCTTCTGTGCATGCCATCAGACGCGAAATATATACGTGTCTCATCTGGTCTGCCTGTAAAAAACATTTCTTTGTACGGTTCAGTTATGATATAAACCTGTTCTCCGCCTTTCAGTTTCTTCAACACCCAATACGCACTTATTCCGTTAACATGAGCAAAGTTTTTCATGAACACCTTCACACTGCGCACATTCATTTTGTAAGGGCCTATAGGCTCCGGCGGCGTTCCTATCATTTTTACACCTTCCTCTTTCCTGTTCTTCTCGGTGATATCGATCCAACTTTTTTGCCAGGCGGCATGTGTCTCGATACCGTTTTTGCCTTTCCAGGCCTTGTCTGACCACCGAACGGATGATCTACTGCATTCATCGACACGCCTGCTGTATGCGGGTACAGCCTTCCGAGTGCTTTCATCGCATGGTGCTTTGTTCCTGCTTTCATGAAAGGCTTCTCTAGCCGTCCCGACGACGCGACAGACCCGACGGTTGCGAGGCATTCTGCAGACACGACCTTTTTCTTCTTGGACGGAAGCAGGAGAGTGCACCACTTTCCTTCCCTGCTTATGACGGTTGCAAATGCGCCTGACGTCCTGCACAGCCGGCCGCCGTCGCCTGGATTAAATTCAATATTATAAACCTTGGACCCCTCAGGCACGTTACTCAGCTTAACTATACTGCCTGTTTTTACCGTATTTGTTAAAACCTCGCCTGACTGAAGCCCCTCGGCAGCGATCACGAGCGATTTCTGCCCGTTGAAATCAACAACCGCCACAGGCACGTGACGTCCGGGCGCGTGCATGATATCTACAACACGTCCATTTTCGGAAAGGGGCATATTCGTATAAGTGACCTTGCCGAGGTACCTGTGTCCTGGGGACCTGTATGTTGGTGATCCTCTTCCACGTCTCTGCTGTCTCAAATTTTTTCCCATAATATCACCGCTGTACGAAGTGCGTTTCAGCTGTTTTTCTTACTTCAGTGACTCCGTCATCCATCAATTGCTGTGAAATGTACTTTGTTTCATACCTCACAACAAGATTGTCGTTATCAAGCATCAATTTCACGTCGCCGCACGCTGTGGTGCTGTAAAATTCAGCCAATCCGTCACCAACAATATCAGCGTATAAATTAGGCTGAAATACGTGTGGCATAAGATCGGCGTGAAACTTGGAAACGCTTATCTGGTCCCAATTTTCGTATGTGCCTATCTCAACACAATTGCTCTTAATTTCGTCAGCAACATTGCTTTCCATTTCTTCACCGTCTTTTACTATAATCTGGATACCAAGATCCTAAATCTGGCTTTCTTGTGACTTTTTGCCGACTTAATGAATCAGGTTCGTGCAGTTCATCATCTTTTGTTAAGATTGAATTGTTCGTCTGATGAAGCAATTTTTTAATCTGAACCATGGACACGCTTTTTGGATATGTTCCACACTCCACAATAACCGTATATCTCTCAGTTGATTCTGGAACAAGAGTTATTTTTCTTTTATGATAGTTTGTACCACATTCTGCAACTAAACTCCCGTTATATTCTTTGGAGTATTCTATGCCAATCAAACCAGCAAAGCTCCTGATTCTGTGCTTTGATATAGTACCGATTTTTTCACCTGACATATATTTCACCATTAGATTATTCCCAGTCTTATCGCGATCTCGCCAGCCTCTCCGGGCTTCTCGAATTTGATGAACGCCTTTTTTCGTCCGTCCTGACCTATCATCGTTTTTACAGAAGACACCTTGGTGTTGAACGCCGATTCAGCCGCGGATTTTATTTCAGACTTGCCGGCACCGCGATCAACTATGAACGCCAATTTGTTTTGCGCCTCGACCATGCGCACGGCCTTCTCGGTCATGAGCGCGAATTTCAAAATATCATAGGGGTCTCTGCTAAGCGCTTGCCCAACATCTGTTTTTGGTTTTTCCTTTCGGATTTTTGGCATCTTCAGGATTCTTTTCTTTTCTTTTGCCTTATTTTCTTTTTTATCTGTCATTTATTTTTCACCAAATTTCTTCTGCAGCCTTTCGAGCGCGGATTTCGTGGCGATCAGTGCGCGACCGATCTGCGCTCCTGGCGCCAATAATTCTGCGTTAACATTATCAGCGGATACGGCGTCTATGCCAGCGATGTTTCTTGCTGCCCTGAGCATCGCACAGTCCCTTGAGGCAATTATGAGCGGCCCTTTTTTTCTGCTGTATCTGCGGCCGCGCATTTTTCCCTTTCCTGCGCGCACCTTTTTGACGCCGCACCTTTCAAGCTCTTTGTGCATTATCTTCGAGAGCACGCTTATTACATCTTTTGTTTTTTTGATGCCTTCAAAATTATCAACCATGATAACAGGCGAGCCCATATCAGCAGACGCCGCCAGAGCTGATTTTATTGCCAGTACCCTTTCCTTGCTGTTTATCTTCTGCGTCCATATTTTTTCAGTCTTGGGCGGGTGGGCCCTGCGACCCTTTACGGCGTGCGGCGCAAACCGCGCTGTCCACGTCAAATACCCGACCTTCCCGTGTATCCTAGGAATGCGAGACATCTCCTTGTTCATCATTGTAAACCTGTAGTGCCTGCTTCCGTGGTAGTGGGCGCTCGTCCTCTTTCCGGCGAGCGGGTCTGATCCATAAGGCTGCCTTCTAGCAGATTGCAAGGCGAGCACAGCCCTTTTGACAACGTCTTCCCTTATGTCCGACTCAAATACAACAGGCAGCTCTATCTCTTCTGCCTGTTTCCCATCAAGATCATAAACAGCTGCTTTCATAACGCAAGACACCTACGGTTTCTTACCGTACTATTTTCCCTTAAAGTGAAAATATTATACAACTCTGGAATTGCTTTCATAGTTTAACACCGATTTCTTTCTCTCCTATAGCTTGTACCAGTTTTGCATAATCATTTGCCGACAAAAACATTGCATTTGGAATGTTCTGAGACTGATATTCTTTCAGATCAGATTGAGGGGTCATCACAACTATTTTTGTTGCAGGCCGCTGCTGCTGTAAATAAGTAACAAATGAAACACCATCGCCTTCAATTTCGGGAAGTATGGACATCTCATCTTGCATGAGATATACAATAGCTTTGTAAGGCCCGCCTTTAACACCACTACTCTGTACTGATGAAACAGAACAACCACACGCCTCAACGCGACAAGATTTTGACAAATATTCTGCTGTATCCCATACTTTTCCCAAATCGTTGCTAATAACAAGTATCTTTTCTTCGTTCATAAAAATCATGCCTCTAAAATACCATCGGCCGTTACGGGCATCTTTAATGGAATAGCACGCGTACCCTTTATCGTTTTTTCGTATTCCTTTTGCCGACCATCAAGTCCAACAACTATTGTTGCATTTGGCTGTTCTTTTAGCAGATAGCTTAAAGGTTCCATTGGATTTGATACTCCGCTCATGCTATAGAAAATTCTATCGAACGAGTAAGATTCACATACTTGTGTATCAGCACGTTCTGTGACTGTAACAGAGTATCTCATCATGCGCAACTTAGCTGCTAAAATTTCTGAGCTTTTATTTTGATCCACTATCAAAATATTTTTTATCATAATCATGCACCCTGCTTGCTCTCAAGAGAGACGTATTTTATGTCCGGTGGCATCGTCTTTGTTGTCCTTACAGACTTCCTGAACCTGACCATCCTTTTTCTTGACCCCGGTACAGAGCCTTCTATCATGATAAAGGATTCCGGAATGATGCCGTAGCCAAGAAATCCGCCCTTCGGTATGATCTTTTTCGGGTCGTCGTCGATCATGAGAATTCTTTTGCAGAACTCTGTCCTTGTAAACAGACCAAACTGGCCGCTCTGCGGTACGCGCCAATCAACTTTTCTTGGCACGGTACTGCCTATCGATCCTACGTGTCGGTGCATCTGCTTGTCCTTGCGGGTTTGTATTCTTATTCCAAACCGCTTGACAGGGCCCGTGTAGCCGTGACCCTTTGTCACGGCCGATACGTCAACAAATTCGCCTGGTTTGAAGATATCCTTTGCGTGCAGTTCCTTTCCGAGCACCGACCGAGCATACTCGAATTTCTGGTTTGCGTCTTCACCGCCGATCGCTATCTCGAAAACATCAGGTTTCTTTTTTGACAGCCCGCTCCTTGAAGGCTGCGTGCACACAATAAGCCTGACGTCACTGATATTTTCAAACTTTATTTCATCTTCCTTTCTGCTTGGCATTGTTTTTCTCATCAATTCCAAGCCTTTGGGAAGCTTTGTCGTCCACCTTTCAGAAACAGATTTTATACCAGAAATAGAATGTTGATAGAGGCGAAAACCGCAAACAAAGAGAGAAGGAGCGTCGAAAACTGTAGCAGGCTTAAAAATAGAGCGTCCGTACGTTGGTGACTTGGGATTGCCGTCCGTGACGAGGATATGCGTCATGCCCGCCTTGAAGCATCCGAATCCCAGCGGCTTTATGTCCTTGGTATGGGCCCAGTACCTTGTCCGTGGGTATATTCGCTTGGCTCTTTTCCTCGGCCAATACTGCAATGAACCGTGTCTCGACTGAGTTCTTCGCGGCATAAAATCACGTTTTTTTCTTGTTTAGCTATAAGTCACATATAGTTTATCATCTAATTCTACCAATTACACGTAATACCTGAGAAAGAGTCTTATTGTCTAAGTCTTTCCGGTCATGAGAGCGATACTTATTTTACGGAGACAAGTATTTATAGTCGTCCAAGAAAACAATCAGCATATAATTTTCATGGACTCCTAATAGTGAAACCAGAAGCACGTGCTGTTTCTTTTCTGGTTTCACTATAAGCGTTGACAATACTGAAAAAAATCGACCAGATAAGCATTGGGATTTAATTTTTACGGGTCGATAAACCTAAGCGTCATCTGGTTCTGTGCGAATGCAAGCGGTCTTTGGAACGTACTAACCGAAAGGCTCGAAAAGCGCGGCGCCGTCATAAAGCCAGTATGCGGCTTTGAGAAGAAAACGTTTACAGAAGTCGGCTGCGTGAAGATCACAGGCGAGCTGGGCACGCTGACAAATGAAAACCTCGAGCTCCCCCACCCACCAAACCCGCCCCAGCTTTGAGAACTAAATGAAATGAAGCCGAACATCAGTACCATTGTCAAAGCCATCAGTTTTGTGTGTTTCATACAGATATCGATGATACTAAAGAATTAAAAACTTCTCCGGCGTCGCAAACGTAATTGAATTGTGATTGTATGGTCAACTTGCGCTCTTAATGAACTTTTATAAATATCAAGCGTCAATGTTCTAGAAGCAAAGGGACGGTAGCTTAGTCTGGTTAGAGCACTACGCTGATAACGTAGAGGCCGGCTGTTCAAATCAGCCCCGTCCCATAATTATCCAAACAAATCGTCTTTTATTTTTTGATAGAAATTCTTCTCGTCGAACGCTATGACCTTTAAAGGCTTTCCTCTCTCAATCACAAACTTTGCGTCCGATGAAAAGTAATCGCCGCCGTGCCCGTCGATAATCAGGGCCATATCACCGCCCCTTACGGCAACCTCGATTTTTTTGTCGTGGGGCACCATAATTGGCTTGACCTTTGAGTAGAACGGATATAGCGGTATAATGTTTATCGCGCTTATTTTTGGATCAATAAGAGAGCCGCCGGCAGAAGCGCTGTACGCCGTTGAGCCGGAAGGCGTGGAAAACATAACCCCGTCACCGACCATGTCGAACGGCACACCATCGATCTTCATTTCGATATTAAGGAGCTTGGACGGCCTCTTCCGGGCAAACGTTATTTCATTTACGCAGAACGGGTATTCTTTTTTGCGTATTCTTTCGACGTACTTCTCAAGTTTTCCCGCTGCCGTCTTTGTGCACTTCAGGCGCATTCTTTCTATAGTAATATAGTCATTCTTGAAAAGCCTCTTCAGATTTTTATCGAGCTCTTTGAACGTGCACGTGCACAAAAAGCCCTTGCCCTCTATTTTCACGGGAAGAATAGGCACACTGGCGCGCTGCGCGGTCAGCAAGAACGTCCCGTCACCGCCTATAGTTATTATGAAATCGCCGTGGAATTTTCTTACGGCGGTGCCCCTCCTCTGAAAACGGAATGCCGTTGACTTGTCTATGTGTATGTCTTTCACGTAGCGCTTTAGCATCGCTTCCAGCTTTTCTGCGTACTTCAGCCCCGCCTTGTTTTGCTTGGCAACTATCAGCACTGAAAATGACTTTTTCTTCTTAGTCCTGGCCATAATTAAACACTTTTAATAATGCTTATAAACACAATTCACCATCCAAAGATTTACGCTTTTTTATTAATCCTTTCCACTAATCCCTCCACATGATTTATGTCAGGAATGACGTAATCGGACTTTATCTTCTTCGCTGTTTTTCTGTCGAGAACGCCTGTCAGCACGGCGGCGAATCTTACGCCCGCGCGCCTTGCGGCTATCCGGTCATTCACAGCGTCGCCGACAAATATTGCCTCGCCCTTTTTTATTTTCAGTCTTTTAATTGTTTTGTTCAGCGCTTCGGGATTTGGCTTCGTGTTCTTTACATCGTCGCTCCCAAGAACAGATAGAAAATATTTTGTGAGCCCGTATCTGCCAAGGGTGCTCGCCAGCCTGAAATGGAGCGCGCCTGAAACGACGGCAACCTTGTATTTTCTACTCATCCTTTTTATGGAATTCTTTGCGCCATGATGAATTTTTATTTTTTTGTTGAAATTCCTGTCTTTTATGCGGTTAATATAATCCTTGTAAATGATTGGGATGTCTTTCCTGCCGCGGAAAAATACGTTCATTATGTGCCTCGGGCTCTCGCCGAAGTGCGGGTAGATATCTTTTGCCACCTTCCTGACACCGTATTTAATGAAAAGCTCCTCGTACATCCTTTCATAGGCGCTGTTCGAGTCGAGAATAACGCCGTCGCAGTCGAGTATTATTGATTTTATTTTAGTCATGAAATCACATTTTCTTTAGTTCTTCAACAATTATAAAGGAAGGGATAGTACGGTAAGGGAAACGTAGTTTCCCTTGCGTGATGGACCTGTCGGGATTTGAACCCGAAGTATGGGGTGTCAAAGAAAACTTATGACATCTCCTCCATGCCATGGAGGCATCATTCCAGTTTAGACCACAGGCCCGATTAGCGATAATTACTTATAGCAAAACATAAAGCTTATAATAATAGCAAAATAACTATTATTATGAGAATTACGCTCGTAATGCTTCTTGTTGCCGCAATTTTAATTGCGGGGTGTGTGGAAGAAGGGGGAAAGCTGCCGCCGCCAGGTCCTGTAATCCAGCCAAACGACACAGGACTATACCAGCCGCCATCGGGCACGCCTTACATAAAAATAATCTCGCCGAAAGATGACGACACAATACAGCTTTCAGCGGTTGGCATCAGGGTTAACGTGACAAATTTCAGGCTTGCAGACATCGCAAATAACCGCCCAAACAGGCAGAACGAAGGCCACATCCACTATCTTCTGGACGGTATGGAAAAGAAGACCCCTCTGACAATAGTGTCCTTCATAGACGTCCCAGTCGGCGACCACGTCCTTAGGGTAGAACTCGTGAACAACGACCATTCGCTATTGTCTCCGCGCATATACGATATAGTAAGGTTCCGCACAGCACGATAAATTAGAAATTCATTTCATATAGTCTTCTGCTCTTTCTGTCAAGAATCTGTCCATTTTCCTTTGTCAGTCTGGATGTCAACCACGGCTCATAAAAGAGGCTTTTCTTGAGGTATTTTACCGTCTCGTCCTCTGGATCATATTTCCATAATTTCAGGTAGAAATCAAGATAATTTTCTTCCAATAATTTTTTATAACTTTCTGATATTTTTCCCGAATAAAATCCCCCGGAAAGCTGGTTTCGATATGCAGTCGCCTCTGTTAGAATCTGGTAAATTTCATTTACCGTCTGTGCATTCGTGAATTTTTTTGCGTCAGAACCCTTTATTTCTCGCCCGTTTACAAATATGCCTTTTGAATAACCTTTCGCATGCACAGTCTCGTGATCCCTCACAGCTGACATGAAATAATAATAGTTTTCCCTGAAAATATTATCAAACAAGACGCAGACGGATTTTGACCCAAAAAGAGGCAGGTTGAAGGCGTTGTCTATAACTATTGTACTAACGTCTTTTTCTGATTCGGAATTATTCATAAGGGGTCTTACAGCAAAAGTTACAACATCCGAACCTCTATAAAGCTCTTTTCGCGGCACCATAAGGCCTGATCTGACAACGTCGTCTATGTTTTCGTAGTTCCTGATAAAGATGAAACCCATGTCAAATTCATCATTTATGTCCTTCAGGAATACATTTCTGTCCTCTTTCGCGAGATTTTCATACCTCTGCTTATACAGATCATCGAGCTCCTCACCGCTAGTAACAAGCTTGTTCAGAAATCCGCAGCCGGAACTTGCACCAATGAGAAGACCGCCTGCGGCTTTGATAAATTCCCTTCTGTCTATATTCATTTTAGGAGTTAACAACAGCAAAGCTTAAAAATGTGCACTGATCACTATTCATCCGGTTTTCTTGATCGACCTTAATTTATTAGGAAGGATGATAGTACGGTAAGAAGGACAACATCTAGATCAGTTCTTTTGAGTTCTCCAAGATCTTTTCTTTTAAGAAAAGAGATTGGAAATGGACCCGGCGAGATTTTCATCCAATATGGCATAATATTTGCATTAGCCACATAAGGTAGGTAACACCTTAGGAAGGATATCCTTCCTCGGTTTCGAACTCGCGGCCTTCACGTTGCGAACGTGACGTCATTCCATTTTCCTCACGAATAAATATCTTCGGGCTAAAGCCCGAAGTATTTTCGCATGAATCTAGATTCATAGCGATAATATCGTGTCAACCCCTCATTTCTTTGGGGTTAACCCTAGACCTTTCTTTTAAGAAAGGGCTGGGGAACTAGACCACGGGCCCATTGTAACGTCTTTGATATGTAAAGTTATTAATAGAAAACAACTACAATAAATTAAAATGGAAATAATTTACCCATCAGTCGATGACATAATTAATGCAAATCTTGGCATCAATAGACAGTATCTCCGAAAGTTGGATTACTGCCTCTTGGCAGTAATCCTCTACCGAGGTATATGCCACAAGGCATATACCTCACTTTCGGAGATACTATAAAAGGTCTATAGAAGATATAGAAAGGTGGTTAAATGAGTAAGTTTTCTTGGGATAATGCAACTGATGAGGTCATAAAAAAGAACAAAGAATTTCTAATGGAGTTGGGTAGGCAGGAAAAAAATAGAAAAATTAAATCAAGAAATAAGTCATAAAAATATCTTTCTTTGCTTCAATTCCTTTATTATAATATCAACAATAACTTCGGGCTTCTTCTTTGCGGTATTTATCACAAGATCGGCTTCTTTTTCCTGGTCAAAATAATTAAAACCATATATGCGCTTCCAGTTTTTGACCTCGAGCGTCTCTTTCTCCCTCAGCATTTTTCCAGCTTCTTTTATATGAGACCTGTCCCTTCCTGCTATTCTTCTTACCCTGGTTCCGAGCGGCGCTTTTATCCACACCGAAAAATCATAAAGCCCTTTCAGCATCCTTATGGCAAGCTTGCCGTCGATTACAATATTTCCTCGCTTTGCTTTCTCCCTGGCAATATCGTCGGATGAAAAATGGAATTCGTGGCTTGCGCCTTTTTCCGTTTTCCAGACGGCAATGCTTTTTTCTGTCTCTTTTCTTGTGCTGTTTTTGGCGAATTTTTTTGCATGGCTCTTGTTGTAAGCGCCAACTGAGAAATATTTCAGCTTCAGCCTTTTAGCCAGCAGTTTGCCCGCCGTCGAAGACCCTGTTCCGGGCAAGCCTGACAAAGCAATGACGACCATAGAATTAAAATTATATTGAACATTTATAAGATTACCATATCTAATACCACTATGGCCTACGCTGAATTCCGCAAAGAAATATCTCACAAAATCATAGAAAAGCTTGAGTGGCAAGACATGGCAACGTTTGTCCCGAACAAGAAGCTTCCCATATACAACTGGTTCTACTACAAGGAAGGGTTTGCAAAAGAACTCGTGGATAAATTAATAGAGCTGTTCGGTATTCAGAAAAACGCCACGGTGCTCGATCCGTTCTGCGGTTCAGGCACTACGCTGCTGGCGTGCAAAGAAAATGGCATAAATGCAATCGGCTACGACGTCCTGCCCGTATCCGTTTTCGTGTCACAGGTAAAGACAAAAAATTATGACGCGGAAAGATTAAGAGGTGGACTAAAGAAGATAACAAAAACGCGTTTTGAAAGCTTTGATATAAAAGGCAAATTTCCGCATATTTTCTACAGGGCGTTTAGCAGATACGCGCTCGAGGATATTGCGTTTCTCAGGCATAAAATACTGGAGCTTGATAATAATGTGCGCGATTTTTTTGTCCTGGCGCTTATCAATTCAGCGATAAGGTGCAGCTACGCCTACAAGGACGGCAGCGCGATAAAGATAAAGAGGCGCCCTGTTGCGCCGCTCAGGAAGATGTTTGCAAGAACCGCATCAAGAATGGTAAAAGACCTGGAAAAATGCCAAATAAACAAAGATGCACAAATAACAGCAGAACTAAACGATGCAAGAATACTTCCGCTTGACGATAATTCTGTCGACACCATAATAACGTCTCCGCCGTACCTGAACCAGATCGACTACACAAAGGTTTACGCCATAGAAGAATTTTTCATTCACGGCGATCCTATGCCTGGCGTCCGCGCTTATATTGGCATGAAAGCAAAGGAAACGGATTTTTTGCCTGAATTGGGTCTGCCCCAGCAGGCGAGGCTCTACTTCGAGGACATGAATGAAGCCCTGAAAGAAATGCACAGAGTGCTAAAAGCAGGCGGCAAAGCCGCTGTTGTCGTCGGCAACGGTTATCTTCCGATAAGCAAAGCTTATCGAGGATTCCAAAATACTTCGTATTTTGAGAACGTCGATGAAGTAATTGAAAGCGATATAATATTATCGTATATGGCGCAAAAAATAGGCTTTGTGGTTGAGAATATATTTGTCCTCAACACAAGATTCGCCCTCGAAGGCCGCACAACAAAGAAAGGCGTGCTCAGGGAAAGCTTAATAATGCTGCAGAAACTACATTAAGAAGAACCTAAGGTTCTCCTTATAACACGCAAAGAACCAAAAGGTTCTTTGGTGCACCAGAAAGCTTTGCTTTCTGTGTGTATTGGATGTTATTTAGTATCTCCGAAAGTGAGGTATACGCCTCTTGGCGTATACCTCGGTAGAGGATTACTGCCAACAGGCAGTAATCCAACTTTCGGAGATACTGTTATTAATTATGCGATTGGTGTTTTTAGGAACAGGCGGCGGCGGGCCCATGATGAGGTCGCAGGTCAGAAAAACAGGCGGGATGTTTTTTGACCTTGATGACGTTAAGTTCATCATAGACCCCGGGCCTGGCGCACTGGTTCATGCGCACGCGCTGGATCTGAAGCCTGACAAATGGAACGGCATATTTCTCTCGCATTTTCATGTCGACAACTGCTCGGATGCGAACACCCTTATCGACTGCATGAAGGACCCGTTCCTTGTTGCAGAGCAGCACTGCATCCTACCAAGGGAGAAACTAAAGGAAAGATTAGAATACTACCCGCGCATAACAGAATACCACAGCAACATAGTAAAATACCTTCACCCCGTCAAAGACAAGGATTCTGTAGCAATAGGAAACATGAAAATAAGTATTGCAAAAGCCGAGCACATCGCGCCGGCAGTAGGCTTTATGATAAAGCACCCAAAAATAGCAATAGCATATCCGGGCGACGGCTACTATTATGACGGTCAGGAAAAGGCGTACGAAGGCTGCGACATTCTCATACTCAACGTCCTGGTCCCGAAGGGCGAGAACCCCGACAAGAAGAAGCACATGAGCGTTGACGACGCCATAAAATTCCTTAGAGCCATGAAGACAAAGCCAAAGCTTGCCATTTTGCAGCACCTCTCATTCTGGATGCTGCGCAACAACGTCTTCAGGCAGGCAAAAATCCTGCAGGACGCAACCAAAACAAAAGTACTGATAGCGGAAGACTTCATGGAGCTCGACCTCGAAACGTTGAAAACAAAAATACTGAAAGTGAAAGTGTAGGAAGTCATATTCTCGATTGAATTCCATTAAAGTATGATGGTCGACGTGAGAGGCATTGAAACAAACTGACGCACGAAGTGCGTCTAACGGTTCAGACAATGCCTCTAGCTGACATATACGTCAACAGACGTATATGTCTACGTCGACCATCATCATACGAATATGGAATTCAATCCATATTCTCTATTCAACTCAACTTTTATACAGGCAAAATATATAATTAACATAAACTAAGAAGAAATTTAATCAAGAAAAGGTCTTTTGCCCCTTTCTTTGGGGTTCATAAAGACCTTTCTTTCGGGAAAGAAAAGGGATTTATTATGAAGCTCAAGCAGAAGTCATGGTCAAAGGACCTGGAAAAGCCGCTCTACGAGGAGTGGAAACATAAAAAGAAATACAAATTTGTCGACAACGGAAGCCCTATATTTTCTATCGATACGCCCCCGCCTTACGTCAACACGCCCATCCACGTAGGTCATGCATTCACCTATACGCTCATGGACATGTTTGCGCGGTTTCATCGTATGATCGGTCATAACGTCTTGTTTCCATTAGGACTTGACCGCAATGGCCTGCCGATAGAAGTGGCCGCCGAGAAGAGATTTGGAATAAGCATTATTGATGTGTCGCGGGAAGAGTTTTTAGAGATGTGCAGAAAAATACTTGAAGAGACGAGCACCGAATCCATCGACTCGTTCCTCAAGCTGGGCATAAGCTTCAATTCATGGGAATTAGGCAATGATATCGGTGATATTTACTATACAGACTCCCAAGAGTATCGCACGTTGACACAGGCCACATTCATTGAACTATGGAAGCGCGGCCTTATCTACGAGGACAAGAGAATCAACAACTTCTGCCCTGGCTGCCGGACAACATTAGCAGACGCAGAGGTCGAGTACGAGGAAAAGCCGTCCATATTTGCGGACATAAAATTCCGCGTGAAAAACGGCGAAGATATCATAATAGCCACAACACGCCCAGAACTCATATGCACGTGTGGCGCAATCATCTACCACCCTGATGACGAACGATATAAACAACTGAAAGGCCATAAGGCTGTGACACCGATCTTTGGCAAAGAAGTCCCCATCCTTGCACATCCAATGGCCGACCCTCAAAAAGGCTCTGGGTTGGAGATGATGTGCTCTGCGGGCGACCAGTCGGACATCAGATTTTTCCGTGAGATGAAGCTGAAGCCGGTAATCGCGATAAACGCCGACGGAACCATGAATGAAAACGCCGGCTTCCTTAAAGGGTTGACAATAAAGGAAGCCAGAAAAAAGATAATGGACGACCTCAAGGAAAGAAATCTGTTGGTTACGCTAAAGAAAATCATGCACAGGACTCCTATATGCGAGAGGTCGAAGGACGAGATCGAATTCATCGAGATGTCTGAATTTTATCTGAAGCAGCTTGAGATTAAAGAAGACATGAAAAAGATTGCCGACCAGATAAATTTTTACTCCCCGAAAAGCAGGCAGCTTCTGGCAGACTGGATTAATTCCATAAACATCGACTGGCCTATATCCCGTCGAAGATACTATGCAACAGAGATTCCTTTGTGGTACTGTTCCAGTTGTGGGTACGTTTTTGTTCCTGAGCCTGGAAATTATTACCAGCCGTGGCGCGAGAGTCCGCCGCTGAAGAAGTGCCCGTCCTGCGGCTCTGCGCACTTCCGCGGCGAGGAGCGCGTTTTCGATACGTGGTTCGACTCGGCGAACTCGCCCTTGTATATTCTCCAGTTTCATAAAGACGAGGAATTTTTCAAGAATAATTTTCCCTGCTCGCTGCGGCCGCAGGGCAAGGAGATTGTAAGAACGTGGCTCTACTACACCCTCCTCAAGTCGCACCTCCTGCTAAAGAAGCCAGCCTTCAGGGATGTATGGATCCATTACCATATCGTTGATGAATCCGGAAGGAAGATGAGCAAGTCCGTTGGAAATATCATAGACCCGCACGAGATAATAGAGAAATTCGGCGCCGAGCCGTTTCGCCTTTGGTGCGCACTTGAAGGCAACCTGGAGAAAGACGACCTGAGGTGCTCGTTTGAGAGAATTAACAGTGTTACAAAGACGTTAACAAAATTGTGGAACGTTGCCGCTTTTGTGGCACAGTTCGATTTGGAAATTATAAAAGTAAAAGAGCTTGACCCAGGCCTTCTTGACATTACGCTTACAGACATGGACAAATGGATCATTTACGAGATTAATTCAATAATAAAATTCAGCCGCGAATGCTGTGAGAAATACGACTTCCACAATCCGGCCATAAGAATAAGGAACTTCCTGTGGGAAACGTTTGCATCGCACTATATCGAGCTCGTCAAGAACCGCGCCTACAACCAGAACAACAAATTCGATGATTACGAACAGAAGTCGGCTATATTCACGCTGCACTACTGTCTCAGCAATACGCTTAAGCTTCTCGCGCCCGTCGTGCCGTTTGTAACAGAGGTCCTGTACAAAGAAATCTACAAGGCCGACGTGCATAACGAATTTCCAAAACACATGATTCTGGAAGAGCCAAGGATCAAGACAGGCGACATTATGGAGCTCGACAACAAAATATGGAAGACAAAGAAGGACAACGGGCTTTCGCTGAAATCAGAAATCAAGGAACTTACAGTGCCTGAAAAATTTTCGTGCATCGAAAAAGATATCGCCGCCACACACAACGTGCTCAAAATCAAATACGGCGATCACATAGAAGTCAGAATTTAAATAGAGCAAGACAATTATAATCGAGGCAAATGAAATGGCTACATCGATAAAATTAAAGGACGAGAACAAAAAGATCTCCGTTATTTCTTATTCAGGTTACTTTTTGCTGTAGCAATTCGCCTTCTTTTGTTAGTGATTAAAATGTCAAAAGCAGCCCTCAAAAAACTCGTCCGCCAGCTCGACAAGATAAAAGGCCGTCACACCGAGCTCGTGAGCGTGTACATCCCGGCAGGCGCAAACCTGGCCGAGGCAATAAACCAGCTGCGCACAGAGGGCTCGACCGCCGAGAACATAAAATCAAAGCCCGTGCGCAAGAACGTGACCGCCTCACTGGACAAAATTATCCGTAATTTGCAGTTATACAAGAAAACCCCTGAGAACGGGCTTGCTATTTTCTGCGGCAACAAGTCGGAGAAAGAAGGCGAGGCGGATATAGACATATGGGTTGTCGAACCAATTGAGCCCTTGAAGACAAAGATGTACTGGTGCGACCAGCGATTTGTCCTGGACCCGCTGAAGGATATGGTCGAAGAGCGGGAGATCTACGGAATCATATGTCTTGACAAGAGCGAGGCCGATATCGCGCTCATTGTCGGAAAAAAAATAGAGCCTATAGTTCATTTCGAATCTATAGTCCCAGGAAAAACGCGCGCGGGAGGGCAAAGTTCTGCCCGTTTCTCGCGCGTTCGCGAAGGGCTTCTTCACGACTGGTTCAAGAAGATAGCCGAAGCTGCGAACAAGATATTCCAGGAGCACCCGGAAGTCTTGGGCATTATTATAAGCGGCTCAGGCCCGATAAAAGAGTTTTTCCTCAGGGAAGAGCTGCTCCATGACCACATCACAAAAAAGATGCTTGGCGTTGTCGACACAAGCTATACCGGAGAGTACGGCCTACACGAAACGTTGGAGAAGGGCAGCGACATTCTGAAAGAGGCGGCTGTAACAAAGGAAAAAAAGCTTCTGCAGCGATTTTTTCAAGAATTACAGAAGCCGCACGGGCTTGCCATTTATGGCCTTGACAAGACGATAGAAATGCTTGAAAAAGGTACCGTCGACTCTGTGCTGCTGACAGAAGATATAAGCGTACAGGTCGGCGGCAAGGATGCGCTGGAGTATTTTGAGGAGCAGGTCGAGAACTACGGAAGCAAATTGGTGACTGTATCTTCTGACACCCGCGAGGGCAACCAGTTCAAGGAACTGGGCGGCGTGGGCGCTATGCTGAGGTACGTATAAAATAGTATCTCCGAAAGTGAGGTATACGCCTCTTGGCGTATACCTCGGTAGAGGATTACTGCCAACAGGCAGTAATCCAACTTTCGGAGATACTGTATAACATTAATCTATACTATAGAACATAGTAAATTATTTAAATACTAAGATTTATAGTAAATATATGTCAGAGGAAGTTGTGGTTACTAGAGGGAGCCAAATAACGCTTACCAAAGAGATAAGAGAAAAAGCTCACATAAAAGAGGGAGATATAGTTATCCTCAATATCGTAGGTGATACGGTACTAATAAGCAAGAAGGATCCAAAAATATTTGACAATCTGAAGGCGTTTCTTCCGGCTAATTTCACCAAAGTCTTGAGCAAGTTGCACTACGATCATACAGCCAGGTTAAAAAAGCTGGGGATAATCGAATGAAGGTACTCCTAGATTCTTCTGTTATTGTGGAAATAGACAGAAAAAATAAATTTGTCATAGATACTGTCAAAAATCTGATAGCGAAAAATCATGAAATAATTATAAGCGTTGTTACAATTTCAGAAGTTTTAGTAGGTCCTTGCTTGCGGAGGGACTTCAAGAAATCGCTTTTCGAAGCTAAGAAACTGCTTTCTCAGTTTTTATGGGTGGATTTTGATGCAAAAATAGCGGAAAGGACAGCATATCTTTCGGCCTATCTCATAGCAGAAGGTAAAATGATCGATTATCCTGACATAATAATTGCCGCAACGGGCATTGAATCAAATTCAGATTATATACTGACATTCAATAAACAACATTTTGAAGTTTTTGAAGATCTAAAGAAGAAGGTATTCACGCCAGAAGAATTCAAAAATAAATAACCGCCCCATCATAGGTTACGTTCATGCTCTAAGCCAACAATTTATCCGCTCACTGAAGCAATCGGCATTCTTATCGGAATTTACTGATGGGTATCCTTCTGATTTCTTTTATGACATCGAAATTCTGATCATCACTAACTATTTCTTTGATTCCTTGAGAAATTGCTGTTGCGGCGTGAATCGAATCTCGTGGTCTTATTCCGTATTTTTCCATTAACCTTTGAGCCTGAATAATTATAATTGTATCAACTGGAATAAATTTTATATTTGGGAATTCAACAAATTTTCTTCCTTCTATAGCAGCCTTCTCTTTTCCCAAAAACTTTCTAACAACCCAAACTGTTTCATCCCATGTAAGTATGGATGTATAGGCTGCAAATTTACCGTTGGCTATTTCGATAAGAAGATTTTTTGCTTGCTCCCCTTTTTTATCTTCGTACAAAACTGCGTCTACAAATACATTTGCATCAACGTAAACCATGTCTTTCCTCCAGTTGCTCCTCGAATATATCTTTCATCTTCTTAACTGAGAGGCGTTTCTTTATTTTAGGAACATTGCAAAAATCCTCTACAAATTCCCTTCCGCTTTTTTGCGATTTTATGACTATCTCTTTCTCCTTTACTTCAAAGACTACCTCAGAGCCAGGCTTTATACCAGTATAATCACGTATATCTTTTGGTATCACAATCTGCCCCTTCTCGCCGACCGTTCTTTTTAACTGCATAGCTATCAACTGGTATAACTTTGTTAGAATAAGTATTTAAACTTTTTCCTACTTAAAAGTATGACTTTATTAGACGAATAGCGTCTTTATCTTCAGCCCAAACGCTTTTATCGCATTATCTGCAGTTATCTTTAAAATTTCCTCTTTTGTCTTCTCCTTGATTTCAGCGATGATCTCAGCGCTCCTGTCTATCTTCCACGGCCTGTTTGTGAGCTCACGAGAGTCCGGATCCAACCATGGAGAATCAGTCTCCAATAACATATTTTCCAGCGGCGTTTTTTCAGCAAGCCTTTTGTGTTTGTCGCTTCTTGCTATAATTGTGGCATAAGAAATCCAGTAATTTTGCTCTAACGCATAAGAAAGATTCTGCTCACTGCCGGAAAAGCAGTGCATAACTACAGATTTTGCATTCTGGTCGGTAAGTATTTTCAGAACGTCGTCAAAAGCATTAGGCACCTTGCTTTCTGGATTGTTTCTTGCATGAATTACTATGGGAAGTTTCAATTCTTTCGCCAGATCAATAAATTGCACAAATATTTCCTTTGTTCTTTCCTGCTTGTCCTTTTCCTTTACCCAATTATAATCTAAACCTATTTCGCCTATGCCAACAATCTCTTTCTTTTTGTCTTTTATATTCTCTATGATTTCTTCTATTTCTTTTTCACTATAATTATCGATATGCTCAGGATGAAGCCCAAGGCATACAAAAATGCAGTCAGAGAATTTCTTCCTTAAGTCTAGAATTTTCTGGAAATCCTTAGGATCAGGAACAGAACAAATAGCTGCAAGCATACTTTTCCTTACTTCTTTTGCTACTTCTTCCATATCGTCCATGTGTTCGAGATGGCAGTGAGAATCTATGCCTGTCTTTGTACGCATAGGAATATTTCATAGAATATGAATTTAAATCAAAGAAAAAATATCCTAAGGACCCCATACCTCTTGCTTGACAGCCTGCAACAATTCGTCTCTCTGAC
>CAYJTG010000008.1:0-67070 GCA_964373255.1 uncultured archaeon
TTACCATTTAATATCACCTTAATACCATATTAATGCAACGTTATTTAAAGCTTTCGGGCTATTTGGTTAGTGGTTTGGTTCTTTGCAGGCTATTCGTGGGTTATTGGTGGTTGGATTGTAATCCACCTTTCCTTCTATTTTTTGCGCAATTTGGACACCAACCGCCTGCTCGAACATTTCCAGGCTGTGCTTTCCATTTATGTCCTTCTTTGCATTTCCACAAAATATGTGTTTTTGTGTCAACGTATTTAGTTGAAAGACATTTTCCGCCTTTCAATCTAGCCATTTCATGCATATCAGCAATTGTTAGCGGAACTTTGTGTGAGCAGTATGGACACCATCGCCCATTCTTAATACTGTTTGGTACTGCTTTCCAAATATGGCCTTGCTTGCATTCCCATTCTAGTTTTACATAGCTTCCTTGATAAGTATCCGAAAGCAGTTTTCCGCCTCGAAGCAACGCAACCGTTTGTAGCTCCTTCAGTTTTTCGGGATAATAGAATTTCAAATCTCCAAGAGCGACATTTTCATTAGGTATTAAAATTCCGAGTTTCTTGCATTCAGATTTGATAAAGTTTCCTATGTCTTCAAGCTTTACAGTGTATGGAACATGCACCAATGTCACGCCATGCTGTTTACATAGCTCTCTTTTAATCTTGTCGTATTCCATTCGCCTTTGGAAATTCATTGTCTTTGAAAAAAACCCAACATCTCTGTAATGCTGTGGCCCGTGATACTCAAACGCCAAATTCAGCTCCTTGCAAAAGCCATCCAATTCCATTCTTGTCCCTTTCTTTGAAACAAGCCAGCTTGGTTTAGAACTTGGAAAATTACGACCAAACATTGTCTCGAAAAATTTTCTACAAGCTCTTTCGCCAATGCCACGCGCGCAGTTTGGACACCATTGGCCGTATTTCACGTTGTTTGGCCTCATCTCGAATATATGACCTTCTTTGCACTGCCATTTCAATGGTGAATGAGCGGCAATATATTTTTGTGACAGACACTTTCCGTCCCTCAATTTTGCAAGCTCATGCATTTGTTCTATTGTACGTTTTGTTGTTTTGCCATGTGGTTTTTCTGCATTGGCAACAGCAGAACATTTAAAACACCAATGACCTTTTCTAATAAGATATGGCGTAGTTTTCCATACGTGGCCTTCTTTGCATTGAAATTCAAGCTTGGTATCGACATTAACGTAAGTGTCTGACAAACATTTGCCATCCTTGGATTCTGCAATTTTCTTCAATTCATCCAATGTCCGCTTTGTTTTTCCGGCGCAAGTCAAGCACCATTTCCCAGTTTTAACACTGCTCGGAATCGATTCCCAAATGTGGCCGTTTTTGCACTTCCATTTTAATTTTGTATTCGCATTCACGTACTTATCAGATAAGCACTTACCGTCTTTAGAATTCGCTATTTCCTGCATTTCCTCTATTGTCAGCCTGCTTTTGTCGTGGTTTTTAATAATCCCACACTTTGGGCACCAGTGACCAAATTTTATGTCATGAGCATTCGCCTTCCAAACATGCCCCTCTTTACATTGCCACTCGAGCATCGCTCTATTGTTAACATATCCTTTGGAAAGACATTTTCCCTCTCTAGACGTAGCTAATTCGTGCATTTCATCTATTGTGAGTCTTGCACGATGCGAGCAATGAGGACACCAAACGCCTTTTTTAATGTCAGACGGTCTAGCTTCCCATATATGTTCTTCCTTACATTGCCATTTGTGCTTCGTAAGAGCATCTACATATTCTTTGGATAGAAACTTTCCACCGTGAGATTCTGCCAGTCTTTTCATCTCTTCGATTGTAAGTTTTCTAGAGTCATTGTATTTCATTAAACCTGCAACGCTTCTCATAAAATTAGATTAAACAAACAGCTTTTAAGTCTATAGTTCAAAAGAGTCTTTCTAGAGGGCTCGTAGTCTAGTTTGGTTTGCTTTCATTTTAATACTTTACTTCTCAATTAAAAGGGAAGTAAACTTCTTTATAAAAGAACTTTGATCAAGAAATAATAAGGAAGATAGTACAGTAAGAAACTATAAAGTAATATTTGAAGAGAAGGTCTTTAAGATCCCTTGTTCTTTTGGGATTGATACAGACCTTAAACGAACTGACGCATCTTCGATGCGTCTATCAGTCTTAAGAAAAGGGATGTATTATGGCAGGCGAATTTGCTGCGAGAAAACTGAAATCTGACAGGAAGAGATTCCGCTGGAAAGAGGACAGATATGTAATCAGAGTTCTCCAGCTGAAAAAGAAAAAAGACCCTCTGGAAGGGGCGCCCATGGCAAAAGGGATTGTGCTCGAAAAAAGAATTGTTGAGCAAAAGCAGCCTCACTCAGGTCTCATCAAGTGCGTGCGTGTCCGCCTGATAAAGAACGGGAAGCAGGTCACAGCGCACGTGCCGTTGACGGGCGCAATAAACCACATAGCTGAACACGATCAGGTCGTTGTTGCGGGCATAGGCGGCTCGCAGGGCGGCGCGGTGGGAAGCATGGCCGGCGTGAAGTACAAAGTCATCAAAGTAAATGATATTGATCTTGAAATGATAAGAACGGGCCGCAAACAGAAAGCAGTGAAGTAAAGATGAAAACAGACAAATATCGCATCATGTTTGACAAACCATCAGGAACAATTACAGTTGCACCAAAAGGCAATGGCTTGCCGGTTGCGATAAAGTTTGATGAAGAAATGAATGACTTTATAGAGCAGTATTTGATACCGCTTGCAGGTCGAGAATAATGAAGGAAAAAATTGATGTCAAAGAAGAAAAAGAAGTAAAACCTAGTACAATGATAGACATGGGTGCGCAAATTAAAGCAGTAACAAAAACAAAAGCTGCGCCAAAACCGCGGCTGCCAAAAAAACCCAAGAACATCCCGAAAAGGGAAAAGACGAGATTCTCATTCAAGCTGTTCGGCAGGTGGGACGCCATCGAGGTGACCGACCCGAGCCTGCGCGGGTATGTGAATATGGAGCCAAAATTTCTGCCGCGTACAGAAGGAAGCGCACGCGGAAGATTTCACAAATCGCGCATGCACATTGTTGAGCGATTGGCCCTAAAGCTGATGATTTCAGGCCACACGGGCAAGAAGCACAAGCTGACGTCAGGCAAGTTTGCAGGAAATTACGCCAATGTCATTTCTGCCGTTGAACGGGCTCTGGCAATAATAGAAAGCAGGGAGAAAAAGAATCCGCTAGAAGTCCTTGTCCACGCCATTGAAAATGCCGCTGTCCGCGAAGAGGTTGTTTCTTACCAAAAGGGCAGCATAATCGCAAGAGAAGCTGTTATCACAAGCCCACAAAGGCGTATCGACAAGGCGCTAAAATTCTTTGCGCAGAGCGCCTACAGGCGCGCTTTTAACAAGAAGAAACCGCTCGCTGAAGCACTGGCAGACGAGCTCACGGCTGCTTCCAAGGGTTCCACAGACAGCTTCGCCATAAAGGAAAAAGAGCGGCTGGAAAGAGAGGCAACAGGCGCGAGGTAAATACGAGAAAATTACAATAGAACTGCATTAAAAAAACTTAGAACGCTTATATACTTTTTCTGTATTTGTTATCTATGCGAAAATTTTTGGCATACATATTTGGAGCACGTCTGGAAAAGAGTTCTTGACAATTTTTGAATTTCATTTAACAGGTTTTTATCCGACCTTGATATGATCGTCCTTCACCGTGTTGAGGATCAGCTTCGTCTCGACGCGCTCCACGAACTCGTAGGTCTGGATTTTCTTGAGAAACGTATCGAGCTCTTTTCTTGTCTTGAAGCTTGCGATTATTATGCTGTCTGCCTGGCCTGTCACGTCAAAGACACTCGACACGCTCGGGTGCGTCGCTATCTTCTTTTCAACCTCTATCAGCTTTCCCCTGGATATTTTCATTTCGACGATAACAGAAACGTCATAACCAAGTTTTTCGTGGTCAAGAGAAGCGGAATATTTCCTTATGACGCCGCTCTTCTCGAGCGCGTTTACCCTGTGCATAATCGTGGCAACGCTCACGCCTGTGCGCGCGGCGATCTTCCTGTAAGAGAGCTTGGAATTCTCCATGATAATATTCAGTATTCTATTGTCTAGCTCGTCGACCATGACACACACCACTACATTAAGAGGAACCTAGGTTCCTCTTAGAATCTAGACTTAATCTCCTCCTAGAAGATTTTCAAAATCTAGACTTAATCCTCTCCTGAAATTTTTGCTTAAGCTTTTTTCTAAAAAGCTTACTAGACTTAATACTTCCTCAAAGATTTTCAATATGCTCAAAGAATCGAAGGTTCTTTGGCAAACCTGCACGCGACAGACACAAATTGACGCATAAAATGCGTCGGGTTAGTGTACGATTGTTTAATATATTGTATTCTGAAGCTTAAAAAACAAACATTTGTTTATAATTAATACGTATTTTGTTGTTTTTGTTTAGGAAATTGACAAAAACTATATGTATTACTAATAGAAGATTATGTAAGTGGTCGTGTGTTTGGGCAAGATATATTGATAACAACGGATGGGGATTTTACAGTTATACGCCAGTATACAGGAGTTGGAAGGCGTCCAGTACCCATCAGCGTAATCTGCAAAAATGAAAATCGTAGTGTGATGTACAGATTGTGTAATGTACTAGACAAAAGCCGCGTGGAAGTATGCTCTGTCTATGGTGACATAAATGAAGGGACCGTAAGGGGCAAGCATGCATTCATAGATCTCCTGATGCTTCCTGAACACAAGGAAAGGATACCGCCTGGAGTTTACGAAAGGCTGTTTGCATACTGAGAGGCTATGGAACGGGCTTATTCTTACGGCGTGTAAAAACAAAACCTATTTTAACCTTTCTACTCAATATAAAGAGAATCCACCATCTGAAGATGGTGGATTCTCTTATACAGGAATACCACTTAGTAATTCACTGTCTAAAGATAGTGGTATTCCATGTATAAACTTCTTTGGGGAAGAAGTTTAATCAAGCGATTTTCTTTAAAAAAGAAAATCGAGTAAGAAAATTTGAGAAAGTTTTTGATTGACCTTTTCCTGAAAAGTTTGAAAGTGATGTATGATGAAAGGTGTTTTGTTGTTTTATTGACCGTCAAAAGATATAGGTGTCTTTTTCTGTTATCTTTATAATCAAGGTACAACAATTAAAAAAGTAACAAAGTACACCAGAATTTTCTCATATAATTAAAGGAGAATCAGAAATGGCAAAAGACAGGACAGAAGAAATTGCAGAATTGATGAAGCAGCCGCAGCATATAAGAAACATAGCCATCGCCGCCCATATAGATCATGGAAAGACGACGCTGACAGACAACATCCTGGCGGGCGCTGGCATGATATCAGAACAGCTGGCAGGGCAGCAATTATTCACGGACTTTGACAAGCAGGAGCAGGAGAGAGGAATAACTATATTTGCCGCCAACGTGAGCATGGTTCATGAAGTAGAAACGATAGACGCCAAAGGCGTCAGTCACCCCCAGAATTATTTGGTCAATCTTATCGACACGCCTGGCCACGTGGATTTCGGCGGGGACGTCACGAGGGCTATGCGTGCTGTAGACGGCGCAATAATACTGACAGACGCTGTCGAGGGCGTGATGCCGCAGACAGAGACCGTACTCAGGCAGGCATTGCGTGAGCGTGTCAAACCTGTCTTGTTCATCAATAAAGTTGACAGATTGATCCGTGAACTAAAACTCACACCGGAAAAGATGCAGGAGCGGTTCGTACAGATAATTACTAATGTCAACAGGCTTATCCAGAAATATGCGGAACAGGAATTCGCTGAAAAGTGCCTGGTGAATGTAGAAAACGGGTCGGTTGCATTCGGCTCTGCATATAGAAAATGGGCAATTTCTATTCCTTACATGAAGAAGCACGGCATAACGTTCAAGGATATTATTGATGCCACAACAAACGGGAAGGACGAAGAGCTTTCAAAACGCGCGCCGCTGCACAGGATCGTATTGAACATGGTTGTCAATCACCTGCCAAACCCGCAGGACGCGCAGAAGTACAGGGTCCCGCAAATATGGCACGGCGACACAAACGGAGAGATAGGCAAATCAATGCTCTCCATGAACAAGGACGGGCCATTGGCGATAATAATTACAAAGGTCGTGCCTGATCCTCATGCAGGCATCGTTGCAGCAGGCCGCATTTTTTCTGGAACAATAAAAAAAGGACAGGAAGTCCGTCTTGTTGGACAGCACGTCACGCGCCGTGTCCAGCAGGTTTCCATCTACAAAGGCCCGCAGAGGATACAGATGGACGAGATTCCGGCCGGAAATATCGTGGGCATTGTAGGCCTTAATGACGCATTCTCCGGCGAGACTATCTGTGACGCCGACCGCGAGATAGAGCCGTTTGAAGCGATAAAGCACATGTTCGAGCCAGTTGTAACAAAGAGCGTGGAGTGCAAGGACCCGAAGGACCTGCCAAAGCTGATCATGTTTCTAAAGCAGGTGAGCCGCGAGGACCCCACACTGAACGTAAAAATCAACGAAGAGACAGGAGAATATCTGGTTTCAGGACTGGGCGAACTTCACATCGATGCAAAAATCGAAAGACCCCTGAAAGAGAAAGGCATTGAAGTCACGGCTTCACCGCCCATTGTCATTTACCGCGAGACCGTAAGGGCGGCGAGCCCTGTTTGCGAGGGAAAGTCGTCAAACAAACACAATCGGTTCTATCTATTTGCAGAGCCGCTGGAACAGGGCGTATACGAAGCCATTGTAAGCGGCGAGATCAAGGAAAAAAACATACTAAAATATCTCAAGGAGAATGTACCGAAATTTGTAGAGGCAGGAATGCTGCGCGATGAGGCGAAGTCGATACAAGATCTGCACAACAGGAACGCACTTCTGGATGTCTCAAAAGGAATCCAGTATCTCAATGAGACAATGGAACTCATAATTGACTCATTTGACAATGTCATGAATAACGGCCCGCTCTGCGGGGAACCATGCTCTGCAATAAAGGTCAAGCTCACCGACGCCAAGCTTCACGAGGATGCGATACACAGAGGACCAGCGCAGGTTATTCCTGCAATCAGCGACGCTCTAAAAAATGCGATATTTAGTGCAAAGCCCACGCTGCTCGAGCCCGTCCAGACAATACGGCTTGACATGCCTGAAGACGTTATGGGCAATGCAATGAGCCTTGTCCAGAACAGAAGGGGGCAGATAATTGATGTAAAAACAGAGCTGGGCGCTGCGATCGTGCAGGCCAAGCTTCCTGTCGCGGAGATGTTCGGGTTCGAGGCGCAATTAAAATCAGCGACAGGCGGGAAAGGATTTTATTCACTCGTTGACGTGGCTTTTGAACGAATACCAGAAGATCTGAAGCTGTCTGTTATACAGAGAATACGGGAAAGAAAAGGATTGTCAAAGGATTTGCCTGCGTTCTAATTATCTCAGTATACACAGTGACTGTCTCTTAAAACAACAGGTGCATAACGAGGTTCTTTGCCTTCTTTTCTGATTTCCATAAATGCCGCGCGCTGCGTTGAACTTATAGTGTCTTTCAAAAAATAGGATGCTTCGTCTTCAAACCAATGCTCAACCCCACCACGATATAAGAACCTTGATAGCAATGTATCAACAAAATTCTCAGCCTCTGTTTCTGAACTAGCAAGACTGTTTCTCATTGTTATTTTTATCATTTCTTCGCGTGTATACGTCGGAACATCGTCTTTTATTCCAAGAGTATACTTCATAATATTTGTAAAAGGTGCATTGATTGGTGCTTGTAATTCACCTACAGCACGTATTGCACTTACGTATTGTTCTGTAGTGTCCTTCCTTTTAAATTGCGACCTAAATAAATCAAAAATAGAATTGTAGAACGGGTGTCCGAATATTTTTGCCAGTTTTCTATTTGCTTCGATAACATATTCTTGATTTGTATGTAGGCTTTCGCCGTTCATAAGTGTTTTTGCCTGTCCTACACTCAATGGCGTGAAATTATCATCTATCGTCCACACACCCAAAGCTTCTGCAACGTTCTTGTTATCGTCTTGTTTGTTCATAACACACCGTTTCTAATTTATTAGGAAAGGTGTTTAAAGTTATCACTTATAAATAGTTATTTCTATCACAATTAAATGATTTTTTATTGCTACATCTATAGAAAAAGGTAATCGTCGCCGACCTTTGTCACGCCACCCTTATCATAAATAGTAACACGGCACGGTCCGCTTGGATCGCCGTTTGGGTGGAACTCCAAGATTCTCCCCAATACGTATAGTTCTGTATTCTGATGCGCGGGGTCAAGCCTGAGCACACGACCGCTGTTCGTTACACCAACCAGGCAATAATTGTGATGATAAATTCTGCTTATGATTGACTCGTAAAACGGCTCCATACTATTCTTCTGACCGCAGTTGTATATAACATTGATATCGTATGAAGAAGTATGAAGAATTTTTTGCGCGATTCATACGCCTTATGCCACGTCTATGCTTATTGTAAGATAATGGCGGTCTATTCCGGAGAATGCATTTACGTACCTAGAGCCGTATATTGAGCGCCACAGATTTTCGTATTCCTCAGAAGGCGTGCCGGGATCGATCCCAATGGTATATCTTCCGCTCGGTGTATCATTTCTGACGTTGATGCCTATGACGACTTTCTGCGCCCAGTCTTTGTCAAAAACAGGATACGACGGCCCTAGAAGAAATGTTTCCGGATCTGCAGAAACGCTGAAATATTCTGCATCAAAAGTTTTCCTTATTTTCATCCCCTGATAAGTCTGCACCATCCATGATGCGTGAAAGAAAGCAGTTGCCGTGAATTGTTGGCCTTTTGCCGTTGTGAATGTTTGCTCGCCGGGATAAGCGCCCATTCCTGATATGCCTATCCTGTCAGGAGGCGGGTTCTTTATCATTTCTATTCCCTGTGTCTCGAATGTCGGGTAGAATTCGGGCTGCTTGTAGTATTGTTCCGTTATATCTTTTAATTCTCTGAGATTTGCAAGCCTATACACTTTATCGTCCACAGAATAGAAATCATCCGGGAATTCTGGAAGATTAGAAAAAATTTCACCTGACAAATTATAGTAAGGCCTGCTTGTTTTAGATGTTTCGTTTTCTGTTATGTTCATTTCATTTTCCTGCTGCGCGCACATTGATATGAATACAACAAGCAAAATAAGTAAAAATGTGATAAATCTTGACATAACGACATATAGTTTTGAAATAATTTATAGTCGTCCACGAATTACGATTCAATTACGATCTCAATTACTCCACACTAAAGGGCGATGATGCATTATAGTGAAACCACAAACCCCACTTCTTTGCATTTAAGCCTGGCCGCTCACGTGTTGTAGATTCACAGTCGTATCCGTATTAACCGCTACGTTGCTGTAGTCAGCCCACAGCCAGATGTCGCGCTGCGCGTCCGCTGCCGACAAGTTTGCGACCCTGACAACAGGGCCTGCTGTAATATTGGTGCAAGCATCATTTGATGTGCCGTTAAGCGCTGACAATGTGCATGTTGCTTGGTATGATGTGTCATTCCATGCAGCCTTGACAGTGACGCCCGATGGCAGTGTGGCGGAGAAGTTCAGCGTTATATTTAGTGCTGTGTTACCTGTGTTTCTGTAGCGGAATATTGACACGGTCGAGTTCTGCGCAACGCCTGTTTGTGCCCATGTCGCATTGATTTTTATTCCGTTTGTATTTGTGCTGTTAAAAATTACAGTACCTGTTGTAGGCGATGACGTGCTGTTATAAAATGAAGAATTTGTAGCTGGTATAAAGAGAACAAAGGATACGTCGATTGCAGCAGCGCCTGTAATTATTATCTCAAAATTTGTTGTATCGTCACTTATTGTGTTTGTGTTGTTGCTCGTCAAATTTACATCCAGAGTCCAATTGCTGTTTATCGAACCGCTTGCGTTGACGGTCCACTGGAGAGAGCAATTTTGATTTGTCATGTTCATTACGCCGCAGGTCTGGGGATTCGCCTGGACGGTGAAGAATGGTGTGCCGCTGCTTGCAGGCAGGTTTGTGTTCGGCTGGCCTCCGGCAGTAGAATTCCTGCGCACTGTTCCATTCACAGCATCGCAGATAGCTGTCGGATTGGTATCGTCTCGCTGGCACATAACAGATGCGTTGACTGTGAACGTAAGATCCTGGTTTACATTGGTCGAAGCGGCGCTGGGGCTTACCAATGTGACATTAAGATAGCCAAAGGCCTGAGTTACTGTAAGATTTGCGCCTGTTGTATTTGCTGCAATCGGTACAGTATTAGTTGCGTTGCACTGGATTCTCAATGTATGTGTGCCTACTTTGTTTGCAGTTACGTTAAAGAAAAATACAGTGGAATTTGCATTCGTGAGCGTGTCGATAGAATAAGAAGAGACGTTCGCATAAATCGGTTGTGTGTTGGTTGTTGATATAGTTGTAAATGAAGAATTATCTGTAGAATTTTGCAAAATGATATTTACATTCTGCGCGCTTGTTGTTGTGTTGGATTCGCAGCTGCCCGTGACTACAGTAGACTGACCTGTTAAAATTGTGCTTGCGCCTGTTATCGTGCCGTTTGCTTTTAGCGAAGGTGTTGAAGTAAATCTATTGTAAGCGAAGAATGCAGATTCGTTTCTTGCAGGTGCATTGCCAATTACAGTTGTTGAGCTCCAGCCGGTGTTGTTAAATCGCCTTACGCATGCATTGAGCGATGCTCCCTGGGACACGGTCACGGCCATGGCTTCCGAGCTGTTATAAGGGTCCTGGTCGATTTTCACCCAGTTTATATTTGCACCGCAGCCTGTAACGGATGACCTCACTGTCCACGTGCCTGCCTGGCACGTGGTGTTATTCTGGCAGTCTACATATCCAAAGTCGCCATCGCCTGCAGCGCCAGTTCCATATAGCGAAACGCCATCGCTTTCGAACGCATCTCCTGTGCCGTTGTAGAAGCCTGCTGATATATCCTTGGTAACTATTGTTTCTATTGCAGAATCAGGCTCTGCGCCTGTTCCCCATGTTGTGCCGTCCCAGTGCCAGACATCGAGGTCAGCTCCGCCGTCTACGCCTGCATAGACTATCCTGTCAGAAGCGATATCATTTCCAAGCTCTATCCATTGAATAGATGAAGCAAGTGTCAATCCGCCTACGGGTAAAGCTCCCTGCTGAGTCCATGTTGTTCCGTTCCACGTCGTGCTGTTGGCTACTGTTGCCGCTCCGTCAGCCCATGCGACCATCATCCTGCCTGTAAGCCCTTCTGATGTTATGTCAAATATTCTTTTCGGCGTTGTCGTTTCTCCGCTCAGCGTGAATGTTTGTGCACTGCCCCATGCTGTTCCGTTCCAGACCTGGCCGCAGATATCGTTGGTTGTGACATTGTAAGTCACGACAACAACCTGATTGGAATTAGGCTTGCCCTCTGCGCGGACCCAGCTCGGTCCGCCTGCGCAACTGTCGCTCGCGATGCCGCGATTCACAGTATCCCATTTTGTGCCGTTCCATATTCGAAAAACACCATCTACTTCTGCAGATGCGCCTGTTGAGCCATTACGGAACACAGCAATCGCGTTGCCTGATATGTTTTCGTACGCTATGTCAAATGCCCTGCCGATAACGAACGTGCTGCGACCGATAATGCGCGTGACATTCACAGAATTGTCCCATGTATTTGATGTGCCGTTGTAGACGGCAAAGATTATGTCACCGCTTGCGTCCTGTATGCCCATGATGGCCTCATCCCTCTTGGGGCTTGTCACAACCTTTAGATATCCTACTGTTCCTGCTGATATGCCTGTTGATGTTTCTGCGCCAAAATCAGTACCATTCCAGAGCCTGTACTGCGGGACAACTGCGGAATTGGTTGTATTCATGTATACGACAATACCTCTTGTTGCATGAGCTGTATATGGCATTAGAAGTGCAAATATTATCAGCAGGAGGTAAAAATTGTGTTTCATCTTCGCGCACCGCCTGCGTTGATCCTGAACAGCTTGGCCATGCCGATATTCCTGCGGGAAGCTTTCTTTTCGGCCTCCAGCACGGCGAGGTATTTGGAAGCGGTCGTATAGTGGATATCCAGCTTGCGCGATACATCGCTTATCGTGAGTCCGTCGCTGCCTTTCAGGAGCTTCACTATTTTGTTTCTGAGCAATGTTTCGTTCACAAGAACACAACCGATAAAACCGATAATATTAACTGATAATAATATCGGTCGCCCGTCTTATATAATTTTTGATAATGCACCAGATAAGCTACCACAGGATTGTATCCAATAAGCGTATGATGATGGTCAACGTAGCGGTATACGTCTCTTGACGTATACCGCAGCTAGAGACATCGTCTATCGACGATGTCTCTCACGTTGACCATCATACTTAAAATAGTATCTCCGAAAGTGAGGTACACGCCTCTTGGCGTATACCTCGGTAGAGGATTACTGCCAACAGGCAGTAATCCAACTTTCGGAGATACTGTAAAATGGATACAATCCTACCACAGCTTTACAGTAAATTATATATACTGTTCATTGTCATATAATCTCAGAAATGGTGAATAAATGAAGTCGAAAATTGCAATTGTATTTTTAGTCGTGGTTCTGGCGTCGTCATTAATAGCGTTCGCAGACACGATAACGACGCCTGTGAGGTTTCTTCTGCCGACAACGATTTCATTTACGCTCTCGGTGCCGGGCAACAATGCGACATCGTTCTCTTCAGGGCAGACAACAACGACGATAAGGTTCAACAGCACTATAACCAATACGATCAAATTAAATGCGACACCTGCGGGCGGCGCGCAGCAGACAGCTGCCATACCGATATTCAACTACACGAATACCGGGAATACTTATCTGAACATAACTGTGAACTTTTCGACAGCACTGCCGGCTGGCGTTACGGTGAGGGCGGGCTGGGCTGACGGCGCTTACCAGTCGAGCTGCACAGCGTCTGTCATACCAAGCACGACGGCCTGCGTAAATGTCACGGCTGGTGGCAACGTAGCTGTTGCGAACCTGAGCACGACCGGCGGGGCAGGCGGGTCGTTTCGTGATGTCTGGCTCTGGGCGGATTACAATAGCACCGTAGCTGTTGGCACAGACAGCACCGTGAATCTAGTTCACACCAGCGTGACGGGATAGTCAATCACCAGCCACTAAAGGGGCTGGCGTGCATCAAGGCAAAACATTAGCCTGTCGTTTCAGCATTTTTCATCCTGCAGCTAAATCAGCGGGCGTTCTTTCGACTTACTTGTAAATGAGATTCTGCTTGTTCTGAAAGTAGTTTTTTATATCTTAATGTTTATTAATTATAGTGCAGATTTTGGTGTGATCATGAAAAAAAACAGAAAAAAAATAAACAGCCAGCTAGCGTATCTTGCTATAATTATTATTCTAGGCGTAACGGTTATCGGCTATACTGCACTGAGCAAGCCGGCGGAAACAAAAAACTACGGCACAATCGAGGAGAAGATTCAGGCCGAGCTTGAGGCTGCGCAGGCAAAGACCACAAGGCCGGATTATCTGCCTTCTGCGGTCTATAGAAATCTTCCTGCATTTCCAAGCGATTTCTATCCTGTAGATTTGTTAATAGGCATTGGCAGAATAATCGATCTCGTAAACCTTGAGGAAAAATACTGGAAGCAGCCTGAATTCTACCCGCTGTTCGAGGAGAATATAAACCTGATAGCGAACCCCTCTAGAGGCAGATTCTATGGCATCGGCTACGGCGCTTATCCGGGCGATATAGGGACAGAGGCGTCGCCTGGCGACGACTTCACCGTAGCGTCATTCTTCCACACATCCTGGCTGGTAGAGACATATCAAGGAATGAAAATGGATGTAGTCTATCCGACTATTTCAGCGATACCAAACACCGATTTAAATGGCACGCAGATGGTTATCGAGCAGGACCCGGAAAAGGTAAAGGATTATTTTGAAGTCACAACAAATCCTAGTGTATTTCTTCTGGAGTCTGTAAACCCGATCTTCGGCTACAACTGGACTGTAAGGGTTCTTGTTCATATCAAGATTAAACCTGATACGCCAAAAGGCACATACGTTGTAGGCATAAATCCTGGCACTCCGCCTGCTGAGTACAGCCAGCGATGGGTGAGGCAGTACCTGACAAAATACGTTGACGTTTCATCGGCTGTTATTGGAAGACCGTATGTTCGTGTGATAGTTGATGTGAAGTAAAGAAATCCGAAGATTGTTTCTGGTTGATTGTATCCATTTTAAGTATGATGGTCAACGTGAGAGACATCGTCGATAGACGATGTCTCTAGCTGCGGTATACGTCAAGAGACGTATACCGCTACGTTGACCATCATCATACGTTTATTGGATACAATCTTTCTGGTTTTCTGTTTCAAAAACCTGATTCATGATGCAAAATTCATATAGCCATTATAGTGAACCCCGAAAAGAATCTGGACATGTGTAGAACTATAAAAGCAGCATTCTTTCATACTAATTATATAAATTCTCCTGAAAATAGAGTTATTATGAATGTGCATTCACTGCTGCTCTTATTTCTGATACTGATAATTTCATCGACAGTAGCAGCGGATTCCACCAGTGTTCCTTTGAGAATCCTTGTCGGCGAGAAATCTCTCCATGCGCGCCTGGATTTTTTTGACCTCGACAAGCCCGGCAACCAGGCACTGTCAATAATATTAGTAGACTCGCTCGACAAGCCTGTGGAGAATGCTACTATTAATATAACAATCAGGAGCCCGTTGGGAAACCGCACATCGTTTATTTTAAGCCCAACAAGAACTGGAAATTACTCGATGAATCACAGCTTTGAAAATCTGGGATACTATAATATTTCCGTAAGCATAACACATACGGAATTTCCCGGAATATCAGGCTACAAGACTGTATACGTGGGCCTTGTAGAGTTTTCTGAGTTCTTGAACGACCACAACGCATATCAGGGTACGACTGCATTCTTCCGCCTTACGGCACGAAACATCGGCAACGCCTCGTCAAGGATAATTCCTGCCATAAACATATTTGATTCCAGCAGGACGCTTATATTTTCAAGGCAGGGCACATCGACAACCATAGAAGGAAACAAGACCCTGGCGCTGCTGCAGTACAATACCCTGATTTTTAGCGTCAGCAGCACGCCTGTAGGCGACTACACCGTATCGGCATACATTATTTTTACTGACGAAAACAATAATACGCTCACAACACCGAACAGGACGTCGGCACTGAAAATATTGGCAACGCCAACAGCTACTACTTTGACAGGCACTGGCACCATTGCGCCCGTAGGAGCGACATCCGTCATAGTAACCAGAATAATAGACGAGTCGCAGGCGCCGGATATACCGCCGCCCACAATTGAGTTCCTTCAGTTTGCCAGCATGCCAATGCTTGTTGAGATGAACCCTGGCGAGCAGAGAACAGAAAGCATTGTGGTGCATAATCCGGAAGACCAGCCAATAACCAATGTAAGAACGGCAATCGAGGGGATACCGCCTGAATGGTTTTCCATTGCTGACGGCTCATTCTCGATAGGCGCCGGGAACGACCACGTGGTTATTGTTTCATTGAATATTCCGCAGAATATCATACCTGGCAATTACCAGCTTAAAATAAGATTTGACAACGGCCGGTTCATCCGGGATTTCTTCACTATAGTGAGAATAAATGCGCTTCAGACAGCATCACAGGCAGATGTTTTCATCTCAAAAACAGTGGAAGTAAAAGAGATTGAGAAGCAGACAAACCTCGTCATAAAAGTCAGAAACAAGGAAAAGCCAGTTGAATCGCTGAGCATCGTCGAAAAGATAGACAAAAAAATCGCCTCGCACGTTGATGAGATCGTGTTCTCGCAGCAGCCTTCGCGCATAATACAGCCTGACCCGGTCGTTGAGTTCACGTTCTTCAGCCTCAAACCATTTGAGGAGAGGAATATCACATACAACGTCAAGAAGATCATCAATACTACAAGCCCGTTTGTATTTACCTCCATTGAGCAGACGACCTCGACGATAAAGCCGACAGCAGCCGTGACAGAAACCGTCAAAGAAATTCCCATGCTTCTTGTCGGCGCTGCAACCATCGGCGCTATCGCTGTGATCGTGCTCGTGCGGGAAATCAGGAAGAAACGCAGGATAAGAAAAGACCTAGAAGAAGCAAAGAAGGTTGTTGTAAGGGTGCGGGTGGAGCCGTAGGCGCGCAAACATGCTATATAATTTTTTCTTCATTTCTGAACTTTTCAGAAACCCGTGAAAAGAATCCGGAAAGAAATGCATGAAAGGGTATTATAATTACTTCAGCTTTATCCTTATCTCGGCATTCTGGTTTGTTTTTATCGTAATGGTTTTATTCGCATACGCAGGCATATTAGAAAATTTATCGAGCACTATAATACCCTTTGACTGCGGGTAAAGAATGTCAGGCGCTATATCGGTCAGGATCTCTGCGTTCTCAGCAAAGACCTTGAACCCGGACAGTGGCACGTCGCCGGAGTTCTTTACCGTGATCGCAATTATGTCCTCGGTCTCGAACGCGTCCACGTATGAGAACGAGCCCACGAGGCTGTTTCCTGACACGATTTTATCGAGCGCGTCCTTTGGCATGTCCAGGAATTCCACAAGCGTCTGGTATTTTGCCCCGAAATCTTGCTGTGCCGAACTGAGCTGCAGGAATATAAAAGACAGCAGTCCGATTATGAATGTGAATATGACTGCAAGCACGTAGATCGTATCTGAGCCTTTCATTTTTTATCACTCTTTTTTCGAACTTCTATTTTCTCCATAAACAGGTTTGGATCATGGGCAGAGAGGTGTGCGAAGCCGATGTACGCGGCGGTGAAAAATATGTAAGGGATGAAAAGCGGCAGGCCTGCCGGGTCTATAAGCAAAGAAAACGGAAGAGCCGACAGGAAAACCGTGATGCCTATAATGACTACGAAGGCTATGAGCCGCAGCTCGCCTGTCCTTAGGAGCATGAGAATAACGAAAAACGGGAGCAGATAAACAAGGCATATCATGCGGATAATTATAAGGGCGGCAAATATGTTGCCGGAAAGAATGCTTGGCACGGCGTAAAAAAACATGGAATAGAGCAGAAACATTATCTTGCATTTCGGATGCAGGAGATAGACTATATAAGACAAAAGCGTGACAATAAAAAATGATGAAACCGCAGAATACAACATATTGTCTATCGGGCTTAGCTCATAAAATCCCAGCGCGCCTCTTGCAAGATTCAGGAGTCCGACCAGGAGAAAGGCTTTGGCAAATCTGGCGTTTTTTCTTGACCAGTTGAGATAAACGTAAGCGCAGCTTATGAATATGACTATGCTTGCTATGATGTTGAGGTATGCAACTAGTTCCAATGACATATCTATGCCGCCTTCAAACTTTTGTAAGATTGAATTCCATTAAAGTATGATGGTCGACGTGAGAGGCATTGTCTGTCGACAATGCCTCTAGCTGACATATACGTCAACAGACGTATATGTCTACGTCGACCATCATCATACGAATATGGAATTCAATCCTTTTGTAATGCTTTTGTAATGTTGATACATAAAGATAATATGCGCGCATGATATAAATAAATATAACGAATCGCAATTAATTACTATGGCAAAAATGAATTCAAAAATAATAGGCGTGATGTCGGGCAAGGGCGGCGCCGGCAGGACTGTAATTGCGATAAACCTTGCCGCCATGCTGAAAAAATTATATAACGCGCGCGTTCTTCTTGCTGACTGCAGCATCAGCAATCCGCACGTAAGCCTGTACCTCGGCATTTTCTCCACGCCGACCACGATTAATGACGTGCTGAGAGGGCACGTCGAGCCTGAAAACGCCGTATACAGCAATCCTTCCGGCGTAGACGTGCTTCCTGCATCGCTAAAACTGGATGATTCAAAGGACCTGGACCATGAAAAGATGCCCCAGATAATCGAAAATCTTGAAAATAGATACGATTTTATTGTAATAGATACCCCGCCAGGATTCGGCAAAGAGTGCGGATACGCCTTAGAATTATGCAGTGAGTCTGTTATCGTTGCCACGCCGATTGTTCACTCTGTATCGGACGTTATAAAATGCAAACAGCTGTGCGGCGAATTTAATGTCAACCCCCTGGGCACAGCCATAAACATGAGAAGGAAAAAGGACTACGAACTCAGCACGGAGGAATTCAGGCAGATGACGCAGACAAATATACTGTGCGAGATACCGTACATGGATGAAATGGTTGAGAGCACCATATCAAAGACGCCTTTTGTCATTCATAGCCCAAAGCACCAGGATGAATTCAAGAAACTGGCGCAGTTTGTCTACGGAGCAGGCGCAGACAAAAAAATACCTTGATTAAGCATGCCGGCTGAATTACTTTAATAGTATCTCCGAAAGTGAGGTATACGCCTCTTGGCGTTATACCTCGGTAGAGGATTACTGCCAACAGGCAGTAATCCAACTTTCGGAGATACTATTTAACACCTTGTTATCGTTCTTGTCAGCGACCTGTTCTCGAAGCGGATGATCTTCCCGGCCTTCTGCACGGGCTCCGGGTAGACGACGAATCTGCCGTCAACCTGCTCGCGCAGGTCTGTGTCAAAGTACGCCTCAAAGTTTTCGTTCGTTCCTTTCTTCACTAATTTTTTGACAAGGCTGTTGATCTTGCCGTGCTCTGACGTGTCAAGGAGAAACTGCACAGTATAATAGTAATCATCAGTGTCTGTGTTCTGAAGGGTTATCGTGTAATTATAATAGGCCCCGATCTGGTTGTTCCACTGCTCGTAAAGCAAATGGCTCAAGACACTATATTTCGGATAATAAGCGTAAACGCCGTCCACTTCGTATGGCACTTCCTCAAAATACTGTTCTTCGACCTCTGTGCATTCTGCGATTACGTTTGCGGTGGAAGAGCGCATAAAAATAGCCGCCGCGCCCAGGAGAATAACGGCAAGGACAGACAACGCCATAATCTTTGGATAGGACAGCTCTTTGTTGCTGAAGCCTTTTTTTGCCTCTTTCGGATATACAGCATCGCCATCGATAAGCTCTTTTCCGCATTTTGCGCACGCTGTGACATCTGCCGTGAAATATTTTATATCGCATTCCTTGCAGTACCGCATTTTACTAATTGAGCCAGACTACTATTTATTAATTTTGGGTTCTTTGGAATTAAAGTATTTTTCATCATACGCCGTACTTCGACTTGTGCGCCGCATCGAGACGCAGCCATGCGTATGACGAGCCGCTGACGACAGAACCTGTTTGTTCGAGTGCGTCAAAATAAATATAATCAACGTCGCTCTGGTCAGGCTTTATGGCAAAGCCGTTTGCCTGCAGCTCGGGCAGGTTCACGATTGTCTCCAGACCGATATTAGTCATGCCTGCGTACTTCGGCGATATCGACAGCCGCCCTTCTAATCGGTCAAGAAAGCTTGGCCCGTTCGTGGATGGCGTGTAGAACTTTTCTGCTATCGCCCTGTCTAAGGCAGCAACGCCGTACACAGTTATATTCGGGGCGGTCACGGGCACCTTGAAAACGCCGTTTGTTTTCAGCATGTAGAGCGGATCGATTATGCCCTCTATCGAGACGGGAACTGTTGTATTGTAGATGCGCTCTAGTTTCATAGTGCCTGCGCGGTCGCTCGCGTTCACAAACAATCTCAGGTTCACGCCAAGCCTGTACGTGTCATAAGGCCTAACGACCACGCTGATGACCGTGACGTTTGTCCTGAAGCCGTAGACGAGCCCTTTGGCCGCGAGCTCGGACGACCACGAGCGCAGCGTGAAGTCCTGGGAGCTGAGATTAGTAATATTGCCGTATATCGTGCCGTTCATCATGAGCTCTACTATTCTCTCTTCTGCATTGATCATTGGCTGGCCGGTTGACTCCATGTCGACAATGGCTGCCTGGATTGAGCGGCGGGTTATTATATTCATCGCGCGTGGTATGTCGTTGTCTACAGAAGACGCGTAGCCCGCGAGCCTGTCCCCCAACGCTTTCGTCGTCAGTCCGCCGGCGGATGTCTGGACAGACGCAAGGTAGACGGTTATTATCAGCACAATCGGCGCTACAAAGATTACTGTTGCCGTTGTATAAAATATGCCTCTCATTTCAAACACCAAAATCAATTCTCATCATTTCATTCTATATCTTTTACAGTATCTCCGAAAGTGAGGTATACGCCTCTTGGCGTATACCTCGGTAGAGGATTACTGCAAAGAGGCAGTAATCCAACTTTCGGAGATACTGTTTTACTTTCATCATCTCGTCATCAAAATCCTACGACAAACCTTATGTCGAGCGGCCCCCAGCCGAATGGTATTCCTGTTCCTGTTATGGTTATCTCTATATTTGACAGCGCGACGTCTATCGGATTCGTCGATGAGCCTGATACTCCTGTGCCTGAGATAAAATTGAGGTAGTCCAGCAGCCGAACAAGAGCGTTGTCTACGGCGTCGTTTTGCGGGTCAAGCGTGTCAACCGCTCTCACCGTTGAATTGAAATTCTGCAGGTTGCCGCCTGCCGTGATGTCCGTGTAGCCGTCCTGGACGCCGTCGTGGTCAATGTCGTGGTACACCCTTACTACTTTGCCGGACATGGTTGTAAAGAGCGAGCCAAACGGCACAGACGCCCGGATCCGCGCTGAGTATATCATCCTGTTGCCTGATGAGCAGCTGCTACTGAGGCCGGACTGGTTGGCGGCAATGCGCACAGTTATGTTATTTGTTTTATTAGACAGCATAAGCCCCGGCGGAATCTGGACACGGAACGGATCGCCAAGGTCTGTTATAAGGTTTGGGAATTTCGAAAGGTTGAACACAACCACATCCGTATAATTTACTGTCACGAGCGATGTCCAGAAATCTGATGAGTACGAAGTGACCTTTGCGTCAACAACGCGCATCTGCGCCGGGATGAAGAACGCCCCGTTGCACGAATCGAATTTGTTGGTTTCCTGGTCGACCTGTATTTCCTGGTAATCTATCTGCGGCTCTTCTTTTGCGTACTGGTAATCGATGTATGAATTCCTGTAGAGAACAGACTCGCCGGCTGATGAAAAATTGACGGTCTGCTGCACGTAGGTGATATTTGAAAGCGTCCCGCCCATGCCACTGTATATGTTGACCAGCTCGGAAAAGTTCTGGCTCACGAAAAACGTCCCTCCCGTGCAGTTCGCGATCTTGATCAGTGTGGAATTGTCCGTGGTCGCGCCTGAGCCGAAAAGCACGGTGTTAATGACGAGTGGGCGGCCCGACGGGCTGTACGCAGAGTGGTTGCCTGCCTGGCACGCCAAGTTTATTGCCTGCTGCTTTGCGGTTGCGACGCCACAGTTCTGGTTATACGCGCCAACGGATGTGTCTGTGTTGTCGCAGAAATCAGCGTTGCCGTCTGCCATCATCACGACCGCGCGCCTGTTTGTATACGGGCTTCCAGGCCCGGCAGGCGACAAAGCGCCCGAAGGCACGGATGTTCCTGCTGGTATCAGCCTTCTGCGCGCTTCTGCTATGCCGCAGGCGTAGCAGCGCTTGGAGGCACCCTGCGCGTGTATGTCATCAATCTTTTGTGTGATCAGGGTGAGGTTTGAAGTGAGGTCTTGCGTGTCGGGGTTGTTTATGTTGTTGTGGTAAGAGAGGCTTCCGACGCGATTGCCGGAATTGTTTATCACGATCCCTGCAAATATCTTTTCGGCCACTTTTGCTGCTGCAAGCCTTGTTGCATTGCCGCCGATCCCGCAGACGCTGAGCGAGCCGTTAATGATGTCGCAGATGCCCATGGAATTTGAGTCGCCAGCCACCACTATCGCGTCTGTGGTGCTTGCAAATGTGATGTTACCCTCTGTTTGCTGGACGGTACCTATCCTGAGAAGGACGTTTTCCTTGCTGAGCTCCGAATAGTTCAGCTTTGTCCGCAGGACCGAGTCGGAAATGTCAACGGTTCGGTTTGTGGTGTTGCCTGTCGTGTTATAAACGGTTACGTTGCTGATTAACATTGAAAGAGAAAACCTTGTAATAAACTCGAGATGCACACTCATGCTTGTGAGGTTGCCCGGGATGTAGAACGAATCGTAATAGTTTATCGCGCCCTGTATGCCCGGGAGATAATACCTTGTGACGTTAGAGACAGGAACCAGCTGCTTTGTCTGATATACAACACGAATAAATCCGCCTCCTACGTACTGCTTTGTGCTGTCGTTTGTGGCGAAGCTTATCAGGAATGTGTTGTTCGAGCCGCCTACGATGGCGCTAAGGCACGAGCCTGGATATATGGTCCAGCTGTCGCCAGACAGTCCTGAAGCTGTCTTGTTGAACGTCCCGCAGCTGTTTCCGTTGATCAGCAGCGTGAAATTGCTGCCCGCGTCCATTTCCATGTAGACGAACGACATGTTCGCATCGAAAGGAATATCGGACACGTTGAAGCTGATGTTTCCCTGGCCGACGAACCCGCCGAAGAAAAAGTACGACGACGCTCTTTTTCCACCAATGTTTGTCAGGAATGCGCTTGCAACAAAGCCCTGTGAAGGCAGGCCCTTGCGGAAGCCGGACGCAATGCGCCTGCTCACGGTTGATGACCTGCCGAACGTGCCGGACGTGGAGTACAGCACCTCATTCTCGATATTTACATTCCACTGGGCATTGCCCGGAAGGATTTTCCTGAATATCTGCTCGGTTATATTTGCGGCGCGGGTGTTGCTTACGCTGCTGTTCGAAGCCCAGAGGTCGGCGATGAGCTCGAGCAGCGTCTTGCCGAGGTCGTCCTTTGTTATCGCGCCGATTTTGTAGAGGTCTGCTATGGCAGGCTCTTTTATCAGGTCGACGACCCTGATGTTTGCCATGACGCCAACGGCGTCTTCTGACTGGAGCGAAAGCTTCTGTGTTATCGTATCAGACGTTCTCTCTGTAAGGAACATAAACGCAAGCGGCAGGATGGCTATGACTATCAGGAACGCAAAGAATGCGTCAAACGTGAAGATAAGGCCGCGCTTATTTTCTGACATGATAAAACCTCTTTCAGATTGTATCCATTTTAAGTATGATGGTCAACGTGAGAGACATCGTCTATCGACGATGTCTCTAGCTGCGGTATACGTCAAGAGACGTATACCGCTACGTTTATTGGATACAATCAATTATTTCCATACAAGCATGCTAATCCTTGCGATCTGGTTCCTGCCGTCGATTATCGAAAACCTTGTGGTCGAAGATATGCTCCTTGCGGTATTCAGCTGCGCGCCGAACGCCATGCGCCTGCCTGCGGCATTTATGATGGAAGAAAGGCTTTTGCCGTTGCTGCTCCCGCTTATGTCGGTTATATAGTATACCGTGCCCAGACCGTGCTTCCACTTTCCTATGCGCGCGAACGAATTCTGGCTTGAATCGGCGACTATTATTTTCAGGTCGGCGTCAGTAGGAGATTCAAAAAAATAACCTGATGCGCTGGCGAATGTGACTGCGTCGCCAACATTGGCATCAATAAAGTCGTCTGTCGACACGACAACAGCGTTGTTACCAGATGTTGTCGAGCCGGTCATCGAGAACCCTGACTGTATCAGGTCCGGGTTTCCCTCAAAAATGAGTATTCCCCCTGTCGTCAAAAAATCCTTCAGGTCATTTATATTCACCTGGCTCTGCTGGAGCTGCGGCTCTTCTATAATGATTGTCTTGTACGCAGAGCGGTTTGCCACCATCGTGTTGAACGCATTTACCTGCGATGCGCTGTAGACGTTCCGTGCGTCGCCTGCGTCCGGGGTGCCTGTGCCGCCGTAATAAAGGTCCCATACAAGCCCGGAATTTTTTATGGCCTGTCCAACGTCATTTTGCTGGAAATAGAAGTACGCGGCAGGGCTCTGCGCAACGCCTGTGAGTATGTTATAGTTGTTTATATCGTAGAACGATATGTTGACGTCGAGCTCGCCAAGGCCCAGCAGATCTTTTGCCCTCCTGTAGTCCATTCTCATGAAGCTCTTTATCTTGGTCAGGTTTATGCGCCCGGAAACGTCAGAAAGGCCTATGCTTCCAACGGTTGTTTCATTCCAGTCCTGCGGATAGCCGGCTGTCTTCAGCATCACGTCTGTGGCAAAAACAGAGAACGTCTCGATCTCCCTTCTGTCGTCTTCTGCCTTTATCTGGATTGCAATGCGGTCGAACGTCGGTATTACCAACGAGAGGACAATAAGAAATATGACCATGCTTATTATAAAATCTCCGGAGATCGTCTGGGCTTTAGACAAGCTGTATCAACCCCTTCGAGTTCTTTATCGTGTTCTCCCCGAACTTTATGCTGCCTGTGATATTATAAGCGAGCAGGGGAATCATGTACGTCCTGGCGTTGGAAGAGATATAGAGCTGATTGGAGTTTATGAAAACCGTGTAGTTTGTGTTGCCGTAGAGTTTCTGGGGCATGGAGAACCTGTGGCTGTAGCCGTCGCCGACCCCTGCCGCGGTATTTATTTCTATGGCTGCAAGCTCTGCAACCCTGCGCGCGTCGCGGTTTATGTTGTCTGCGTATATCTGGTTTGCATTGCCGAAGGCGACAAAGCTCGCAACGGCTATTATCAGAAGCAATATGAAAACAAAAAGCATAAACTCTACTGATGTTTGTCCTTTCATGTCATCCACGCATTATTGCATTTCAACAAAAGCGTCGACGTGAGAGGCATTATACGTCGATAGACGTATAGGTCTACGTCGACACTTTTGACAGAGCCATTTTATCAGACTTCAGTAATATTGACAATGCCGTCAACGGACTGGACCAGGACCTTGTGGGTGCCGGCTGCTGTTGACAAACCGCCTGTAAGGTTCGCTATTGTCTCGACTGTAATATTTCTTGGAAAGCCGAATTTCCATTTCAGTTCAAACGTTATGCTGTGCTGATTTATGTAGACCTGCTTTACGTTGTCCGGAAAGGTTGGATAGATATAAAATTTAGAAGGCGGCCCCTGAAAATATGTCAGCTCGGTCGTCTCGGCTATCTTGCTCATCGCCGACTTTGCGTATGAAACCTGAAGGTCCCACCGCGCGTCCTCTATATTCGTGCTCGTGTATGACCACAGGATGCCGACGGCAATAAGGCTGAATGCAAATATCACTATGTACTCCAATGAAACCTGCCCGCGCATATCTATAATTTGTCAAGCTTCTTATTATATGTTTTGCTGTCGATGCTCCTTCACGACGAAATCAGAAGCTGCAAATGCAGAAAGTATAAATACCACTTTTGACGAATATACATTAACCCGTAAGGGTTCTGTGATGTCTATGAAAAAAAAGGCAAGCGTGAAGAAGGGCAAAAAGAAAATGCCTGTGTATGGTGAGTTTGAGAAGTCCGTGAAGCAGCAGAAGCCAAGAAAGGCGGCTGTATACGGGAAATTTGACGAGGAAGCCAAAAATAAAACCCCAGTAAAACTTAGTGCACCGCAAGAAACGAAGAAGCCGTTGTTTACTACGCAAAAAAAAACCGAAGAGACCCATCCCTCAAGATTCAGAATATTCAAGCACCCCATCTTTGAGAAGAAAGAACCTGAAGGTGCATGGAAAAAACTTGAGAAATTCGACAATTCGTTTGGGCTTCTAAAAGACATGCTCGAGGAATTCAGGAACGAAAATCAGGAGCTGAGAAAGGACAGGCAGTTCCTTCTGGAAAAGCTAAAAAACCTTATAATTAACAGCGAGCAGAACAAAAAGATGGCAGAACCAGAAGAAGAGGAAGAAACGTACAAAGAGGAAAGTCACAAAAAGGACCTGGTATCTGCAAATAACCCGGAAGAAGACGTGCACAGGAGTGAAAAGGAAAAGAAGGCGCACCTGGAAAAGAGCATAGAGACGCCGCTCGACAGGCTGCTTGAGCTGGTCATGAAAAATGATAAAATAAATTTCTCGCAGGCTGCAAAAATATTCCACGTCAAGGACAAACAAATCGAGGAATGGGCGCAGATACTCGAAGACCACGGCCTCGTAGAAATACACTATCCAGCCATCGGAAAGCCGGTGCTTAAGAGAAAATACTGATACTGGGCTCTGTTGAAATGCTCAATAAAAGCATCGACGTGAGAGCTATTGTCTTTTGACAATAGCTCTAGCTGACCCTTACGTCGATAAGACGTAAGGGTCTACGTCGATGCTTTTTCATAGGTTTTCAACAGAGCCTGATACTGCTAACTTAAGGGTGATTAACTATCGTTAATCACCCAGAAAAGATCGTGCTGCAAATGGCCAAGATACTAAAAAGCTACTACATAAATATTGAGAAGATTCACGTACACGTTACTGTTGCTGATACGGGCGACTACACGTTACAGTACAAGCTGACTATTCCTAAGATAAGTAGCGCCACCCTTGCGTTGCTGGACCAGATAAAAGAGGACCTTCTGAAAGAGGCAAAAATAAGCGCAGAAGAGATGTTCGACCCGAACAAGATCAAGAACCTCATAAAAGAGTTTGAGGCAAAAACGCAGACGATAATAGATTCAAAGCTGCCCACCGTGAGCGAGAACGTGAAGCAGTTTCTTACGCATTCCCTTGTCAATGAGATGCTCGGCCTCGGCATAATCGAGCTGCTCATAGCCGACGAAAGCCTGGAAGAGATTGTGATCAATACGTCAAAGGAGCCCATATGGGTATTTCATAAGGAATTTGGATGGCTCAAGACAAATATATTTGTGCCTTCAGAGAGGCAGATACAGAACTATGCAAGCATCATAGCGCGCCGTGTCGGCAGGCAGATAACAACGCTCAATCCGCTTTTGGACGCGCACATGATAACAGGCGACCGAGCGAACTCGACGCTTTTTCCCATTTCTACAAAGGGCAATACGTTGTCGATAAGAAAATTTGCCCGCAAGCCGTGGACGATGACTGATTTTGTCGCGAACAAAACGGCGAACTCGAAGGTTGCGGCATTCCTGTGGCTTGCTATTCAGTACGAGCTCAACATGATAGTCGCAGGGGGCACATCGTCGGGCAAGACAGCGCTGCTGAATACGCTCATGCCTTTCATACAGCCGAACCACAGGGTCATAAGCATAGAAGACACGCGAGAAATACAACTGCCTGATTTCATGCACTGGATACCGCTCACGACCAGACTGCCGAATCCTGAGGGAAAGGGCGAAATATCCATGCTCGACCTCATGATAAACTCGCTTCGCATGCGCCCGGACAGAATAGTCGTAGGCGAGATAAGAAGGGCCGAGCAGGCAGAAGTGCTGTTCGAGGCCATGCACACGGGCCACTCAGTCTACGCGACACTGCACGCAGATACGGCAGAGCAGGTCCTGAGAAGAATGACAAACCCCCCGATAAGCATACCGGACGTCCTTCTCGAGGCGTTGCACCTGATCGCTGTAAAGTACCGTGACAGGAGAAAAGGCATAAGGCGCGTCTACCAGGTCGCAGAATTAGTGATTAACGACAGAACAGGACAAACAAAAACCAATGTTTTGTTTAGGGCAACCCCTTCCGGCGACATCGTATCGTCAGGCGAGTCAAAGCGCGTGTTTGATGCGCTGCACATGCACACGGGCATGTCACGAAGGGAGATGAACCAAGACCTTAACGAGAAAATAAAGATCATGAACTGGATGGTCAAGTACAGTGTCAACACTGTCAACAACGTCGGCAAGGTTGTGTCACAATACTACACCGACAAAGAGAGCGTGCTGAAGATGATTTCCAAGAACAAAAAGCCCGAGGCTATCATAAAGCCGCTCTGACAGGTTTGAATATTGTTAGTATCTCCGAAAGTGAGGTATACGCCTCTTGGCGTATACCTCGGTAGAGGATTACTGCCAACAGGCAGTAATCCAACTTTCGGAGATACTGATTGTTTATTTGAATCACATTAAGCCAACATTTGTTTTGCTAAACATCAGCCTATTGTTAAGCATTGTTGATTAATATGTATATTCCATTCTGCCCCGTGCCTGCGGTAAAGGCAAAAAGAATGCTGGGCACCAAGTTTTATGGCATAGCAGAGCCGCTGCTCAAGATTTTTCCAAACCTTGATATCGAACTTAAGCAGGCCGATTTTGACATTACAGGCCGCGATTATCTCAGCATCGCATTCTTCTCGTCGTTCTTCATGCTCTTTGCTACCTATTTCACATTTATTATTGTTACGTTCCGGTCTATCGAGCTGGACAAATCGCTCTCGATGAGCTTCTTCATAGGAATGTTTTTTTTCGCTGTCACGTTCTTCTACATCATAATTTACCCGAAGCTCATGATAAACAAGAGGATGATGGACATAGAGAGAAACCTCCTGTTCGCGCTGCGCCACATGTATGTGCAGATCAGTTCGGGCGTCCCTGTCTTTGACTCCCTTGTGTCTGTTTCTGAGGGCAACTATGGCGCAATAAGCCGTGAGCTGAAGAGGTGTGTGAAGGACATAAACACAGGCGTACAGATCGAGAAGGCGCTGGAGGGCTTGGCCACAAGGAACCCGTCGCCGTACTTCCGCCGCACGCTGTGGCAGATATCCAACGGCATAAGGGCGGGCAGTGACATTGGAACGGTGATAAAGAGCACGGTGGAATACGTCGCTGCCGAACAGAAAATAGCGATAAGAAAATACGGCGCACAGCTCAACCCACTGACGCTGGCCTACATGATGATAGCTATCATAATACCGTCGCTGGGCATTACATTCCTCATGATCCTTTCATCGTTTGCAAAGATTCCCGTGACCGAGAGCATCTTCTGGGTGATCCTCGGCTTCCTTGTGCTGTTCCAGTTCATGTTCCTCGGCGTGATGAAATCCAAGAGGCCGAACATCGGCTGAAGAGGTTTTCAAAGATGTACCATAAATTTGCGAAGTTTCTGCCAGGCCGGATGAGAAGGGGTTGCAAGGATCTGCTTGTCTACTGCGGCATCGGCATTGACCCCGACAGGTTCCTGGGCTCGGTTATGCTGATCGGCCTTGGCGTAGCGCTTGCCGTAGCCCTGAACCTTGCCACGCTGTTCGCCTACGGCACAGACACAGTGCTGTTTGCGTTTATTGTATCATTTCTAGCCTTCGAGATTGGCGTTTACATGTGGCTCGTCTTCAGGGCCGACGGAAAAGGGAGGTTTGTGGAAAATATACTGCCGGACGTCATGCTTCTTATGTCGATGAATATACGCTCCGGCATGACAACGGACAGCGCGCTTCTAATGTCTGCCAAGCCTGAATTCGGGCCCTTTGAAAAGGAGCTCAACAAGGCCGGGAAGGAGGTCTTCGCAGGCAAGGAGATAAAGTACGCCCTGCTCGAGATGACCCAGCGGATAAAATCAAAGGTCTTTGAACGAACGGTCCGCCTGCTCATAGAGGGCATAGAGAGCGGCGGCGAGCTCTCAAACCTGCTGAAGCAGACGGCCGAGGAGCTCCAGGGGCTGAGGCTGATGAAGAACGAGGTGCACGCAAATGTCCTGATGTATGCGATATTCATATTCTTCGCGGCGGGCATCGGCGCGCCGCTGCTTTTCGGCATATCCACGTATCTTGTGGGAACGATTAGCCAGCAGTTCACGGCGCTTCAGGTTGCAGACCTTGCGCAGCAGCCCGTATCTCTGGGCATTACCGTCGCCACTGACTTTCTTGTGACGTTCGCGATAATATCCCTGATAATAACGTCGGTATTCGCAGGCCTCATTATAGGCATCATAAAGAACGGCGAAGAGAAAACAGGAATAAAGTTTATACCCATACTGATGATTATCTCGCTTGCTGTATTCTTCATAGTCCGCATATTTGTCAGCACCGCATTCCCGATAACTCCGTTTTATTGAGCGGGTCGTTATCTGGAATGCGATAAAGCTCTACAAGAAAAGAAATCCACAAATGTCACAGGTTGCATAAAGGATTTCTTTTCGAATCTTTCAGAAGAATTCAAAAATAAAGAGGCTGGCGTGCATTAAGGCAAGACATCAGACGTTCTTTCGACTTACCTGTAAAACCAGAAAAAAATCTTGACACGAAAAAGGCGTAAGGGTTCACGAAGCTGTCAGGAGTTGCTTTGTGACATGGAAGGTGTTGAGACTGAACGTCTTTGATACACTATTAAATATATTCACATCTATCTATTTTATTAATAAAAAATTTAGAATGAAAGAAAAACAAAATTTACTGGATCTTGCCTGTGCATGCTCCGCGGTCTATCCTGCCAGGAATGCTTGGTGTGTCGTATGTTATCGCAACGCTGTACGAAAATGTGCTTCCTATGGATTTTCCGGATGTAAAGTCACGCGAGATTGTGAAGTTGTTGGTGCCTGATATTATTCCTGTTGGCGCGGTTATAACAACAGGGACAACTCCAAGATCTGTCCCGCCAGGCGTAGTTGATATTGCAAAGCCACCTAACGAAGTTATATCTTTATCACCATTTATCAGGCTCAGCAAAAAGTTTGTTGTTGTGACTTTCTGGTCCTGGAACGTGAAATACTGGAATCCTGTACAGCGCGATTGCGAATATGTTCCCGGGTTTAGGATACCCAACGCAAATAGCGCGGCTCCTACTACCACGATTACAAGCAGTGCCCAGCCATACGTCATTAAATATTCAAGGGCGCCTTGTCCTTTTTTCACGCAATCACCTAATTTATAGCTAAACAAGAAAAGAATCAGGTATTATATTTCTTGTTTGCTATACATGAAGCAAGTTATAATATCCAGATTATTTACTTGCTTCATAATATCATGTCCTCACCCACTATATATACTTGTCGAGACGACGGAGATGAATTATCTGACACGACCCACCCTTTGCCTTTCTGCCCGTGAAAACCTTTAAAAGGTTTTCGGTTTAATATCACCATAAAGTAGTTACATATTTATGATATTTGATCGTACAGAAAGGTATAAAAATGTCGTTTGTGTATAATGAAGAAAAAGAGGTTTTCAAATGTTCGAATATTTTAGTAGAATGATAGAATGGGCAAAGAAAAATCCGAAGACAGCAGTAGGTCTAGGATTGACACTGGCTGCTGTTGGTGTCGGAGTAACGTACAAAATCAGAAACAGAAACACCGATGGTGGTAATTCTGGTGGTGCAGGAATTCCTCTAGACGCTTATCATGTTCCTAGAGGCAAATACGATCCACTACATGAAGATAGTTTTGGCGTTTAGCGAATTTCTAAAGCTTAAAAAGATTTGTTCATAGTTAAAATGAAGTATATTGAAATAAAAAGATAGAATAATATTTGAAAAGAAGGTCTGGAAGAACCTTGTTTCTTAGGGGTTCTCCAAGACCTTTCTTTTTAAGAAAGGGATTGGAAATGGCAGAGAAAAAACCGCACCTGAATCTTGTAACAATTGGTCACGTCGACCACGGGAAGTCGACATTAGTAGGCCGGCTGCTCTACGACACCGGTGCTGTCCGCGATGAGCAGATGAGAAAGCTCAAAGAGCTTGCAAAAGAATTGAAGAAGGAGACGTTCGAGTTCGCGTTCATCATGGACAAGCTGAAGGAAGAGCGTGAAAGAGGCGTTACAATAGACATAATGCACCAGAGGTTTGATACTAATAAATATTACTTCACGCTAATAGACGCGCCGGGTCACAGGGACTTTGTCAAGAACATGATCACAGGCACTTCACAGGCCGACGGCGCCATACTCGTCGTGTCGTGCAAGGACGGCATACAGGAACAAACAAAGGAGCACGCGTACCTGGCCAAAGTGCTGGGCGTAGGCCAGCTTGTTGTGGCTATAAACAAGATGGACGCTGTAAGCTACGGCGAGGCAAAATTCAAGGAAGTCAAGGAAACTGTGGAAAAGCTCCTGAAGGGCGTCGGCTACAAGACCGATGACATACCGTTCGTGCCGACGTCAGGATACCTAGGCGACAACGTAGCAAAGAAATCGGAGAACATGCCATGGTACAAAGGGCCTGTGCTGATTGATGCTCTTGATCTTTTCAAGGTTCCTGACCAGCCGATAGACAAGCCACTCCGTTTGCCAATCCAGGACGTCTACTCGATAACCGGCGTGGGAACAGTGCCAGTTGGAAGGATAGAGACGGGCATCATGAAAATCAACGACAAGATTGTCTTTGTTCCATCGGGCGCGCAGGGCGAGGTAAAGTCAATAGAGATGCACCACGAGCAGATCCAGGAGGCAAGGCCTGGTGATAATGTTGGCTTCAATGTCCGTGGTGTAAACAAAACAGACATAAAGCGTGGCGACGTTTTGTGCCATCCAAATGATGCAGCAAAGCCTGTCAAAGAATTCACAGCACAGATAATTGTTTTGAATCATCCTTCTGTTATAAGCAAGGGCTATACGCCTGTTTTCCACGTTCACACAGCACAGATAGCTTGCACGATAACCGGGATACCGAAGAAGCTCGACCCAAAGACCGGAGCAGTCGCGCAAGAGAACCCGGACTTCATAAAAACAGGCGACGCAGCAATCATAACGGTAAAGCCTTCAAAGCCTGTTGTCATCGAGAAGCAAAGCGAACTTCCGCAGCTCGCCAGATTTGCAATCAGGGACATGGGCCAGACTGTAGCTGCAGGCATTTGCATTGATGTTGTGCACTAACAATGAAAACCGCGAACCCTGAAGATTTAACGATTTTGGAACTTAAAGAGAAAAAACTCCAAAAATTCGAAGTAATTTATGCTACGTTTGAAGGCGAAACAGAAGAACCCACAGAAACATTTTCTAAAATAGTATTAGTATCTCCGAAAGTGAGGTATACGCCTCTTGGCGTATACCTCGGTAGAGGATTACTGCCAACAGGCAGTAATCCAACTTTCGGAGATACTGAGTATATTCTGTTGGAGAAGGCGGTATCAAGCACTATGTTGAACAGAACTGCTCCGATAACTGGCCTGAATACAGTTTTAACTGGCAGTCAGACGGATCCTACGAGTCAGATGGAATAGACAAAACTAGACGTTGATGCAATCGTTTTCTAAGAAACAGGTTTGCCTTTATCTGTTTAGTCTGTCAGTTCGATCTCGATGTTGATTTCTCTGGGAATTCTTATTCTTGTGATCTGTCTCAGGACACGGTCGTTTGCGCCGACGTCTAAAATTCTTTTGTGTATGCGCATCTCCCACGTCTCCCAGTTGCCCCCGCCGCCACCACGATGCATGCCGTCACCGCACGGCGTCTTCATGACAGGCACGCGCAGCTTCTTTGTCGGCAAAGGGATCGGGCCGGACACTGACGTGCCGAGCTTTTCAGCTATGTCCTTTATCTCTACGCACAGCTCGTCGAGCTGCCTGGGATCCTTTCCCGTAAGTTTGATGCGCGCCGTGTTCATAGCTTATAACATCGCATAGTAAGTATTAAAATCTTACCAACCAACTTTCTTTAGAAAAGAAAGTTGATTAAGAAATGAATTTTTAGGTGTCTTGCAACTTTCTTTAGAAGAGAAAGTTGATTAAGAAATGAATTTTTAGGTGTCTTGCAACTTTCTTTAGAAGAGAAAGTTGATTAAGAAATGTCTTTTGTCCCTTTCTTTGGGGTTCATAAAGACCTTAGACAAACTGAAGCATCTTTGATGCTTCTATCTGTTTTAAGAAAGGGATTTATTATGAAGCTGATATTCTTCGGGCCGCCTGGCTGCGGAAAGGGAACGTACGCATCAAGGGTCGGCTTACAGCTGGGCATACCGCAAATCTCCACGGGCGACATGTTCCGCGCAGAAGTCGCCGAAGGCACAAGATTAGGCAAGCTTGCACACAGCTATATGAAAGACGGCAATCTTGTGCCAGACGATGTCACGATAGATATGCTGAAAGAGAGAATAAAACAAAAAGACTGCAAGAATGGATTTATCCTTGACGGCTTCCCGCGCACGATAGAGCAGATGAAGGCGCTCGAAAAAATAACAAAGATTGATCTCGTCATAAACTTCAATCTTGCAGAAGAGATAATAATGGAGAAGGCTCTGGCAAGGCGGACGTGCGTAAAGTGCGGCGCTATATACAATGTTGCTGACATCAAGCGCGGCAAGATTCATATGCCGCCGCTCATGCCGAAGAAAGAAGGCGTCTGCGACAAATGCGGCTCTGCTGTCGTGCAAAGGCAGGATGATAATTATGAAACGATAAAAAGCAGGCAGGACATTTACTGGAAACAATCAGAGCCTCTTCTTGACCACTACAAAAATAAAAAGATGGTCAAGGATATCGACGTCATTGGCCCGCCTGATGTCGTGGTACCGATAATATTAGATGTAATAAAAAAGAATGTGAAGAAATAAAAAAACTTCAGGAAATATGATTTTTTCTTGAGCGTGACATACTCGCATCAAAAATGTGCATAAATTCATTTTTAAATATACCAGCGATACAAGTAGTGAGATCATAACCTACATTTTACTGCACGGGGGTTTTCGTAAAGCTATGAATTTTGGAGAAAGGGAAGAAAGCAATCGTATGTCTAAAGCAAGACTTACGACTGTCCTTACGTCTTGCTTATCTAAAGGTGTTTCTAATGCTGCGCCAGCCGATAATCGTTGTTCTTGGTCATGTCGATTCTGGAAAAACGTCCCTTTTAGACTCCATAAGGCAGACAGCCATAGCGGCCAAGGAGGCAGGCGGCATAACACAGGCCATTGGAACAACTGAGATCCCTACAGATGTCATAAAAGATTTGTGCGGTCAGCTTCTAGTTCGTTTTAAATTTTCGATATCTGTTCCAGGACTTCTCTTTATCGACACGCCAGGCCACGAGGCGTTCACAACCCTGAGAAAAAGGGGCGGCTCGATTGCAGACCTTGCAATATTGGTTGTCGACATAAACGAAGGCGTCATGCCGCAGACAGAAGAGAGCCTGCAGATTCTCCGCGATACAAAAACACCTTTTGCCGTGGCTGTGAACAAGATCGACCGTTTGCAGAACTGGTCTTCAGAAGAAAAGTGCTTCCTAGACAACTTTGAAAAGCAAAACGATGACGCAAAGGGGGGGCTAGAAAAAAAATTTTACGAGATTGTAGAACAGATAAGCACCTTTGGCTATGAAGTGGAGAGATTTGACCGCATAACGGATTTCAGGAAGACTGTAGCGGGTGTTCCTCTATCGACAAAAACGGGCGAGGGCATTCCGGACCTGCTGGCAACACTGGTAGGGCTGGCCCAGAATTTTCTGAAGGACCAATTGATCAAGACAGACGAATCTGCCGGCGTGGTGCTTGAAGTCAAGAATATGACGGGCTTGGGGACTGTCATCGACTGCATAATTCACGACGGTACAGTACACAAGAATGACTTTCTTGTCGTCGGCGGGAAATCAAGGATGATAACAAAGATAAAGGCCCTTCTCATGCCTGAACAACTGCGGGATATAAGGACGGAAAAGAAATTCACGTCTGTTGACGAGTGCCGCGCAGCGTGCGGCGTAAGGATATCGGCAGCTGGCATGGACGAAGTACGGTCGGGCGTGATAATAAAATCCGCAAAAATATTTGAGGATGCAGAAAAGCTTTTGGAAGCGTTAGAGCACGAGATTGAAGAGGTAGAGATACACAAAGAAGCAGAGGGTCTCATACTTAAATCAGGCAACATAGGCGGGCTCGAGGCTTTGATAACGCTGTTCAAAAATCATCCGATAAAGGAGGCGTCCATCGGGCAGGTAACAAAACAGGATATAATGACCGCGGAAGCAAACAACGAGGATAAAAACAAGATAATTATTGGATTCAATACAGAAGTGACCGACGACGCTGTTACGCTTGCGAAAGACAAGGAGATAAAAATAATAGAATCCGATGTCATCTATCGCTTGATCGAGCAGTACGAAAAATTTGTAGGGGAAAAATTAGAGGAACAAGAGAAAAAGGAAATTGGATCATTAAAAAGGCCGGCAAAACTAAAAATTATACCAGGACTTGTATTCCGCGCGAGCAATCCTGCCATAGTCGGATGCGAGGTCATGGGCGGCGTAGTGAGGCCGGGCTCCAGGCTTTTCAAGTTCGACAAAGAACTCCGGGAAGCTGGCGAAATCAAGCAGATCCAGTCGCAGGGCCAGAACGTAGAGGAAGCGAAGATAGGCGACAAGGTTGCTGTTTCTATTGCCGGGCCGACGGTAGGCAGGCAGATAGACGAGGGTGACACGATTTACACTGATATCAGCAATGAAGAATACAAGAGGCTTATGGAAAATACGCAGTTTCTCACAGAGCACGAAAAATCCGTGCTCGAGGAAATCTACAACATCAAGAAGAAGGTTGATCCGAGGTATGGATTATGACACAAAACTAAGGTTTAGAGATCTTGCCTTCGACATTGACGGTATCCCCAAGCATGGCATGTAACGAATCTATTTGATAGCTGTTTGTACATAAATCGTAAATTTTTTTAAACGACTGCTTCTTTCTTCGGAGCTTCAACTTCCCCAACTATCTTAGGCTCATCGGCGGAACGAGACCCCAGCCTACCGTTCCCAGAATCGTCGGGGCGCCTGTTCGCATCGATGTCGAACCGACCGTGGCCGTCGATGTCAGGGTTGAAGTCACGACCAACGAACCGTTCGCTGTCGTAATTATCTAATCTGTAGAAAAATGAAACCTGTTCCTTTGGAATGCCTCTTTTCTCTAATCTTTTCATTGCTTCTTTTTTGTCTGGAACCGTCTCGAATGGTATCAATGTTCCTTCATGGAACGGTATCCATATACCATTTTCTTTTATGAATGTATCATCATCCGTAGGAACATACCAGCCGCTCTTCGGTGCAAGAACTTTTATTTCCTTCTCAAACTCTGTGCCTGCATTTGCTATGTATCGCAAAGGCAGTCTTCCATAAGTAGTTTCCCCGCTATTTGCGGTTCTTGGAGCTACCTTGTCTTTGAATATCTCAGCGAACCATCCCTTATCTTTGTATCTCTGTTCGTCTGCCTTCTGAAATTCATTATTGAAATTATTGTGAGAATAAGCTAACCAACATTCAGCTCCGCTTGCCACAGCCTTGTCAAACAATATTTTGTAAGGAGAACCAAAATTGCTTATTTCCAGAGGTATATTTACCTCTCTTATATTTGTTTTTACCTTTATCAATTGTGACATGAAAAATCACTTAATAATTATTTCAGAAAGCTTTAAATATCTATCGTTAATTGTCACTTTTTAGTGGTTCTTACATCCAGAATTCCACTCTACCACTGTTTGAAAACAGTGGAATTCTTAGATTTAAATATCAGAAACTTTCATCAATGAATTTCTTGATGTCGTCCAGATCGCTGTAAGCAAACACTTTACAATTTGGGTGTGTATTGCCGACAGCCATCCTGGAAATCTTGTTTTCTGCGCCTTTGTGATACAGGATAAACGCCTTTTTGTTTAACGCGCCTGAAACGTAAGCAATCTCGTAGCCTATGCCAAAGCTCGAGCCAGAGACTTCCGAGACCAGGCAGTCGCATTCCTCAAGCCACCTGACATCGCGCTCGAATATTTCCTGCGGTGAAAGATGATTTTCATCGTCTTCTGCCGTATCAGATAGAAATATTTCTGTCATAACGTTGTGGCCCTTTTGTTTCAGCATATTCACTATTTCTTTTGCCGTATGTTTTCTGGACTTGTCGCCGCGGATCGTGTATGCGAAATAAATTTTGATGGATGACACCTTTAATTATTTTCTGCTTAATTATTATCATATTTCTTTGCAATTTCCTCTATCTTTTTGTCGAGCTTCTTTTCTGATTCCAGTCTTTCCAGATCGTACTGGTTCAAATCTATGAATTTCATGAACTGTGCCAGAAAAGGATGGACTTTTTGTAACTCGAAAAACATATTCTGGCATATTTTTCTGTAATCAGGATGTCCCTGCTGCATTGTTCTTAACTCGAGTAGGTGAAACATTTCCCTGAGGTTCAATGTGAAATACCATCTCACGCGAAAGCCGAATGGGACGACGTATTGCACTTCTTTTGGATAATGCCTTGTTATTTCGCTGAACGCTTCAACCACTTTTTGCATGCAATCATGATACTTGCTGCCGAATCCGGCTTCTACCAATTCCTTGGGCGTGTCGTATCCGTGCTCTATTGTAAGGTCTTGCTTCTCCTGTGTAAGTACTCTATGCCTTTGAAGGTCGCGATAGCTGCCATAGTTGCACAATATGTCAAATGTATAATATGTATTTTCAAACGCGCGGCCCGGCTTGTGCCTCCTGTTCTGGCGTCGCTGAAGATATTCGCTTATAATTTTTCTTCTCAGGTCCCTGCTCATGGGAAGAACTTTTTTCCTTATCTGGTTCATCGGATATTTGGAATATGCATAAATTATTGCGGTGGCGATCTTTATCTCAGCCCTTTCTTCGCTGTCATAATCTATCAGCGAGACGTCATTTGATGTTTGTATATTTTCAGTAATTAGATCCTTTAATATACCACTTAAGCCAGATCGAGTTTCTTTTATGAATTTCTGCGACTCTTGGCCATATTTGTCATTTGACCTTTTTACAAAGGATGGTATGGCCTTGCTCAATTCCTCGTGCATAGAAGCTGCTGTATTTCTCATTTCTGCAAGATCATGCGCGTACATCTTCATGAGCAGGTACTCGAATGCACGGCCATTGCCATAAAGACCGATATTTGTCAGGGTAGAAGCAGGCAAAAATACTCGAAGAACGTCGCACGCTTTTGCTTTTATCGTGAAATTATAAGCCCTTTCGCTCACTTCTTTCATCGGATGCCTTTCCATGATGAATTTTTTCATCGGGTCAATAAGCTCTGAATAGGCATCGAAAAGCATGTCGCAGATTTTGACATAAAGGTCAGCGAATTCGGAATCCATTATTACAGGTTCTCTGTAATACTTGTATTCACCATTCACCTTTTCATTAAAGAACACGTAACGCGTGGATTTCTCCAGCGGCGACAAGCCTATTCGTCCTTCTTCAAGGACCTTGCTCGCTATGTTAGAAACGTTCTCGCATGCGATGTGAGCGCCGCCCAATTCAGCCACAGAATCGTCGCCGTAGCCGACAAGAACGCGGTCATAGAATTCTTCTGCCTTCTTTATGGCAACAATTTCATCTGTTCCTTTGTCAAGCTGGAAGCCCACGATTTCCTTGAAGCCCATCTCTGGCTTGTTGATAAACTCGTCAAGAAGGACCTTTCTCAGGCTTTTGTCTGTCCTCGAATACCTAGAAAATAATGCTCCTTTTACAACCTCAGGAAGGTTCTTCAGGACAAATATAGGCTTATCAATATTTGTGAAAAACGGTGCTATAATTTTTACCTCTTCTTCCGTGAATTCCATGATGATAAGATTAGACTAAAAATATTAAAAAGCGACTAAATATTAAAAAGCGACTATTTTTTATCCTTTATAGTTGTTAGTTGATGCTATGTCATCAATTGTAAATGAGTTAGATATTAGAAAAGCTTTGATAGAAAATGCAAAATATTATATAAAAAAAATGCCTTATCGGCACTACGAAGGGCCTCACGAACACCAAGATATTTCTAAAGGTATGAATTGTTACGGATTATTCAAAGAAATCGGCAAAAAGGTGTCGCTCTATATTCCACTAGGCGTTGGTTGCTGGGAAATGTGGGAACAATTGCCGCTGACTTACAACCCTAAGCCTGCTGACCTGATTTTCAAAAACGGCAGGCGCGATCACAAGCCAGGTCACATGGGCATTTATGAATCAGATAAATCAATAATTCATCTTTCAAAATCTAACGGAATTGTATCGCAAGGCACTTTAGATGATTTTTACCCTTTGATGGGCTTCAGGTCCATCGACCCATACATAAAAGAGACGATAAAAAATGAGAGAACAAGAATACGAGCAGATGCTAGACTGGTTGTATAACCTGAAATGGTTTGGAATACGGCCAGGTCTGAAAAGAATAGAAGAAGCTATGAATAAGCTTGGCAACCCGCAAAAAAAACTGAAAATAATCCACGTTGCCGGCACGAACGGCAAGGGCTCTGTCTGCGCCATGCTCAATTCCATTCTGCAAAAAGCTGGATATCGCGTGGGCATGTACACGAGCCCGCACCTCATCGATTTTCGCGAGCGGTTTCGGATTAATGATAAAAAGATAAGCAAATATGATGTTTTTAGGATAGTTAACAAAATAAAAGAAACTGGCGTTGAGCTTACATTCTTTGAATTCACCACAGCAATAGCATTCCAATACTTTTATGATAAGGGCGTTGATCACGCCATAATAGAAGTGGGCATGGGCGGACGCTTTGACGCCACAAATATCGTCAAGCCTGTTGCAAGCATAATAACAACAATTTCTCTTGACCACGTAGAATGGCTCGGCGACAGTGTAGATAAAATCGCCTTTGAAAAAGCAGGCGTTGTAAAAGAAGGCGTTCCTTTATTCACAACAGTCGACAACGACGCGATAAATAATGCGTGCATAGAAAAGAGCGCGCCTGTCTTTCTCGTCAGGCATGAGGAAAGCACAAACATGAACGGCGCGTTCCAGAAAAAAAATGCCGGCCTGGCCGCGGCGGTTGCAAAATACCTTGAAATGCCGCGGAGCGCAATAGAAGAAGGCCTGTTTTCTGTAGAGTGGCCTGCGCGACTGGAATTCATAGATGAAAATACTCTTCTGGATTGTGCCCATAATTCAGACGGGATAGAAAAGATGGCTGGATTTGTCAAGACACTGGATTATGAAAGATTAATCATAATCTTTGGCGTCATGAAAAATAAAGACTACAGAAGCATGATAGAGAATCTGCCTCAATACGATACAATCGTCCTGACAAAGCCAAAGATCGCCCGCGCTCTTGACCCCATCAAACTAAAAAGCGTCTGCCACGGCTCTGTAATTATTGAAGACGTCAGCAAGGCGTACGAGCACGCAAAAAAGGTGGCCACGCACAGGGATTTGATACTTATTTGCGGTTCGTGTTATCTGGCTGGAGAACTGCTTGCTTATAAAAATAAGATTCCGATTCATCCGATAATGTTTGTCCAATAGAGGAGAAACTACGTATCTCCCTCTACCCTCTACCTTACAGAATCGCTTCTATCATCTCTCTTCTGAGAAATTATTTAACTTAAATTCTTTCCAAATATCATTTAACTATGAAATCCCTCAAAGAAAACGATCCAGAAATCTTTGGCATCATCCAGAAAGAGAAAGAGCGCCAGATGAACGGGTTAGAGCTCATTCCAAGCGAGAATTTGGTTTCTTTGGCTGTATTGGAAGCGATGGGCTCTATACTGACAAACAAGTATTCGGAAGGCTATCCCGGCAGAAGATACTACGGTGGAAACAAATTTGTGGATGAAGCAGAATCGCTTGCAATAGAAAGGGCGAAGCAGCTTTTTGGATGCGAGCACGTGAACGTGCAGCCGCTCTCCGGAAGCCCGGCAAACATGGCTGTATTTTTTTCGCTGATGGATCCTGGCGACACATTTTTGGGGCTTGACCTCAGCTGCGGCGGACACCTTACGCACGGCAGCCCTGTGAATTTCTCAGGAAAATTGTATCGGTGTATTCCATATTTCGTTGACAAAGAGACAGAACTTCTTGATTATGATGCAATAAGAAAAATAGCAATCAAAGAAAAGCCCAAGATGATTTTGTCCGGCTTAACGGCTTATCCAAGAAAATTAGACTTCTCTACGTTTCGGGAGATCGCAGAAGAGGTAGAAGCTTATCACGTTGCTGATATAGCGCATATTGCCGGCCTTGTTGCCGCTGGCTTGCATGAATCGCCTGTGCAATATTGTGATGCTGTGACAACGACGACGCACAAAACACTTCGCGGTCCAAGGGGCGCAATAATAATGAGCAAGGTGGAAGACCGCTACCATGACAAATATCGCCCGGAAGAAAAAAGAAATCTTGCGCAGCTTATCGACTTCAGCGTATTTCCAGGCATGCAGGGCGGGCCGCACGACCACACAAATGCTGCAAAGGCCGTGTGCTTCCTAGAGGCTTTACAGCCGGAATTCAAGAATTATGCAAAACAGGTTGTAAGCAATGCCAGAGTTCTCGCAGATTCGCTGATAGATTATGGATTTCGGCTGGTCACAGGCGGCACGGACAATCACCTGATACTGATAGACCTGCAGAATAAAAACATCACAGGCAAGGAAGCTGAGTCAACACTAGAAGAAGTTGGAATAACCGTCAACAAGAACACGATACCGTACGACCCGAGAAAGCCATTTGACCCGAGCGGAATAAGACTCGGCACGCCTTTGCTGACAACAAGGGGAATGCGTGAATCAGAGATGAAAAGCGTGGCAGAATACATAGGCAAAGCGGTTGAACATAGAAACGATGCTGCAGTCAAAGAAAGGATCAGGGAAGATGTTCTGCAACTCTGCAAGAGGTTTGTGTTTTACGACTAAAACACAATTGTTTCATTGTTGTACTGAGACTCTATCAAAACCTTTCCAGTACCTCTGCTTACTTCTCCTATAATATCCGCAGTATAATGCTTTCTGAGAATATCCAGCGCATCGGCAGATTTTGATTTATCTATTGTGATTGCATACCCTACTCCATTGTTGAATCTCGTATACATCTTTTCTGATGGCGTGCCTAAGTCATGGGCGTAATGAAAAATCTCTTGCGGCTTAAGAGAATGGCTTCTTTTTATCTGTACGTCTAAATTCTTTTCTTCTGGAAACCATTCTCGAAGCTTCGACAGACCACCACCTGTTATATGAACCATCCCGTGGATATGCCCTCTCATGTATTTTATCAGTTCTTTCAGTGCAGGCATGTAGATGTACGTAGGCTTTGTTAATTCTTCGCCGATAGTTGTGCCCCATGACAGCATATCATCCAATCTTCCTCTCTGCTTATCAAATAGTTCTTCCCTGAAAAAACTTAATCCATTAGAATGAATACCATTGCTGCCCAATCCAATTATTATGTCGCCGTCCTCTATTCGAGGATATATTTCTTCTCCATTCTTTGCATATCCAGTAGCTGTTATTCCCATCTCAAAGCCCTGCAGTGTATTTATGATCGCAGTTTCGCCGCCTGTAATAATTATCGGATAGTATTTGCCATCCATGTCTTCCCAAGGATTTTCTAGGCAGAGATTTCGTAGAGCCGTTACAGCGGCAAATATGTATTCTTCGTTTTCGCCCTGAATCATAATGTGGTCCTGCAGGTGCACTGGTATATAACCGCCTTCCATGTGATCGTCGGCGACCATGGCAAATGCGTCCTGCACGCCGTTAGAAAAAGTTCCCATTTTGTAATGAAGCAAGCCCTTTGTTCCTATGCCGTCTGTGGCTTCTTGCGCACTATAGCATCGCGCATGCTCCGAATTTCTGATAGTCGTGAAACGCTTTCCATGGCGTTTGATTCTTATTGATCCTTCATAATTGTGCGTATCCTGAATTAGCCTTCGCACCTGTTCATTGAATGGCTTCGCAGGGTTGTACAAATCGTTTGTCATTAAATCATCTACATAACAATCTGATAATGCTGGAAATTGGGGTTTGCGAAAAATGATCTGCCCATTTCTTCTGCCAATTTGGCAAAATATTCTTTTTCCTTTCCAAGTTGGATTGCATCTTTTGAGGCTTTGGAGAACTTCACTCCCCATATCACCCTTCTCTGGACATCCTTTATTTTTTTGCCGTATTCATATCTGTTTCTCAGTACCTCTAATGCCTGATTTGCCAAAGGATCGTCATCCGTTGCAACAATTATGCGCGTGTCAAGCGGATAATCAAATACGCTGTATCCTTTTTTTCCTAGCTTTGTCCTTATCTCTGAAAAGTGCCTGTAAGGATTTATCAGAAACTCCCATGCCGATTTTTTTACATAGGCTGGGGCGTCTATTATAAATTTCTCGTGCTTCCTTAGTCCATCTTCGCCATCAAGCGGATAGTTCAGTCTTATAAGTGTGTTCTTTAAAGTAACTGCTTCGGGATCGGGTATCATTAGTGTCCTGTAGATTTCTATCATCACGATCCTCTCATATGTTCAGCAACCGACTCAAAGAATCTTCTCATAGGCCCTGGTCCTTCCATTTCCTTATAATTTCCCCATGAACTGCATTTATTCTCAAAAACATGATATGGAACCTGATAGAGAAAGTTGGCAGCTTCGGGATGCGGCATTATTGCTACAACATTCCCCCGCCTGTTGCACACAGCTGCGATTGCCTTTGTAGAGCCATTAGGGTTTATTGGATACTCTTCGCTCACATCCCCGTTCTCATCGCAGTAATGAAATAGTATCTGACTGCCTGATTCCATTTCTCTCAATACATCTTCTCTTATCCTAAATCCGCCTTCTGCGTGTGCTATTGGAATAGGGAAAACTTCTTCAGCGTCAAAAAGATAATTGACAACACTTCTCGATCTTGGCGCGGAACTTTTTATGTAGACCCAGTCAGAAATAAATCCTGTTCTTGCTGTCTTGCTGTCTTTTTTTCCTGCATTGGGCGCCATACCGATATCTATGCTTCTACCATATATTCCTGGAACAAGCCCTGCCTCCACAAGAATTTGGCATCCATTGCATATTCCAATAACAGGCTTTCCTTTCTCAGACTCCTTTGCCAGAACCTCAAGTATAGTATCTCTGGCAGCGACGAGTCCTGCCCTTCCCTTGTCTTTGTAAGAAAACCCACCAGGCACCATATGCCCATAGAAATCTTCCAATTCACGAGGATTGCGATTCCACCTGAATATTTCTCCCTGCATCCCGGCAGAATCAATGGCTTCCTTCAGTTCATATTCGCGGTTGCTTCCTGGAAACTGAATTACACTTATTCTATGCATCTTATCACCTTAGCGCCCGTGAAAGGCCGCTTGTCCATGCAGATTTCATATCATTTAAATATACATCCACAGCACTTTTTCCGCCATTGTAAACGACAAGCCTTGGTTCTATGGTTACTTCACCGATATGCACAGGGATTATTCCATAACGCGCGCAAGTTTTTTCAAAATTTGTTGTGTAAGACTGAGGAATCTCTACAAGAAAGCCGGAAGATTCTGAAAAAAGTTTTTTGTCATCGCGAAGGTCTTCTTTTAATTGCCCCAAGTCAAGAGCTGCTCCGTATTTTCCTTTGGCCCTTCCACCCATTGCCATCTCAGCTGCTGTCACGAGAAGACCGCCATTTGAGATGTCGTGCGCAGCAGTCACGTTGCCTTCATTTATGCTGTCTATGATGCTGTATATCATTCCGCGCTCATAGTCGAACCTGACTATTGGCACATTTGCACCCAATCTGCGGTGAATGATTCTGTAATAATCAGATCCGCCAAGCTCGTCAAATCTCTGTCCAACAAGATAAATTGCGTCTCCAGAATTCTTCATCTGCATCGTGACTGCCTTGCTGTAATCATTAATGAGACCGAGACAAAATATTATTGGCGACGGGTCAACACCTCTTCCGGATTGTTTTGATTCGTTGTATAAACTTACGTTTCCGGAAACAACAGGAAGATGAGAATCATAACCTTTCAACCCGATTCCCCTAAGTGCATCCGGTATGCCTCTCAATGCTTCTCTAAACTGCCACATTGCAACAGGCTTTGTAGGATTTCCAAAATTTAGACAATCGGTTACAGCCCATGGCGTTGCTCCCACAGATGCAACGTTTCTCGCAGCCTCGGCAACAGCAGTTGCTGCTCCCCAATATGGGCTGATTCTCCCGTAAAACGGATTATTGTCGCATGAACTTGCTATGCCTTTTTTGGATCCTTTTACCCTGAGAAGACTTGCATCTGCCTCGCCAGGTGCTATTACTACATTTCCCTGCACGGTTGTGTCGTATGTCGTAAAAATATCCTGCTTGCATGCAAGGTTAGGGTCTTCGAGCATTCTCAGAAGCACTTTGGTAAGATTTTTTGGCTCCCTTGTCTCAGGCTCCTTGAATCTTTTATTTGATTTTCTGTATGGTCTGTCGTAAGATATGCCGTCAACAAGAAAATCTATAGGAACATCACAGACCTTGCCTCCGTAGACAAGCACGTATCTTCCATCATCTGTGACATCTCCTACAACAGAAGCCCTTGCCCCTTCGTGTATGTTAGGCAGACACCATTCCTCATTATATATTCTTAGAACATCCGCAGCAAGTGATTCAGGTACTGCCCATCCATATCTTTCCTGCGTTTCTGCGCCTGCTATAACATGCGGCGGCAAAGCATTAATATCATCATAAATAACCGTGTGAACTTTTCCAAGATCAACCCTTATTCCGCTTCTGCCTGCAGCTATTTCAGAAGTTATGCAGTAAAGCCCGCCTCCGCCGAAATCTTTGAATGCAACATCCCTGTCTAGTTTGTAACCTTTCTCTTTTATCATGCTCATTACGTCTAATCCTGCTTCGTTGAGAACTTCTTTCAAGAAAGGATCAGAAACCTGGACCGCGCCTTTGTTGTCAGCCGTAATATCAACTTCTTGCGATGCGAACGTGGCGCCGCCAAAACCTGATTTATCTGTTGGCTTCCCTACAACTATTATTTTATATGGCTCTCTTCTTTCTCTGGGAACCTTGCTGTGAATAATGTCAGATCTCTTTACAAGTCCTATGGAAGCCACATTAACCAAGCAGTTATTGTCATAAGACCTGTTGAATACAACATCGCCGCCTATGTTTGGTATTCCGGCAGGATTACCATAACCGCCTATGCCTGCCACAACGCCGTTTGCTATATACCTTACCTTTGATTTATTTCTTCCGTAAGGATCTCCAAATCTCAATGAATCTGCGACGCCTATAACTCTAGCACCCATGCAGAATATATCCCGCATTATTCCGCCAACACCAGTAGCGGCACCTTCATCCGGAACCTCCTGGGAAGGATGATTATGGCTTTCATGTCCTATGACAATTCCATATTCTTCTCCGTCTATTGTGTCAAAATATACTATGCCTGCATCTTCCTCTGGGCCCTGGATAACATTCGGCCCTGATGTCAATCCGGGCTCAACAAGAAATCTCTTGAGCAATTTTCTCGTGCTGACATAACCGCAATGCTCGTTCCATTCGACATTAAAGGCCCATAATTCTTCTAAAGTGGGGTTTCTTTGCAATTTATTAGTGATATATCTGACTTCTTTAGCACTCAATCCTACTCCATATTCCATAAGTTGCGCTGACAATGCTTCATCAGGAACATTTGCATTAAAGTCCATATATCATCACTTAATTTAACCTATACCCACAATAAGGAAGCTCGTCGTCATCCAGAAATACTTCATCGCCTTCGACGGAAATGCGCCCGGAAGAAATAAGTTCAAGTGCTTTTACATAGGCAGGGCCGTCGCCTTCCGTCTTCATATAGTTCTGCAAAGAGGCTGCGCAATCCTCTGCCTTATCGATATCAAGTCCAACAGGAAAGGCCTTCGATTGAACAATAATAGGGCCTTCATCGAATTTCTCCCGTGCGATATGTATGGTCGATCTTGTTTCGCGCTCGCCGGCTACTATTGCGTCGTGCACCGAGTTTTCGCCTGTAAATTTTGGCTTAAGCTGAAAATGTTTCATGAGTTCTCCTGCTTTTTTTGAGGTGCACTGAGAAACGTCCAACCTCGGAAATCCTTCTCCGGCCAAAATCGCAAGGTCGGCGGGATGAACATTCAGTATCCTGTTATTATATTCTACAACCAGCGGATCTGAGACGACGTGCATGTAGCCTGACATGCAAATTAAATCAGGCCTGAATTTTTCTATTTCTCTTGTGAGCACCTCATAGAACCTTTTTCTTGAGTCAGGGTGTCTTGGGTCTAGTCCGTGGCTTTCATAGAATTTTCTTCTGCTTATGAAAATGTCATCTATATTGTTTGACCTGCACAGTTCCCTGCCTTTTGAGTGTTCGTTGTCGGTATACGCGCCTGTCACACGATAGAGGTCTCCGTAGTTTTCGTCCTGCAGCATTGCCTTCAGGCTGCTGGCTCCGCCAGAGAAAAAGACTACAACATTCATTAATTCTTTTCCCGGAACATAGATTTGTTGCATTATTATCTATTCCTAACAAGTTCGCGGTATCCAATGTCTTTTCTGAAATGCATTCCATCAAACTTTATGGTGTCTACTGCTTCGTAAGCCCTATTGCGCGCTTCTTCGATAGTTTTACCCAAGCCTGTAACCCCAAGAACACGCCCACCATTTGTATAGAACTTTCCGTCTTCGTATTTTGTGCCTGCATGAAAAACGTGTATGTTGTCTCTTTTAAGATCGAGGCCTGATATCAATTTGCCTTTTTCCGGTGATTGTGGGTAGCCCTTTGATGCAAGAACAACACAAATAGCATATCCATCTTTCCACTTCAATTCAGGTGTTTTGCCATCAATTACGTCATTCAATGCTTCATAGAAATCTGATTCCAGCAGCGACAGCACAGGCTGCGTTTCTGGATCGCCCATACGTACGTTGTATTCTAAGACATAAGGCTTCTCGTTGCTTATCATCAGTCCTGGGTATATTGCACCTGTATATGAAGTTTTATCGTGTCTAAGCCCAATCATTGTCTTGAACATTATTTCACTTTTAACTTTTTCATCCAATTTGCTTGTTACTAATCTGGTAGGTGCATAAGCACCCATGCCGCCTGTATTGGGTCCTTCATCGTTGTCGTGCAATCTTTTATGATCCTGAGAAGGCAAAAGAGGTACAATAACCATGGCGTCGGAGTTTAACAATGCCATGAAGCTTGCTTCCTCACCAACAATATATTTTTCTATTACTATTTCATTGCCTGCGTCGCCAAACTCTTTGTCCTTCATAATTCGCCTTGCAGCTTCGATAGCGCTATCTTGCGTAAGCCCGGGCAGTGCGCCTTTGCCTGCAGCAAGCCCAGATGCTTTTACAAAAACAGGTCCTCTCCAATCATGCTCAAGGAAATCAAGGGCGTCGGAATAATTATAAAGTATCTTGTAACCTGCGGTGGGCACGGCATAAGTCTGCATAAAATCTTTTGCGTATGCCTTATTGCCCTCTAGCTTAGCACCCGTTCTGGAAGGCCCAAGTAGCCTTAGTCCATTTTCTAAGAATAAATCAGCAATCCCATCTACAAGCGGCTGCTCAGGTCCTACAACTGTCAGATCGATTTTATGTTCTTTTGCAAAATTTGCCAATGCTTGGTATTCGCTCACCTTTATAGGAACGCTTTCACATTTTTGCCCCTGTCCTATTCCATCACTTCCAGGAGCGACGTAAACCTTTTCCACATGTGGCGACTGCACAAGCTTCCATGCAAGCGCATGTTCGCGCCCGCCAGATCCTACAACCATAACCTTGTCTTTTCCATTCATATTACCACCTCAACGTCTTTTGCCGCGCGTCTGCTGAACTTATGAAATTTTTATTTGCCAATAATACGCAACGAAACCTTTTATTCATGAGGCACTAATTTTTCGCATTACAACAAAATTACGAAAGTGTTGCACAACTGAAGCCTTAAAAGCTTTGTCTAAAAAGTATAAGGACTAGCCCGGCTGGAAAAACTGGGAGTAAGTAATGCTAATCTACTTATTCTTGTTTTTCGTCCGGATACTTAATCAAAAGGGAAGATAATAATTGAATGGAAAGGTTTGCAAGACCCAGATTCTTTTGGGGTTCGATACAGACCTTTTCTTACAAGAAAAGGGATGTATTATGGCAGTATTCAAATTTGTATTGGGGCACAAAGGAAAGAGCTATCAAATTGAAAAAGACCAGAAGGACGCGCCTGTGTTAGGAAAAAAGATCGGCGACACAATACAAGGCGATTTCCTAGGTCTTGCTGGCTATGAGTTTCAGATTAGCGGAGGCTCTGACAAGGACGGCTTTCCGATGAGAAAGGACATAGAAGGCGTCATGAGAAGGAAAATACTTATAGGCGAAGGCACTGGATTTCACACGGACGTTGAAGGCCTCCACAGAAGAAGAACGCTCCGTGGCAACACAATAGCCGCCGATATCACCCAGGTAAACTGCAGGGTCGTCAAAGAAGGTCAAAAACCAATAGAAGAAATATTCGTCAAGAATGAACCTAAAGAAGAAGTGAAGGAAGAGGCAAAAGAAGTTAAAAAAGATGAGAAGAAAGAATAAATATGATGATACTATGTCGCACTGGACGAAATTCGATCATATTACATTTTTGATAGCATTCATACTGGCAATAATAAATTTATTTTATAATGAAACAAAAAAATAGGGTGATGTTATGCCGTACTGGACAAAGTTTGGTCATGTAATATTCCTGATAGCGCTTATACTTTCAGGAATAAACATTATTCTATTCGACAAAAAAATTGCAATACTCGCCTTCGTACTGCTGATAGCAGCATTGGTGTACGACATTTACAAAACCAAAAAAGACGTCCACAAAAAAGTTGAGTCTTTTATATAAACACAATTCACAAATCAAAAAAGAAAGTTTAGGGGTGATCCGTTTCAATAATAAATCAGAAAACAAAGAGAAAAATATTCCTGAAGTAAATATAGGGATGGTTGGCCACGTCGACCACGGGAAGACTTCATTGACACAGACACTCACAGGAAAGTGGACAGGCACGCACAGCGAGGAGCTCAAAAGAGGCATCACAATAAGGCTCGGCTACGCCGACGCCACATTTTACCGTTGTGAAAAATGCGGTGCTTATTCTTCATCAGACAAATGCCCTGCATGCTTTGAGCCGACGACTGTTTCTAGGACCGTTTCATTCATAGACGCGCCTGGCCATGAAACGCTCATGGCTACGGTGCTGTCAGGCGCATCGCTCATGGACGGCGCGCTTCTCGTCATAGCCGCTGATGAAGAGTGCCCACAGCCGCAGACGTCAGAGCACCTTAAGGCGCTTGATATCGTGGGCATAAAGAATATAGTTATAGTGCAGAACAAAATAGATCTTGTGCCCGAGCAACAGGCACAAAAACACTATGACCAGATAAAAAAATTTGTAAAGGGGACCGTTGCTGAAAATGCGCCGGTTATTCCGATAAGCGCGGTACACAACGCAAATACAGACATCCTTATCGAAACCATAGAAAAGGCTATACCAACACCAGACAGAGACATTGGCGCTGATCCAAAGTTCTATGTTGCGCGGTCCTTTGACATAAACAGGCCTGGCACAGACATAAATGACCTGAAAGGCGCGGTAGCGGGCGGCTCGCTCGTGCAGGGCGTAGTAGAAAAAGGGCAGAAAATAGAAATCCGGCCTGGCGTGAAGATCGGGGAAAAATGGACACCTCTAATAAGCAGAATTGTAGAAATAGTTCATGGCGGGTCAAACGTTTCAGCGGCAAAACCGGGCGGACTCGTAGCTTTGCAGACAGAACTCGATCCATCACTGACAAAGGGGGATGGCCTGTCGGGAAACATTATAGGCCTTCCGGAAAAGCTGCCGCCCATACACGAAGAACTGAAATTAAAAATATCATTGTTCGATTACGTCATTGGCGTTGGCGGAAACCAGAAGATTCCTAAAATAAATCTAGGCGTGCCGCTTGTTCTCACGGCTGCTATAGCGAAAAGCGTCGGTGTCGTGACGTCAGCAAAAAAAGACAGCATATCAATAAAACTCAAGATTCCGATATGCGCAGAAAAAGACGACAGGGTAGCCATAGCCATGCAAGTTTCTGGCCGATGGCACCTGGTTGGGTACGGCGTGATATTGTGATCAGAGAGAAGATAAACATAAATATGCGTATGCGCTTTTGCAGTCAATTCTAGAAGTATGGTTCCTCGTGCATTTTCTGGAAGAACCATTGCCTCAATTTTCTCTTGGTTTCTTCTTCATCTTCCTCTGCCATAAAGAAACTATGGGTTTTTATATAAAATACCCGACTGACACAAATATTCCTAAAGGAATATTGTATTTTTAAAGATTTCAGCGATAAATATCCTTGTGTGGTCGACGTGCTTCCTGACATAAGAGATATTGTACGAAAACGAAAAACGCTGGGAATAACCCAGAAAGAACTGGCCAGGTTGTCTATGGTGAGCCAGTCTTTCATAGCGAAGCTCGAATCAGGCCTGGTAAATCCGTCGTACAACAACGTAAAGAACCTGCTGGAGATCCTCGAAAACATCGAGCGTGAAAAAGGCAAGGATTCCATAGAAAAACAGCTCTACCATAAAAGAATTGTGACACTCGCTCCGGAAGACACTATATACAGGGCTGCCAAGATCATGAAAAAATACAGCATACACCAGGTTCCTGTTTTTGACGACAATGCACAAATCGGCAGTGTCACCCACAGGACGATCATAGACAAAATGATATCGAGTGGCGTAAAGGATTTCTCAAAAATCAAGACAAAGGACGTCATGGAAGAGCCATTTCCTGTTGTGCAGGCAAACTCTCCGCTCTCTGTAGTTTCAGAGCTTCTCAAATATAATCCCGCGGTGCTCATAACAAGGAAATCAAAATTTGTGGGCATAGTAACAAAAACAGACTTCATCAAATCAATAAAGTGAATATTATGCAGAACGTGTTCAGCAGCGAATTTCTGGAAATGTACAAAAATGGCCAGAGAGAATTCGAAAACATAAATTTGCAGTATACGGATATTTTTGGCACTACGTTAAATGATATTATAATAAAAGACTCAAAGCTGTTTTTCGTTACGTTCCGTAACTGTGATTTCAGCAATGCGAAACTAATAAACTGCGAGATATTCTTCGCGACATTTCTGGGTGGTAATTTTGAAAATGCGCTTTTTGAGAGGTGTGTAATAGACTTGACGCTGTTCGAGAACATAACTGCGAAGAATACAAAATTTTCAAAATCCAAGATTTCCTGGTCCGGCATATTGGGTACAATAGGAACGGTTGATTTGTTGTCTTCTGATACTTTCAAGCTAATAACACACGTATCACAGATAACGCAGCAGTATGTTGATGAGGTTGCGGTAAGAATATGGCCGCTTATAGACACACTCGATATATCAATAAGAGCAAAAATGAAGGAAGAGTTCCAAAGAGAGGCAAAGGAATACAACGTCAAAATACCAAATAAGCAAAGCGACAAATCTCATTACGGAGACCATTCAAAAGGCGGCGGTCATGAAAATATGGGGTCCGTGTATGGCAGTACAGTGCAAAATTTCAGCAATACTGTTATAACTGCGTACAACAAGGCTCATCCTTATCAAGCAAAGAAGCCATATCAGCATGACAGTGAATACAGATAATTGATTTGGTGTCATTCATGCTAGCAGATGTTTCAAAGACAATACAAATTCTGAAAAAAGAATATCCTAATGCAAAATACTATCTGAACTTTTCGAATCCATTAGAGCTTTTGGTCGCAGCAATATTGTCTGCGCAAGTTCGCGACGAGGTTGTCAATTCTACAACAAAATTCCTGTTCAAGAAATACAAGACTGCGAAAGACTATACAAAGCTTGATGACAATGATATAAAATCAATAACATTCTACAGGAACAAGGCAAAAAACATCAGGGAAGCGTGCAGGATTATTGCCGAGAAGCATAATGGCAGTGTTCCGGATACAATGGAAGAACTGACAGAATTGCCAGGCATCGGCCGCAAGACAGCAAATGCGATCCTCATAAATGCATTTGGCAAGGTTGTAGGAATACCATGTGACACACATGTGATACGCCTTTCCTATCGTCTTGGGTGGACAAAAAACAAGAATCCTGACAAGATCGAGCAGGACTTGATGAATATAGTCCCAAAAGCCGACTGGAAAAAGATACCGTATCTTCTGAAAGACCACGGCCGCGCTGTATGCAAGCCCGCACCGGAGTGCAGTAGATGCATTCTAGGTGACGTGTGCCCGAAGACGGGCGTGACGAAGAGGTTATAAATGAATATTTATTTTCTTGTTAACTCAAAAAGTTTAACATTAAAGCCTTTTTTAAAGATTATTTTTAAAATACTTTTATGGCATTTGAACTCATAATCTTCTGGATAATTGCAGTAAGCGCATTTACATTGCTTGGTGCGTGGTACGTAAGAAAATACGAACGCCCAGATATGCTGATAGGATTATACGTTGCATTTATTCTTGTATCTAACTTCACGGCACAAAAAATAACGACATATGATTTGGGATTTGCATCGTTTGTTACGGGTGCGACCGTACTAGTATTTTCTGTTACTTTTCTTCTTACTGATATCGTCAATGAAAAATTCGGACGAAAAGAAACACAGAAAATGATTGCAATCGGTGTACTCACGCAGATCGCTGCGTCGGTGTTCATTTATTTGGTCCTTTCATTGCCGCCTGCGCCGTTCTGGCAAAATCAAGCCGTCTTCGAACAAATATTCGGCTTAGTTCCAAGAATTCTCATAGCATCTTGGATTGCATTCTTTGTAAGCGAAAATGCCGATGCGTACATTTTTGCATGGTTCAAGAAACTTACAAAAGGCAGGCGTTTATGGGCAAGAAATGCATTCAGTTCGCTGCCGTCGATGACGCTGGATTCGTTTTTGTTCGTTCCTTTGGGGTTTTATGGAGTGCTGCCAACAGAAGTATTAGGTACTGTAATGATTGGTTTACTTGTAACAAAATATCTTGTAGGATTAGTCGACATACCATTCATGTACCTTAACAGGTGGATAATGTACGGGAAAGTGAGACTATAATTCCTTGACGCATATTCCGAATGTCAGACCAGATTTTGTTGTAACTTCTTCCATTAATGCCCATCCATGCTTTTGAATAAAGTTTAGGGAAATTTTATTCATCCACGGCCTTAGAGCAACAGCACCATACGCAATGCCTATAGAATGCTGAAGTGCTTCTTCTGCTGTCCTGTAATACAAAAGCCCTCCATAAGGTTTCTTGAAAAATTCGGGACGCACGCACAGCTGATCCAGATATATGAATGGTCCTGGAAATGAAATTGTTTTTTCTATAATTTCATCAGAAGCAGCGTATGAATCGTCTTTTTTCAATTTTTTTAAAAAGCCAGAGGAGTAGGCAATAGAGAATCCTACTATTTCATTCGTTCCTGAGACAAAGGCAAAAGGATTATTGAGTATTCTTTTCCTGTAACTTTCTTCGCTTAACCTGTACTCGACTAATCCGTATTCCTTACTGGTATTTCGATCAACACACAGTTCGTCAGCTATTCTCTTGATAGCACTTACGTCTCCTACAATTGCATTTCTGATAGACACGATAAAAAGAACTCTAAAAAGTTCTTAAACTTATAAATAATATCCATGCCCCGTGAAATCCCTGAAAAGTTCTCTGCCTTCTTCTGTGAGCTCGGCCACGATGTTGTCGCCGCTGCCTTTTTTCAGCGAGATTATTCCTATGCCAGCCAGTGTTTCCAGTGTGTCTATCTCATTGAAGTCCCTTGTTGTGTATTGTCCATTGCCAGAATCAAATATACGCCTGACCCAGTGAGAAACAGACGTTAGATATTTGTTAACGCTGTTCTTATCAGCGCTCTTTTCTAATTCGTTTTTCAGGTCTCTGACTTTCATATTTATCGAAATAACGTTGTAATGTAATTATTTATAGTCGTCAAAGAAAACAATCAGCATATAATTTTCTTGGACTCCTAATAGTGAAACCAGAAACATGTGCTGTTTCTTTTCTGGTTTCACTATAATGCTTTGAATTTTGATGTCGTATTTACTGTGCACAAGGAATGTTATATATCAATTTATTCCTTGTAGCACATTAATATAGATAGCTCCACGTCTGAAGCTTGTCGCTATCCGTATTCCACTTCAGTCCTATGTCTGTCCTGAAAAACATATTAGGAAGCATTATATTTTCTACGCGTCTGTAGACTTGATTGCGTGCCCTCTCGACTGTAGAGCCTGAACCTGTTACCACAAGTGCATAACCTGAGACACCAGCAAGTCTCCAGTCATTCTCAACAAGTTTTACATCGCCAATATGAATTCCAGTCATGTTACTGTCCTGTTTTTTAAATAGTATAACCGCATCTTCTGAGTATCGTTTGAAAGAAGCTGGATCGTTAAATGGGTAAGGAGGTACAGCGACAACAACACCTATCTGGAATCCCTTTTTTGTTTTCAATTCGAATCCTTCTGTAGCGGCTGCCATATTGTAGAGAAATTCATTCATTGGTGTAACTATACCTTCCATCTGTATGCTTATTGTTGGATATCCAAACCTCGATGTAAATTCAAGCGGATAAATGCCTTTTGAATTTACTATACAGTTTATGTCTATATAGCCAACGTAACCTGATTGTATCAATTTTTCTTTGAATTTCCCAAATGTTTCATAAAATATGGTGTTTGGAGGTGACCAGTACATTAGCGTTCCTAGCTCTCCGGCCATTGGGCCTATATCACCAGGAAACAGCCTCTTGTGTTCAAAATTTACGTTTATCGGGTAGATAAAGTCTTTGCCGTTAAAGAACGCGCCTACCGCTATCTCGACACCTGACACATATTTCTGAAGCTGAAAAGATTTTATTTTCTTTGCCCAGTTTTTCTTGTAGTGTTCAAGAACCTGCAGAACGTCTTTTCCGTCTTCCTCGTGTCCTATAAAAAGCAGCTCTTTTTCATTCTGCGCCTTCCCACCTGGCTTCAGAACATAACGTCCTGGAGTTTTTGTTACAAAATCTATAGCCTCGTCAAAATCTGTGAAATCCCAGTGTGGCAGGATATTTATACCAACAGACTTTAATTCCTCCTGACCAAATTCTCTGTCGTCTTCTATCTTGTCGGTATAAGCGCTTCCGCCTATAACAAGTTTTCCTTCCTTTCTCAATTTGTCAGCAACAGAGCCAAAATAAACATCGTCAAAAACTATAACGTCGGCCCAATCAACCAGCGCTTCCCAATCATCTGTCTTATCAACAAACCCATCGCACACGTCTTTTTCGTCATTGCTCTTTATGAAATATTTTACTTCGTGCCCTTCTTTCTTCACCTGCCACGCTACGTCGCCTATGAGCGCTTCGATAGAAACAAAAAGAAATTTTTTCTTCCCGTTTAAATTATTTTTTGTCATGCACATATTATTTTGCACAAAACTAATAACCTTATCTATTCCCAAGAATAGAATCAAAAAACCGAAAAATATGACAAAGAAGGAGAATAATCACGAAAATTCGATCCTTATTACATCCCTGTCACGCGGCAAATAATTCAGAAAGTCATCCAGCAGGTTGTCGTCAAGAAAGGCCTTTACAGAGCCTGCTGTGCCATTGCATAGGTCGCCATTTTTTTTGTCCATGATTGTCTCATTGCCGAATTCGATACCTATATTTTTCATGAATTTATCCAGCGTATGCTCGCCTGGCGACTGTGGTATGGTGCCTTCTGTATGTATAACGCCGTTGCCGTCACTCCCAGGCAGGCTTTGTATGTTTGTTGCCCTGTCGTGCGTGTGCAGCCTGTTTGTACCCAGCAATCCTCCTGATGCGGCTTCTGACAGTTTTTTGTCTTCACCACACACAACAACGTCTACGTCGGCGTGCCAGTGCACAAAGCTGCTTGGTATGCCTGCAAGGTCATATCTTGGGCTTACTGCACCATTTTTGGGTGGCGCAGAAAGAATGTATGCAGACACTATAAAAATAATTATCACAACAACAAGAATAGATGCATTCCTAATTCTCTTGTTTCTTGCCTGCTTAGAATATTCGCCATGTTTCTGCTCTTCTTTTTCCTGCTTCTTTTGCTCTTTTAATTCATGGCTGCTGATTTTTCCTATGCCGTGCTTGTCTTTGTTGTGCTGGAGAAATCCTTCTTCGGTTCCAAAATCTCTCTGACATTGTTCGCATCGTGGCATGTTATCACTATGACTATTTTTGCAAAACTATAAAAGCCATTGTCCTGCCAAGAATCAGATTGAATTCCATATTCGTATGATGATGGTCGACGTAGACATATACGTCTGTTGATGTATATGTCAGCTAGAGACATCGTCGATAGACGATGTCTCTCATGTCGACCATCATACTTTAATTGAATTCAATCAAGAATCAGCCAGCGAGTTCCTGATCGATTATCTGCTTTACGGCCGAGTAAGGCTGCGCACCGACTATTGTGATATAGCCTTTTGAAGGACTTCCGATGAACAATGTCGGTGTACCTGAAACGCCTGCGTCAACGCCATCCTGGAAGTCCTTTGTAACCTCTGAATCATACTTGTTGGAAGCAAGGCACTCGTTGAATTTCGTCGTGTCAAGCCCGAGATCCGATGCCCATATCTTATAATTTGCTTCGTCCAGTGAATCCTGATTCTCAAAAAGCTTATTGTGGTATTCCCAGAACTTCCCCTGCTCATTGGCACAATTAGCCGCGTTGGCCGCCGGCCGTGCCTGGGCGTGTATGCTGTCCAGAGGGAAGTCCCTGTAGACAAACTTCACCTTTTTTGTGTCAACATAATCTTTGACCATCTGTGGTTCTGTCTGCTGGAAGAATCGTCCGCAAAATACGCACTGGAAGTCGCCGAATTCTATTACAGTGACCTTTGCACTTTTGTCGCCCATTACGGGGTCGTCGTCCACAGAAACGCTGATGCGAGCAGAAGGTTCTTGTGTTGTCCCCTCATTTATAACTTGACCAGTGACAGGGACCTTGCCCGAATTGCCCATCAGATAAACGACTAAAAAAGAAGCAATCACAAGCACAACAACTACAACTATGATGAGATTTCTGTACGTAGATTTCTTTATCGCCACTGTATCTTCTGACAAAATTTTCACCTTTAAATATCTTATTTGCTGCATCTGCTAGGACATTTTTTGCCAGCGTATGAGCAGAAGATGCATTTGTCTTTACCCTTTATCAGTTTTTTGCACTTGTCGCATTTATAGAACTGTATACATACATTTCTTGGAATTTTCGCTTTCTGCTTGTGCCCACATTCGGGACATTTTAGCGTACCAAACATCTAATGCCTCCTTGCATGAATATATAGCCCGAATACCACTAGAACAATGCCTGCTATATACGCGTGTACTAGCAGTTCTGACGTAACGTCTTTTATTATGTGGTAGAATGCATTTGCCACCGCATTTGCAAACCCTTCGATCAGTGAAACTATCAGTATCAATGCTGCTCCTACTATAACCATTGCGATTGATTTTCTATTATTTTTTCTTTTCATGAAGTATCAATGATTCTTTGCAAAGTACGTAATCGAATCTAATTGGCTTCTCAAATTAGTTTCTTCCCCGTACGATATCAATATTCTGTCTAAATCTTTAAACACATAATTTTCCCACTCGCTGCTGGACTTGCCATTAACGTAGAATTTTAAGGTGTTTTTACCGTCGTTGCAGAATTTTTGCCCGCCTGCCATAGTCAAACAGTTTTTATTGAAATCCATTCCAATGCTCCTGAAAAATATCCACAAAGGCATACCAGTAGCGTGCATGTGCAGGGTATCACCAGTCTTTTCTGGGGCGGGTGCACCTTTGTCAAGATGAATGAAGCTGCTTGTTATAGAATTGTCCATTTTAGACATATCCATACTAAGAGGTTCTAAAATAGTATCATCCAAAGCTTTCCCATTGATATATACCTTCCAGTCCGCATGGATGTGCTGACTTCCTAGAATACCGATTGTGGATTTTGAATCCATATTGCACTGAATTTGACCTGAATCCATACACAGCTGTATGTCCATGCCACAAACATCGCACATGCCATCGCCATCTTTGTCCATGAACTGCTTTGCCAGCTCTACATCAAACGGCAATAAGCTCATCCTTGTTATTTTCTGACCCATCGATTGCTGGGCAGAATTTCCATATATAGCGTTTGCATTTAAGGAAATAATACCGAAAGCAGACATTATAGAAAACAGAGCAATTATAACAGCGACACCTAGAAATCCAAATGCGATCTTTTCAGTGGTGTCCATTTTTTCACCTTTGAATTTTGCTTTATTTTATATTTACAAAATATGTAAAGCTTTTAGTGATATTTTTTAAACTGTATGCTATAAATATGCGTAGAATTATAAAGAACTAAAAATTATTTTTAGCTCCAGTCGATCTTTGCGCCAGGCTTGCCTTCTAGTTTCATCAAATAGTTATAGGCAGATAAGCCGGCCGTTGCGCCCATACCAGCCGATATGACCGTTTGCTTGTACGGAACGTGCGTAACATCGCCGGCCGCAAACACGCCAGGGTAACCCGTTTCGCAGTAATCGTTTGCTATAATTTCGCGTCCGTCATTAAGTTTCACGAAATCCTTCACGAATTCTGTGTCAACAATGTAGCCGATTTCAACAAATACGCCGTCAACCTTCAATTCTTTTTGTTGTTTTGTATTCACGTCTTCAACCACGATACCTGCCACAAACTTGTCACCTCTTACATCCACTGGAATACTATTCAAAACAAATTCCGCATTTTTTGCTGATTTTACCTTATCGATAGTTATCTCGTCTGCCCGGAACGCATCGCGCCTGTGTATAAGATAAACGTGGGTTGAAAATCTTGTCAATAATTCTGCTGCTTCCACGGCAGAATTTCCTCCACCGACAACAGCAACGCGCTTGTTTCTGAATAACGGGGCGTCGCATGTTGCGCAAGTGGATACACCGCGACCCATGAATTTTTCCTCGCCAGGTATGCCCAAAGAGCGGGGAACCTTTCCAAACGCCAGAATAAGTGCACGGCACTCGTATGATTCGTCGTTCGCAAGTGTAACGATGAAATTATTTCCATTTTTTTTGACTGTTTTTGCCTTGCCAAATGCGAACTCTGCGCCGAATTTTTTTGCCTGATTTTCGAATATAGACATGAGCTTAGGCCCGCTCAGATCTAAATAGCCCGGATAGTTTTCTTCCTGCTCTGTCAGGAGGTTCTGTCCGCCAACGTCTATTGTAATTATAAGCGTTTTCAGCTTCTTTCTGCACGTATAGATGGCGGCTGTCATGCCCGCCGCACCGCCGCCGATGACTATAACATCGTATAAATCAGTCATTTTCACCACATTTTTACTTCATTTTTCTTTACTTTAAACGCAAGAAAACATAGCTTCTTAGAAACCCTTTGAGAAAGCATCGGCGTGAGAGGCATTGTCTACAGACAATGCCTCTAGCTGACAGTATACGTCAACAAGACGTATATGTCTACGCCGATGCTTTCCTTGAGCATTTCTAAGAAGCTGAAAACATATAAGCGTTTGCATTGAATGTAGTTATATGAAGAATGAATTTGTTGTGCTGCTTGTCTTGATTGTTATTTCTATAGCAGGCTGCACAGCACAACAGCCAGCAGATGGGCAAAATCAGCAGAATAATCAAACAACCACAGGTGTAAAACAATTTACCATAATTATAAGCCATACGTTTTATAGTCCTTTCACGATAACGGTAAACAGAGGCGATTCTGTAACAATTTTTGCAAAATCAGCTCCAGGAACCGGCCTGGAAGGCGGCAACAGCCACAATCACGGAATGACTATTGACGAGTATAGCATAGACGCTGCAGCACCAAGCGAGAACACGCCTGCTGTGGTCAATTTTGTCGCGGACAAGGCAGGAACATTTTCTATATACTGCAAACCATGCTGGGACGGGCCATTCGGCAGGAATCACCCTGATATAAGGGCAACACTGACTGTAAATCCGTAAACTAATTTTTTTAAGCAACTGATACAAATAAGTATATGAAAAAAATAAATTTCACAATAAAATCGTACATGATTGTATTTCTGATAATTATTGCATTACATTCTATCATTATAATCCAGAATTATAATTTTCTTGTTCAGCTAATTATTGCACCGCTATTTGCCGTAATGATAGATCTGGCAATTACTTACGCCAGAGAGAAAAAGACATTTCTGCCAGACAGCGCGGTCATTTCCGGTCTATTTATCGCATTAATACTACCTCTCGCCTCTGTGCTTACTCTGTTCTTAGCTGCCTTGATTGCGATACTTTCGAAGCACATAATAAAAATAAAAAACAGGCACGTATTCAATCCAGCTGCCTTTGGCATAATTGCAGCGTCTCTATTTGGCTATACAGCTTCTTGGTGGGCGGCGATAAGTTTTTTGGTTGTGCCGCTTGGACTGTTTATTATATACAAGCAGAGAAAATGGATTCTTGCTTTCAGCTTTTTAGCAGTTTATTTTTTGATTTCGATATTGTCTAATTTATCATCATTAAACAACATAGCATTATTAGATACAACTGCATTCGTGTTTGCATTTTTCATGCTGATAGAGCCCATGACGTCCGCCTATACAAAGAAGGCAATGATAGCAGAGGGCATAATTGCCGCTGTTTTAATAGCGGTGTTCAGGGCATTTTTGCCGCAGGTCGACCTGTTTTTGACCAGCTTGCTGGTTGCAAATATTTTTGTGCCAATACTGAATAAGAAATTGACCTAGAAAATAGTATGACCCAAGAGATAAAGTACGGCTATGAGCAAAGGTTGGTGCAGGAAATAGATGATCAACGAATGCCTGCCAAGAAAACACGGCAGGAAAAATTTGGATGGTTGCTTTCTTATTCTGAAGTTTCGCTTTCCATTTTTGTATAGCTTACCTCCGAAAAATATTCCGAACAAAATAATTCCGAACCAAGGAAAGATCGGGAAGTAGTCGAATGTGTAGAAATTCTCAGGGATCAGGCCAAGCCATAAGAGTGAATGCACGTCAACGGCAAATGTGCTGAAGTAGATGCCAACTAGTATGAATAGGGCTGCAAAGATAATGTTTTCATAATTAAATCGAATAAAAATAGGTGAGAGTATTATCGACAATCCGATAAAATGAAGGATGCCAAAAAATATTGCTGCATTTGGGAAAAGGTACCACGTGACCGCTGTTATAATTAGTCCCAAAAGAAATATTCCTGCTCCACGAAATATATATTTTTTGTACAGATCTATGCCATATTTGTATCTTTTTCTTCTTGAATAGCTTACTGACAGCGATACGCCTACAAGAAAAATAAAAATTCCAGCTATTAATCTTGGAAAAAGCCACCAGAAAAGCCAGTTTGCGTCAAAGGCGTATATGCGCAAATAACGCAGGGCGAATGCGTAATTGAATATTATCATCAGAACTACTGCTATGCCCCGCAAGAAATCGATTTCCCAGAATCTTTCTCTTTGCATGCTAGAAATTTGTACAAGAGATAATTAATCCTTGCTATAAAGGTCTCTGAAATCAAAATCTTTATTTATCAGCTCAACAAAATTAAAATGGATTCAAATGGTAAAAAAAGGTCATTACTACAAGCTGAGAAAAGAGCTCGGCCTTTTTCAGGTCACACTGTACGGCGTTGGCATCATCCTGGGCGCTGGCATATATGCGCTCCTTGGCATAGGCGCCGGCGTAGCCGGCAACGCTATATGGCTGTCGTTTGTTCTGGGCGCATTCATGGCATTCTTCACAGGCCTGAGCTATGCAGAGCTATCGTCTATGTATCCGAAAACAGCAGCCGAGTACGTCTATACAAAGCACGCGTTCAACAAAAACTATCTTGCATTCGCAGTCCAGTGGATTATGGTGATAGCCGTAATCATAAGCGGTTCGACGGTCGCACTTGGCTTTGCCGGATATTTTCAGCATGCTTTTGGCGGAGAGATCATCACAATAGCGGCCGGCCTCATAATACTGCTTTCTATCGTCAATTATATAGGCATGAAAGAATCGTCCGAGTTTAATATTGTTTCAATGGTCATTGAGAGTGGCGGCCTGATAATAGCCATAATCGTTGGCGCAATATTTGTCATGTTCTTTCCCCACCAGCCCATAGACTACTTTGCACTGCCGTCAACCGGTCTTATGGGAATTATATCAGGCACTGCCCTTATTTTCTTTGCGTATCTTGGCTTTGAGGAAATTGTAAACGTGTCAGAAGAGACAAAAAAGGCGAAAAAGGTTGTTCCAAAAGCGCTTGTAATCGCCCTTGCTGTGTCTACTGTTCTCTATATACTTGTATCGCTATCGGCTGTGACGGTTCTGGGATGGGAAAAGCTCTCTGCATCAAAGGCTCCAATGACTGACGTCGTGTCTGTGGTGATTCCGGAGGCTTCGTTTATCTACAATATAATAGCGCTCTTTGCCACGGCCAATACAGTTCTTGTGATTTTAATAGTCGGGTCAAGGATGCTTTACGGGCTTTCGCGCCAGAACCTTATGCCAGAATCCTTCTCGCTTGTAGCCAAGAGGGGGACGCCGTACGTCTCGATCCTCATAGTCATGATTGCAAGCATACTCGTACTGTTCCTGGGCGGCATAAAGACTGTAGCGCTTCTTACAGATGCAGGCCTATTCATAGTATACCTGTTCATAAACGCTTCTGTAATAGCGCTCCGCTACCGGAAGCCGAAAGCCAAGAGGGAATTCAGGTCGCCGTTAAGCGTGGGAAAGATGCCTATGCTTCCTGTCCTTGGAATAATTTCATCTATAGCTATTTTATTTTTCTTTGAGAGGGAACTGCTGCTCTACGAAGCCGTACTGGTGGTCGCGGGCTTTGCACTATACAAATATTTCACACGAAAAAAGAAGTTAAACGAAAAAAAGAACAGATAAATATCTTCAGGCTAATTCGAGGAAAGCAAAGCTTTCTTGAATTTCTCAAAAGATTTTCTTGAAATCTTTTATAAAAGTCTTTGTTGTATTTTCGCATGATAAAAGATGAGTTGGAATTCTTTTTCGGTTTAGCTATAATGACCCAAAAACCGGCTCTTCTCGAATTCGTCCATCTTTCTTTTTGCGGATTTCAGGTGCCTGTCAGTTTTCTGGGCTTCCACAACAAAGTTGTCTGCTTGCATCTCTTCCTCACTTGAGTCGTGATGAAACCTTGCAATCAATGAGAGCGGAGAAAATAATCGCAACAAAGAAAAAGACATCGTCAGAACAGACGCTTTTCGCTTTATGTGGCCCAGCTCGTGCAGTATCACGGCCTCAAGTTCTTTTTTACTCAGCACATCCAAAAGACCCGCTGACATGAAAATCATTGACCTGAATGATCTGAAAGAGAATGCGACCGGGTTTGCATTGTCCATTATATAAATTTTTGGCATGTTTATCTTCATTGCTGTTGAATACTTCTTTACAAAATTGATTATATGCGTATTTTTTGCTTCAGTTTTTCTGCCGAAGAACATGTAGAATCCAGGTATTATGAAGAAGCCTGCGAGCGTGCTCAAGAAAACTGTTGAGGGCAACGCCAAGACAACCAAACTTCCCATGTTATTCGCGCATGGCATGCACGCTGCTCCACAAGCAAGTTCTGTTGTTAGGACGGCAAACGGAAAAAACAGAAAAATCAGGTGCCCGTAAATGAGGCCCAGCTTGAACTTTGTTGAAAGCCTGAAATTCTTGAGAATAACCAACAGAACTACTGCCAGCAGCACAGAGCTTCCGATAAGAATTAGCTTATCAAAATCAACGACAAAGCCTGCAAAACAACCCAGTATCATGAATCATCACTCTTGCGAAACCTTTTGTAGAAATAATTCGCTGCAACGGGCCCAAAATTGTTCATGAGCTTGTTGACCGTATGCTCGATGACCGATTCTTCGAACTCCTGTCGCGAAGCCTTGGGGTAGTATATGTAGTGCCCGCCCCCCAGCCCCTTTTCTACTGTCCTGGACACAATGCCTCTCTGGTGCAGCCTGTCCAAACTGACTGCAATGCTAGTTAGCGCTACCCGCCTGCTTTTCTTCAGTCTGTTGTGTATTTCCCTCACACGTGCTTTCTTGAGCCTCCAGAGCATAAGCAGTGTGTCTGTTTCCAGGGGACTCATAAGGCTTTTCATGCCCTTTTTGTCAAAACGTATTTTATTTACCTTGACCACAAAATCACTCCATGAACTTTATATAATTATCACGTCATCATTTAAATACATTACAAATCTCGACAAGCTTTACAAAATATGAAAATGTATTTAAATAAGCAGAATAAATATATTTATGTAAATCTCTACGCATTTTGTAAATGAGTCAAAGGGTGAAGATATTGACAAAAAAAGAGAAGGAAGCCTATGAAAAACTAAAGGGCAAATTTGATATTACGCCAAAAAATATGCACACAAAAAATACAAAAAACTTATCGGGCAACAATCCTATTTCCTACGTAATAGGCATACTCAGACAGCCTATGTATACAAAAAGGCTTGCTATTACAACGATAATATTTTTTGTCGTCTATTCATTTCTCTACGGCATCTGGAGGATACCCGTGGTAGATTTTGGCATAAACAGGATGACCGAAGTAGGAATAGTTGACTATACGTACCTTCTCATAATTTCAATCTTAACCGGCACTATTGTATCCTTGTTCAAATTCGAAAAAATGCAGAATATAAAATCCTCAAAGCTTGCCGGCGGAGGCGGGTTTGCTGCCGCCATATTTGCAGGCGTATGTCCGGTGTGCCAGGGCATCCAGGTTCTTGCACTGGGCTCTACAATTGCATCGATACCGCTGGTCTTTTTGGTGCCGTATATAGGCCTTATACAGATTATTACAATTTTCATCCTTGGCCTGAGTCTTTATCTTAAATCAAATACGATATTTAATCAGACGTGCATAGCATGTAAAGTTAAACAAAATTCCAAATTTGCAGGCATTAGTAAGCGTACATATTTGTGAAAAGTCAGGTGATTGAATGGATGAAAAGAATGACGAAATGGAAATGACTGATGAAGAGAAAAGTGCCTTTGAGAAGCTTAAGGGAAAATATAACCTGATTCCAAAGAAAGAGCACGCTAAAAAGCATGCAAGAACGGTAAAGGGACCTTTCTTATATGAGAACAACATTGCTTTTGTTGTTGTAATATTTTTGGTGTTATTACTGGCTGCAAATAATGTTATGATAACGACTGCGTTCGCGACAGCCGGCACAGCGATATCTGCTGTGGACGGCAGCAGTGTGACAATAAAGCCTGGCTTCGAATACGGACCTAAAGTGACTTTAAAGCCCATGCCCCTTGCATCTGGCGAGAGCCCAAGATTTCAGGGATACAGGTCAATTGTAAAGCCCTTGCCAACGATAAGTGAGCTGCAGATAGCGACATCAAGTGGCGACATTGCACAGGATATTGCAAACAATGTTATTCCAAGAGGAACGCCATGGTACGGACAAGAGGCTGGCGTCAGTTTTGACGCCCCCATAGCTGCCCAGAATCTGTGGGCGAAAGGCAGGTCAATCCAATTAAGTGCCGAAGACCAAAAAAGATGGGAAAGAATAGTCAATTCGTTTACGTGCGACTACTGTTGTGGATCTCCTCAGAATCCAACTATAATAACAAGGTGCGGTTGTGCGCATTCTGCAGCTGCGCAGGGCATGGCAAAATGGTTCATAAAGAATTACGGCAGCCAGTATTCTGACG
>CAYJTG010000009.1:0-51784 GCA_964373255.1 uncultured archaeon
CAAAAGACAAAGTCTTTTGGCGACTTAAGTTAAGCGAAGCTTAACTTCAAGTTAGTCGGTGGTTATAAAGGGGATTTCATTTGCTGTATTTCTTCGGGGCTTCCAGAAGCTTCTCCATCTGGCTGTCCTCGAAGTTCACGCCCTTCAGCATGGGGAAAACCCAGAACACCTTGTTTATCTCTACAACAGTATTCTCGTCTTCCTGAGAAATCTCGCAGATGTCAAATACTACGACGACAAGTCTGTACTCCAAAAACTCCCGCTTGAATACCCTCTTCTTGACCTTCACAAGATGCATACGTCAGACCTCTTTCAACCTTTTTAGGAAAAAGGTTGTTTGAAAGGAAATTAGCAGGCGAAAGTTAATCACTATAAGTGAAGTTTCTTGATTGACACAATTCTCTATCAATCGCTTTTCGCCTGCCAATCCAAGGCAAGCACACTTTTTTGCGTGTCTGCCGCGACGCCCCCAAGTTCGCTAGAGCATCAGTATGAAATGAAAAAGGAAAATAAGCAAAGAAAATATCTTTACCCGTCTGTCTGTTCTCTGCCTACACTAGGACTTCTATTCCAAGGTCGTTGTTGGCTTTCTTTGCCTGCGCCATTCTGCCTGTTTTTCCAAGAATGTACGGTGATTTTACGCCTGTGATGATTGTTATCACCTGTATTCTTCCCTGGTATTCCGGCAGTATCCTTGCGCCCCACATTACCAGCGCGGACGGATCCATGTGCTGTGCTACTTCTTGTCCGATCTCATCGATCTCTTCGAGCTTCATGTCGTCGCCACCAATTATCTGGATGAGCGCCCCTGTAGCTCCTGAATAGTCGACGTCAAGCAACGGATGTGAGAGGGCTTTGGTTATTGCCTCTCTTGCCCTGTGCTGCTGGTCAGATTCGCCAACGCCTATCGTTGCAACCCCGCCCGATCTCATTATTGTCCTTACGTCTGCGTAGTCTAGGTTGACCAACGAAGGCTGCGATATAGTCTCGGTAATGCCCTTTATCATCGTGGCTATGAGGCCGTCAGATATGCCAAAGGCTTCTCTCAGCGGCCTGTTTCCCGCAAGTTCTACGAGCTTCTGGTTTTCCACTACTATTACAGTGTCGCAGACCTCGCGAAGCTTCTGCAGACCTTCCTCGGCTTTTACGATGCGTGCCCCTTCTATCCTGAAAGGCAGAGTTACAGCTGCTATCACAATTGCACCCATTTCCTTTGCTATGTATGCAATAACAGGAGCTGATCCTGTTCCTGTACCCCCTCCAAGACCGCACGTAAGGAAAAGCAGGTCACAGTCTTGCAGTGCTGCCCTTATGTCGTTGCGTGCCTCTTCAGCCGCCTTTTTTCCTACTTCCGGGAAACCTCCAGCACCCAAGCCGCGCGTAAGCTCCCTGCCCAAGAGTATTTTTTTGTCAGCCTTTGTTACGGCCAGGTGTTTAGCGTCTGTGTTCATGGCGATTACCTGTGCGCCAGCAATTCCGATCTCCTTTAGTCGTGTCGCTGTGTTTGAGCCGCCCCCGCCTGCTCCGACTACGACAATGCGGGCCTGTTGTACCTGAAAATTAGATACGTCGTCAAATGTTTGTTCCATATTCTTAACCTCCATAAATTTCATGTTTCTTTCATGCAGTTTCGCACGTGCGGAATTGCATTAAAATTTTTTATGTTCTCTAATGACAATTTTTCTATATATATACTTTTTCGTAAGCGAAGATAGAAATCGCAAATACTTTTCAAAAACTTTGTAAGTTAATAAGTAAGTTAACAAATCTGAGTTCTTAAACTACCCGATAAAAACGTGCCGGAAATATTGTGCCGTGAGTTAAGAATTATGAGGTTATAATTTCCCTCGCAAAACATCTTTCACCTTTGCAAAGAATTCAGCGTTCGTCAAAGCTACGCACCCTATATCTTCCGCCTCCTGTTTCATGTAGCCTCTGATATGAGGGTAAAAACCAACTACCTTTGTGGCGGAATTTGCATTCTTTACCATGCGTGCTACGTAGAAGCCGCCGTACGGATCCATGAAATCCACTATAAATAAATCATCGTTTGTGTCAGCCAGATTTCTGGGATCGACTACCTTTATTGATACACCAACAGAGTTTGCCGCTTCCTGTATTTTTGACACCGCGACAAGATCACTCACTGCAACCGTTGTCATGGTTATAGAAATACAACAAGATTTATAAGCTTTAATCTGATTCTTTGTATCATGTCACTGAATCAAAATACTGAAGATATAACTTCACAGGAATATCTAGGCAAGGCGTTAGAAAATGCCAAATCGTGGTGCATGAATAATCTTCAAAAATATCTTTCCGGCTTCCAAAATAGAATTGATTATAGTATTTTCTCCTATGTTATTGACAACGAAATGATAGGGTACGATATGAGATTGGACGACATGCAATCAGGATTAATCCGCGTTTCAGCACGAAAGATAAAATATTTTCAAAATAGGGAAGAACGCATCAGACGAGATGAACTTTACAAGCATAAAGTAAGAGGACCCGTTGAGATCGACCCAGAGTCGATGTTCGTACACGAGATTGCTGAATACGTAATGCTACAGAAACTCAATTTGTTTGGGCACTTCGATGATATTCACTCTTTGGTACGTTCGATAGAAAATATCAATCGAAAAGAACGCAATCTAAAGGAGTGGCCAAAAGACTAGAGGCATTGTCAACTTAACGGTTGTTGCCTATCGGCAACAACCTTTTCTGGGGCATTAGCAACGGCTAATGCCCCTTAAGTTGACAATGCCAAGACTAGATAGAATAGTATCTCCGAAAGTGAGGTATACGCCTCTTGGCGTATACCTCGGTAGAGGATTACTGCCAACAGGCAGTAATCCAACTTTCGGAGATACTGTTGAACCTTTATATTTCGACTTTGCCAAAATTATATCATGGAGCAAAAATACATCGCAATGGTTGTTGTCATAATTATAGTCATACTTTTCGTCGCAGGCACGCTCTTCGGCGAGCAGCAGATAGATATCAGCGGCTGCACAGCGAAGTGGAGCACTGTTGACAAGACGGTTGGCCAGTCTGAATTATGCCCTTCTGAATCGTGTACAGCAACACCGGCCGCTCAACAGAACAACGCCATAGCCGACGCCATGCTCTGCGCGTGCGAGAAAGCAAAATCATCCCAGTACGTGAATTCAACGGCAACAAAGCGCATAGAAGAGGTCGCCAAAGAATTCTTCGGCTATACCATAACCGCCCAGCAGATATGCGAGCAGCCCGGAGCTTTCCTCACGAAGAGGAGTTATGGGTGAGTAATAGAGTGATCGTTTTGCCGCACAAATTCAAGCTGGAGCTGGTTAGGATTTTCAAATATTTCATGCATTAGTGCGGTTTTGCTTAATCCAAAAAGTTCGCTAGATTTTTCTATCAGCGTCTTCGTCTTTTCTGATAGAACCTTTCTGAAATACCTTTCAGGCGAATATATTTTTGATACGTTGGGGGATGCATCCATAAATTCCTTAATATAAAGCTGGCCTGTTTTTTCCCTCTTTTTCCTCACCTTTCGTCTGGCAGGCTCAAGAAGTATTTTTTCCATGTTGTACTCTTTACAGTAGTCCTTCAATTTTTTTAGCGCTTTATCATACTGCTCGTTAACAAGTGTCGCTGCTATATCTCTGAGTGCTTGTGTAACGTAATTTGATTTGTCCCATAGTTTCAGGCCGTTTACGTAGAGCATTCCATCTTTCATGTAGATATACTTTCCATCCCCTAAAACGAGAATTTTGTCAACACGTTCTGCGTCAAGCACGCTTGATGGTATACCGCCAACATTTTCTGGAATTTCTTCAGCGAATGCATCAGTGCAATCGTCATAAAATCCAATCATATATTTTTCTGCTTCCTTGTTGACGAGCGCTGATAATCTTGGGCTTCTCCATTCATATTTTCTGTTAGAAAACATATGCGGAAGCGAGCGTCCCAATTCTTTCATGAAATTGACAATTGTCGAATCCGATGAAAATGGATCAGAAGTTTTGTGCGACTCTATTTTTTTCTTTATAGTTTCTGCAGCCCAAACAACAGGCAACTTTCGGTTGGATTTTATGTCAGGTTCAAGCTTCTTTATTATCAGAGGATAAAGATATCTTTTGTTTATGCGGAAGCCCCTATGAATTCCCATCTCTGCTTTTGCTGCTTCCTGTTTTTTTGATCTTACGAAAAAGTTTGTTGGATTAAAGAGAACACCGCCAGAATGAAATGAAAGTCTTTGTGTATATTCGTATAAAATGTCATCAGGTTTTCTGCGCGTTAGCATTTCTGGAAAAATATACAGCGTCTTCGAGATGTTTACGAGCGCTTTTCCCATTCCAGTATTTTTGCATATTTCAAACAGCTCAGACGAGTCACGACGAGAATATTCTTCTATTTCTTCTCTTATTTTAGAATCTCTGGTTTTGGCGTATTGGCCTATACGGGCTTTATCTATGAACATTGGTTCTTTCCCAACTATTATTCGGGTAGCGTCATCCTGGCCTTTGTTTGGAAGATGATAAACCAGGGGAACAAATCTCATTGCATCAATAAACTGTCTGCCAAATGCCGTATGAAATGTTACATCAACTTTTAATTCAGACCCGTCTCTTCCAATGTTAGGCTTAATTTTTAGTTTCTTACACCTTGCTTCGATATATGGCCAGTCATATTTATCACTATTCCAGCCAATAACAAAATCCGGATCGCATGAAAGTGTGAAGTGAAAGAATTCTTCCAGCATTTGTTTTTCTCCGCCATAGTGTATGCTGAACAAAGATGTTGCTCCTTGGTAACAGGCGCTTATCAATATTATAGACCTGTCGTCACCAGGCACAGGAAATATGTTACCGCTGTTATCGGTTTCTATATCAAATGTCATAATGGTAGGTGCGAAGCTGTAAGGTGCTGTTGTAGCCACGATTTCTTCGTCTACCGTCAGAAAAGAGTAAGGATGAAAATATCTGAGTTTATAGTCTGATTCGAGGTTTCTTTTGAATCCTATAGTTCTTGATGCATGTCTTATTTCCTTTATTTTTTCTAGCACCTCAGGTCTTTGATAAGGATTTTCAAGATAGAATTCATACAATTTCATGCGACCTAATGGTGTATATTTTTCTACTTTATTAAATGGAAGTCCGATCCCTTCTACATATTCCGTCTTCTTTTCATTTGGGTCGATCCAGAAGATGAATGGTATGTTGGTCCTTGCAATTTCATACACATTTTCATTCTTGAGGCACAGTTCGTAGTAAGAGCCCCTTTTTAATAATTTATGTCTAATATCTACAAAGTATCCAGATGGCATTATTTTATTATAATCATTATGCATTAAAAATCGATAAAGTAAATGCCCCGTAATGTTTGTGCATTACACCATTCGATATTTTCTTTTTACATAAACATTAAATCGCTATAGCTTAATTTTATAATAACAGCAGGAGAGAAATATTGTTTTGTGTGGTGTGGTCCATGAAGCCGGAAAGACATTTCGTGTGCATAGCGGGAAACATAGGCTCAGGCAAGACGACGGTTGCGAATATAATAAACAGCGTCTTTGGATTCAGGAAATACGAGGAAGTCGTGGATACCAATCCATACCTTCCCTTGTTCTACGGCGATATGAATAAGTGGGCGTACCACACGCAAAGGTATTTTCTAATGACGCGGTTTGTGGCGCACGAAAACATCTCTCTCGCAGACCATTCCGCCGTGCAGGACCGGTCGATCTACGAGGACATGGAAATATTCGCACAGCTTCAGATGAAGCTGGGGCACTTCACGGCTGATCAGGCAAAAAGATACAAAGAATTCTGCAAGCTTGTGTACGATGAGATAAGTCCGCCAGACCTCATGATTTTCCTGCGGACGTCTGTCCCCGTGCTGAAAGAAAGGATCAATAGGCGCGGCCGCGATTATGAAATGGAGCTTGTGAAGTCTGATAATACTTACCTCGACGAGCTTCAGAAGCTCTACGACAAGTGGATTTCAAAATACAACCTCGGGCCAAAGATCACCATAGAAACAGACAAGCTGAACTTTGTGGACAACCCCGACCACGTGAAGCTGCTCATCAACCAGATAAAATCCGCGCTCCGGCGAAAAGAACAGAAGTTTCATAAATTCGTTGAGTAAATAATGTGATAGAAAATTACTATCATCAACAAGAATGCCGATCGCTTCAGCGAACGGATGAATTGTTGGCTTAGAGCATCCTACGACTAATGTAGCGGTTATTTACTCGCTCAGCTGCTTCTTCCTCTTTTTGAATTTCGCCTTGTAGACGCCTTCGATAAAGTCCGTGCCTGCGTAGCCGGCGAGTATGGCAAACCTAGGGTCATTTGCGATATAAAGCCCAGCCACAACGCCCATCAGGCCTGCAAGCAGGATTGTGGAAATCAGGTAATACGACGAGAACTTCATCTTTTTTGTCGGCGCGCGCGTCTGCCACTTCAGGATTCCAATAGCCGCCCGTATGAGCCCGCCGAGAAAGCCTGCGCCTACCGTCATAAGAATTTCGTATGCCATATTGATTATTTGGCAACATCAATAATAAAGGTATCGGGGCATAAGCCACCAAGGAGGGTACTAAAAAAGTAGTAACAGAAAAATCAGACACGCCCATACTTTTTGTGCGCAGCTTCTGCAGTCATGACCTCAGTTATTTTTACGGTTTTTTTATTTTCTTCTAGCACATAAAATGCTCTGTAGTTGCCTATGCGCATCCTGAAGGCTGATTTAGAGGAACCTTTAATCTCTTTCTTATCGCCAAGCCCCTGTCCGGGATAGGGGGATTCTTTAAGAAGCCGCAGATCTTCTTTTATGTGCTCTCTGCGGCGCTTGTTGAGGGAATTCAAAAATTTAGCGGCACTTTCTTCTATGAGGACCGCCCACATTTAATCCAGCTCCACGAATTTTCCTGTCTTGGCTATTTTATGTTGTGTTTCCACAAAAATTTCTCTTTTTTGTATTTCTTCGTAAGCCTCTATAAGTTTCTCTATGAGCGTGTCGTAGGTGTCCTCCATTGTGCCAAGGCTCTTCAGCTTGTTTCTGGTATTTGTTTCCACCTGGATCGTTGTTTTTGGCATATATATAATTGTTATATAAAACTATATAAAACTATATAAAACTATAGTTTAACATAAATTATAGAAGCCACCGAAGAGATACAGCCCTGACTTGAATAGAGCTATTCCTTGCGTTGATTGGCTCTAGCGAAGAATTTAAAGTTAGCGTAATCCACATCTTCACCCCTTTCCGCAATTTCCTCTGTGACTTCACATAATTATCGAATTCTTGTGTAAACTACCAACTGCTTTATTTAGGTGCTGGTAGTTTACGTTTCCGTTCGTGATACACTGCGTATGCGATGCTGATGAGCGTTGTCGCGTATATCGTAAGAAGTATCATGTCTAGGATTCCATTGGTAATAATGCCTGAGCCTACTGCAGAGAAGGCGAGCACCGCTGCCACATAGCCGCGCGGCATGATCCACGTCAATGGGCCTGTAGCGCCATGGTAGCGGCGCACACGCCGTGCTAGAAAATATGATGAGACAAAGCGGGAAATCAGGATTGCAACGATGATGATGAACGCAATAAAGAATACGTCCATCCTGAGCGCCCGGAAACTGAAGACAGCACCAAGGAATACGAAGAATATCGTACGCACGAAAAACGAGATGTCTAGTTCGACCTGCCTGAAATCTTTCATCACGCGCGGGGTTAGATTGCGGCGAAACGCATGCCGCACGTGCCACCGGTCAAAGAGCCCGATTGCATTGCCAAGCACGAAGCTGAAGGCGAGCACAGCAATAGCGCCGTTGCCGCCGAGCATTTGTACGGTTTGGTACAACACAAACAATATACCTATCGTTGCAGCATAGTTAAGGGGGTGCTTGCCTAGGTACCGGCCTATTGCAAATACCCATCCAATAGCGATAACAGCGCCGGCAATTATAGCAAGCGGGATGCCTATTAACGTGAACACAGCCGCATGGAATACCTGCTCAGTGCTCTCAGCAATATGAAGCAGCAAAAAGAAAGGCACTATCTGGAGATCGTTGATGATAGACTCAAAGACTAGGAGCTGTCGTGTCTCATGCTTTACCGAAAGTTTTGATGCCAGCACCGTTACGACATCCGTAGTTGTGCCAGCCAAGATAAGCGCAACGATTGCCGCAGTCAGAATCGGAAATCCTAGCATAGAAAGCAGCAAGGTGAGCGCCAGTGCTGTAAGCGTCATGACACCAAGACTGAATGCCAAAGTCGCCGGAAGGCTGCGCATCACTCTGAAGAGATCGAACGATATGCCGTTGTCGAGCATAACGACAATAAGCATGAGCGCAACGATCGTTGGCATAAGTGTAATCGCACTCGCAGGCTCAATGACCCCTAATACAGGACCCATTATCAAGCCTGCAATGATAAGAAAGAGCGCCTCTGGAATTTTTGTGTATTTGAAAAGCAGATTTCCTCCGAAGCCAATCAGAACGACTGCGCCGAACAGAAGAAACGGAAACTCTATCGTGGTCATTAATTTCGCCTGGCATTTACTTTATTTTGATTATATCCGTGACGAGTATCTCGCCTTCCCTGATAAAATATACCACTCTGTATTCTCCAACACGAAGCCGAAATAGGTCAGGCTTTCTGTTCAGACCCTTTAATTTTTTTGTGTCAAGCTTCTTTGAGTACGGTTCTTTTGAGAGAGCTTTCAGGTGTTTCTTTATTGATGATTGAATTTTTTTATCAAGTGAATTTAGAAATTTTTTTGCTTGTTCGTGAAGAAGTACGTCCATCTAGAAAACCATCTTTTTGAATTTATTTTTTTCTTCTAGCCTTTTGTACTGCCTGTTAAGAAATTCCTCATAAGCTATCGTCATATTTCTGATTATCTCGTCGTACGTCTCGTCCTTGGTTCCAAGGCTTTTCAGGATTTCCTTTGTTTCCTCGCTTACGGCTATTGTCGTCACCATATATAACACCTATAGTATCTATAGACAATGTAATACTTATAGTTTTCTCTGCTTTGGGTGTTAGCTTTTGTTTTGAAACATTAACATTCCACCTATTTTTAAATGGTGGTATAAAGTGGAATGTTATGTGTGAACAACTCACAAATTTCAAGTTGCCACTACATTTATGCAGTGGTTGTTCACAAAGCCACCAGAGGGCCTATGTGACTTCGGAACACGAATTGGCTTAATAAAATGTTAAAAAAGCCATTTGTCTTGGACAAAATATGATATTAAATAATAATGTGATAATAATTTTTTATGGACTTATCAAAACCGCGTTTTGGAGCTTCTGGATCGGACTGGAAAAGCTGGAAATGGCACATAAATAACAGATTAGAAGTAAATGAAAAATTATCGGAATATTTCAAAAACATACCGTCAGCCTTCTTTCAAAAAACTGCTGTCCAAAAGCTCAATCTTTCAATAACGCCCTACATGCTATCAAAGATGGATCCAGCAATGAATATGGAAGAACTTAAAAAAGATCCGTGGTTTCTGCAGTTTTTCTCTTTGGGCAAAAATATATACGAACAGGGATATGATGCATTCGACGGGCGTGAAAACTGGGACCTCAAAGGAGAATTTCCGACTAGAATATTGCAACATAAATATCCCAACCGGGTTCTGCTATATGCACCAGTTTGCCTGGCATATTGTAATTTTTGTTTTAAGGCTAATGAACAACTTGACAAAACCCATCCGAGAGAACGAATATGGACAGATTCCACTTGGGCGAGCACGCTGGATTATATCAAAAATACACCGGGGATAGAAGAGCTCGTATTTAGCGGCGGAGATCCACTATTTTTTGACAACGACAAAATAGATCAAGTGTTTACGGATATTGAAAAAATAAGAAACTCTGATGGATCGGAAAAGATATTTCTAAAAAGAATACACACAAGAGCACTAACACATGTCCCCTACAGGATTACTAAAAATTTTGTCCATATTCTTAAGAAACATAACATAAATCAGCTTATCTTTAATGTTGCCCATCCTTCTGAAATTACCGAAGAATTCAAGGAAGCTGTATATATTATAAGAGAAGGTATGGCTGGCCAAGGCATAATGCTGGCCATGCATACACCGTTTTTACGCGGGGTAAATGATAATGCAAAAACGCTTTGGCAGTTGTTCAGTACTATGGGAAGACTGAGCATAAAACCATATTATTTGATAGCCACCTTCCCCCACACACCGTTTGCGGACCAACAGAGAGTTTCCGTAAAAAGAATGATGGAAATTATGGATCAACTAAGAAGAGAAAAGTCTCCGGCGTACCTTCCAACACCAATAGTTCCGCACCCGGAAAGAAAGATTATACTTCCATACTACAGCACAAAACAGATAAACAAGAATGGTAACCCTTATCTGGAAGCCACAGAGCTCAATAATTCTTCACCCAAAACATATTCCTATCCGGATGCAAAAGACTAATTTTGTATAAAATGCTAGAAGTAAAATTTCATTATAAGCCACCAATGGGAATTGAACCCACAACCTTCTGCTTTCGAAGCCGCGTGGCTCCCGCCTGGAACAAATTGAAGGTTTCAATTGTCCTTTCTCCGACTCCCATACATTAAGTTTGTACGTTTAACGGAGAAGCGGCGTACAAGGCAGATGCTCTTTCCTGAGCTTTTCTTTCCAAAATTTCTGAAAAGCTTACCAGTTGAGCTATGGTGGCGTGCATTAAGGGAAACTAGTTTCCCTTACAATCCACACTTATTATGAAGCAAGTAAATAATCTGGATATTATAACTTGCTTCATATATAGCAAACAAGAAATATAATATCTGATTCTTTTCTTGTTTAGCTATAATCCCTTCTATGTAAAGCATATTAGTTCGTTTTCTTTTGATTTGTTTCTTGCTATTCTTGTTGCTCTACTTTAAAAACTTTTGATTTTATTGAACTCTTATGCAGATAAATACAAACGACCCTCTGATTTTTCCCGTTGAACAGATAATAACACCGATAGACGTCGAAAATATGGATTTCTACAGCCAATACATGGCCGTTAAGCTCGCGGATAAGAATTATAGGGAAAACGGCTACAGTGTTTTTCATGGCGGAGATTTTGAAAACAATTTTATTCTCTACCTCAGCAATAATCAGGAAAAAAGATATCTGGATGATTACACCAAAGTGAAGATTGGCCGATCAAGGTTGACAGATGACGTAAAATTTTATTGCGAAAAAATCCTGCAAGTGATCCCACAAGAAATAATAAAAAAACTGCTTCACATTTGCCGGCTGTGTTCTTACACGGGCGGACCAGGATTTCCTGACATTATTCTGTTAAATGAAGATCGTTACGATTTGAAATACGTATTATTCGATGAGCTGCAGGCCAACCAGAGGCTGTTTCTTTTACTTGCAAGAATTACGGGAATAAATATAGGGCTCGTGGAAGTCGCAAACAAAATTTCTGATAAAAGCATTACCGTTGTCCCGTCCGTTGTTCTTTCTAAAATTATGTCGGACAGCAGGGCCGTTTCTGTGATCGAAGGACTGAAAGAAGCCATAGAAAGCGAAAGGAAAAAGCTTGGTCTTGCACTAAGCACGACAGAGCTCGCGCAGGTGGAGGACGAGATATCGTGGCTTACCAGCGAAAGCAGAACAAGGCCATTTCACACGTTTCACAAGTGGTTCTCTGATGGCGTTGTTTCTTCTGACGACTTGACAGAAAACATGGGACTTGTCGAAAAAATACTGGCAGACGTCAACGGTGAGTTCGACAAGTACGAGAAAAAACTTCTTGACGATCCTGACTATGCGCAAATCGCAGGAAAAAAACATGACGAATACATGAAAAAGAAGGCTGATATCATGCAGAAGAAGTTTGCTATCGGACCCTCAAAATCCAAGGCTTTGCTGAGGTTTATGGAAGCACGATGAAAAAAAATGAAATCACATAAAAAGCTTTTCGATTTTCTTGTCTTGGCTTGTTTTGTCTTCTGAAGGCGCTTGTGAACCGCCTATATGATCCACGGCGTAAGAAAGTATAACGTTAAACTCATCCATGCATTTAGTCTCTTTCTTTGTTTTCAGTATGGACTTCAGCAGCCCATCGACATATTTGCCGTCTACGAACTTGTAGGCGCTTGAGCGGTCAATGATTGAGAACGCGTCTTCTACCAAGCGGACAATATGGCTGCTCGCGGCAGCGTCTTTTGCGAATTCCAACTGCGCCAACCCAAACGCATAGAGCATAGACCTGTCTTCTATCGACAGGTCATTCTGATCCTTTTTCATCAGGTCGTCAATATCGCTGCGGTAATCTACGTACGCAAGTATCTTTTTGCCCATCTCGCCTAGATAGTGGCTGTAAGATTTTACAAACTGGTCTTTTTCTTTCATTATAATCACATCTCATTGGCATGTTTGAAAGATTTTTTCTTATCATTAGAAACATTTATTTTCATAGCAATTCCACCAATATATATAGTATGTTACTACTATATGGTAAATATTAGTATATAAAGATTTCGCCTTTCGAGTAGCAGCTGAAATTGGCATCTTTTAAAGATAATTCATACACTACAAATATGCAGAGAAGGGAATTCCTGAGGACTTCAGTTCTCGGATCATTGGGACTCATAAAATTACCCAGGATCGTATAACGATCTTATAAAAAGTTTGGAGATAACAATAAAAGAAGGAGGCGCGGAAAAGCACTTTGGTGATTCGAAGGCAAGACGCAGAAGTTTTTCCAACACGGATAAAGGAACATCAGGAGAGTTGGGCGAGCTGGATTCTATGACTAAATTAGTTAAAGAGAAAAATGGATACGAAATGACATATATCTACAGACAGCCACGATTGAATTCCATATTCGTATGATGATGGTCGACGTAGACATATACGTCTGTTGACGTATACGTCAGCTAGAGGCATCGTCGACAGACGATGCCTCTCACGTCGACCATCATACTTTAATGGAATTCAATCGACAGCCACACAAGAAAATGAAGAATCGTGACCAGATTCTGAGGGATTATCCAAAAGCACAGCGGGAATACGAAAGGCTTGTAGAGCGCATATTAAGAATTCTTCAGTGATAATTCTTCCGTGCAGCCCAAAAATTTATTCAGTATCTCCGAAAGTTGGATTACTGCCTGTTGGCAGTAATCCTCTACCGAGGTATACGCCAAGAGGCGTATACCTCACTTTCAGAGATACTATTATTTATATCGAGGGACACAAAAATAATTCAATGTCTCTAGAATACGTTCAAAGCCTGCTGGAAAATATCTTCGGCCATGTAGACCTCTACAGCCTTATACTGCCGCTGCTGGCGTATACGCTGATTCTGGCCGCCTACGGCATTTTCATATGGTCGTTCTACAGGTCTATCTCAAAAAGGGACATTTTCAGGCTTGAGATCATGGACCGTAAAAAGGAATGGCAGGTGAAGATAGCCTACGCCATGAAGTACCTTATCCTCTTTCCAGTCATCATATTCCTGTGGTTCGCGGCCATGACAGTAATCCTCTTTTTTATCTCCAAGGCACAGAGCACGCCAACAATACTGCTGATGTCAATGGCGATGGTGGCTGCCGCGAGAATAACCGCTTACTATAAAGCCGAGCTCTCGCAGGAGATAGCCAAGATACTGCCCATAGCCGTGCTGGCAATATTTGTCGTCGACCCGGCGTTCTTCTCGCTCTCCCTGACAATTTCCAGGTTCTACGAAATACCGGTGCTCGTGTCGTTGCTGGCGAACTACCTGCTCTTTGCCATTGTCCTTGAGTTCGTTCTGAGGGTACTGCTGGCTGTAAAGCGGCACGTCAGGAAAGCGCAGCAAGCACACTAAAGAGAAGATAGGATTGAATTCCATATTCGTATGATGATGGTCGACGTAGACATATACGTCTGTTGACGTATACGTCAGCTAGAGGCATCGTCGATAGACGATGCCTCTCACGTCGACCATCATACTTTAATGGAATTCAATCAGAAGATAGCAGTTAGAATATTGTAAAGTATAATGAGTAAAAATAAAATAAGAAAAAGGAAAAAGTTCAAAAGTAGTTGTTAAACAGAGCTCTTGCCCTGTTTATGCCTTATTGTTTGGATGCCAGACCGTGTACAGCCTTAACAGCTATAATTATAGCTGCCGGAGCTGCGAAAACCGCAATGTTTGCGACTATCGCATTTATCAGGGTTCCAAGGCCAGGAACAACGTTCAAGGCACTGAAAATCCCACTCGTACCGTCAACAGAAGCGCCAAGGCTTGCGACGATAAGGGCTATTGTTGCAACCAAAAAGGCATTTGTCTCTTTCTCTGATATGTTCAGGAAGCCTACGACTACGCCCAGAATCACTAGCAACAGAGCTATCCAGCTGGAAGCTCCAAAGCCCGCAGCGACTGCAATACCAGCTAAAACTGCGACTACTAGTGACAGGAGGTAAGCGTATTCCCCTGCACTTTTACCTGCCATTTTTTTACACCCAGATTATCCTTAGTACGTTCCCGGTATATAAGCTTTTTCACCAACAGTAAGCTTTAAATATAGGTACTCCTACCACGAGTAAGAGTAGGTTAAGATTTAGTGCTTCGACAGCCTTGTTAGAGAGCAGAAATCGATTGAATTCCATATTCGTATGATGATGGTCGACGTAGACGTATACGTCTGTTGACGTATACGTCAGCTAGAGGCATTGTCGACAGACAATGCCTCTCACGTCGACCATCATACTTTAATGGAATTCAATCCAGAAATCAAATTAATGCTTTCTTTGATAAAACAAACGCGCCTTTCTTAGATCACGATCAGCATCAGGGCTGAATCGTTCTATTACGCGCCTGTAAACCTGTTCAAAGTGTGTCGGGAGCTTAATTTCTACAGGTTTATTCTCCAGTTCAGGCACGATAAGTGTGGTGGCAGACCTTATGACAGCCGGTGTCTTGTGCTTTACAGCGTCGTCGACGATTTCAAGCGGCTTTTTGTCGATATTGAGGTTCCTGAATGGGTTTATACTGTCATCGTAAGCGCTGCACATCTCCTCGAGCCGCATTTTTTTGCCTGTATTAGGCCTTACAACATAGAAAGGCGGCCTGTACTGTCCTTTCACACGCCCTGGAACAAAATTAAGGACGTTTTTTTCACTTTCGAACCTTATGGCAGGCCTTCCCAGTTCAAGGCAAAGGCTATCATAGGTGTATCCTGTATCAATTATAGCCGCATAAATCTGCCTTAGCAGGAACTTTTCAGCCTCAGCAAGCTGCCTGTCCTTCTCTTCCCTCTTTTCCGACCCATGCCTCAGGAGCTCAAACTGGCATTCGCCGTCCCCTGCTGCATTCCTGAGCGGCTGTGCGTATATTTCCGGCAGCCTGAAGACCTTCCTGTTTATCTGGTCATAGGTAGCGCCGTTGAAATAACATTCCATCGCCATGTCCAGTTCCAGCATTTCCAGGTCTTCGCTCTTCGGCGTGAGAATGCCGTCTCTTCCCCTCCAGTTCGCAACAAACATGAATGGATGGAAGAACGACGGCATCCTGTAGAATGGATTATCCCCCTTTTCCCGCCCATAGTCGGTTTTTACGGTTATGTGCCTTCTTCTTCTGTTGGGATTGAGCCTCTCGCCTACAATCTCCCTGTTGAGGCGTGTCGGATGCACATCGAACACAAAAATGACATACCCATGGCCTTTTCCCATGGTTTCTGTATGCTCCTTGCACGTGCATGTCGTTTCAAATATATCAGGCTTTTCGTCTGGCGTCAGGAATGCGCTCCTGTAATTAACGTCATACACTCCTCTGCCGCTCTTTGACTTTACGCGGCCATAAAATACGTTTCCCCGCACTCCTATCTCTTCAAATACCTTTCCAGGCGTCAGGTCTGTTATGTACGTGCCCTCTTTTTGACGTACCTTCTCCCTGAAAAGCGCGGCCAGGTCTTCAGCTTGCATAGCCTCTTCCGGCGGCTTGAATAGCGCTGGCGTGTGCCTTCCGAGGACAACGTATTCCTTGTGCGCTTCCTTGTAAGCCTTCCACCCGTCTATTCTTTTTGCCAGCTTAGGCCAGTACACACCCATGATTGCAGATTTCATCTCATAACTAGGCCCGAAGGCTATCTTGTTGTTTGTTTCAGGCCTCAGCCACGTAAGGACATAATTTCTGGGTATATAGTTCACAGCTTCAATGACGTCAGGCGATATAATTCTTTCTGGCATAAGAAACAAATGTCTGAAAAGTATAAAAGGGTTACAGTATTGCATCATCTATTGCATCCAGATACTGAAGCACTTTCACGTCTTCATAGTAGCTTTCCTTGAAGTGATCTTTGTTCATTTGCATTAGTTTTGAAAAAATAGGCTTCCACATGAATTCCTTTGTTTTCATTTTTGGAGGCTTTCCCGGCAGGAGATCGAGCATCCTTATGAATGCCTCGCCTTCAAGGTCTCTTATTTCTAGCGTCTTCAGTCTGCGCTTTCTGCAAAACCAGTAAACAGTGCTTGCTATATTGTGGAGGAAATCCTTGTTGAACCTGTACAGCGCACCTGCAACGGAAGGGTCTTCTCTTATTTGCTGTTTGCTTATCTTTCCGCGCCTTGAATATATCATGCCTGCTTCTTTTACAGCATCTCTTATGGTGCCATAATAAGTCCTCATGACAGCTGCAAAATTCTTGTCACATGTCGCTCCTGTAACTATACCATCCGGATAGTGGTGCTTCAAATATTCTATTACATATCTTCCATTTTTCGAGTCTCTTCTAAGGATGTATTTAGAACTGTCAATGCCTATGCTGTCAAGAAAATCGTACCACGAATCATACCTCACTTGTGCAGCGGCGTAGAGTTTTTTGTTGCCGTTATCCGAATTAACATCAACTGTGCTCAAATTCTTACCTTCTTTGAGCATCTTATATGTCATCTCTTTCAGTTCTTCATCTGTATATGGGCTTCTTCTCAATCTTATTTCTAATGGATCCAAACCTGCCAATGATAATGCCTCGTCATAGCCGCCCTTAAATTTGTAGCTTGCTTGTATGTAAATCGGTCTGTGTTCCGGGTTGGAAAACATGTTACTTGCATTCAGACGAGCACCCTCTTGATGAAGCAGCTTGATGCGCTTAACAATGGCTTTCTTTGATAGCGGTAAGGCAGCCTTTCTCACCATCACCAGCGAATAATTGATCTCCAGTATCGATTCAACAGCCATTCTCCATGATTTGTAATGGTAATTTGCTGCACTATAGAGATCGTTGTGACAATCTTCCATATAGCTGTTGTTAAGCGGCTCTCCTGCAGCATACATATCTTTTACTGTATTGGCAATCTTCTTTCTCGACCATCTCTTTTTCATGCGGAACTTAGCAGAGTCTATTCCAGCTTTATCGAGGGCATTGTACCATCCGTGAAAATGCCTTTCTGCCACATAGGCAAGCCGCATCAGTCTTTTGTTTTGCTTTCTGTGATGTAAAATATGTTTGTAATTAAGATTTGCACCTTTGATATGATAAGAAATAATGGATTTTATGATGTCTGCATCTCTGTATGAAGACGATTTCCTTATGTTAACGCGATCTTTATTCCATTTGTAGCCCATGAAATAATGAATAACAAAAACGTATAAAAACTCACTTCAGGACTCTGCTTATCTCTCTGAATTCATCAGTCCCTGCTGTTTTCAATAAATCAAAAATTACTGTTTCTGTTGTTGTTGCTACTGATCCTGATTTCTCAATGAGCTTGATGCCTGCTGTCCAGTCCAATTTCTTTCTCGAATGCACAGCGTCTATAGGCACATGAACAACATAGCCTTTTTTCATGAGGTCGCGGGCACTCTGATAAATACAGATATGGGTTTCTAACCCACAGAGAACGATGTTCTTTCTGTTTAAATTTTTTATCTTGCCGACGATTTGATTATTATTAACGCAGCTGAACTCTGTCTTTTCCATTGGCGTTACAGAAGGAAGAAATTTTTTAATGTTTTCTACCGTTTTTCCAAGACCTTTCGGGTACTGCTCTGTTATTATTATAGGTATTTTCAATATCCCCGCCGCCTTGATGAGCTTCTGGCAGTTATTTATCATATCGTTCCGCGTCTCGGGCATGGCGCTGAACAATCTCTCCTGTACGTCCATTACAATGAGCACGGTGTGCTGGGAATCGAGGTTCATAATTCATAGTGAACCAATATTTATTTATACCAAACACAGACAAAGTATTTACAGGAGTGGTGATAGTAATGGCAAAAAGAAGAAGAGCAACCAAAGAAGCAAGGAGATAAATTGAGCCAAGAAGGCAGCTAGTCTTGATTGTTTTCGAAGAATTCAAAAATAAAACAGGCTGGTTGCTTTTCAGCTTACCTTTATAACATTTCCAGCAACTTCTTTACGGATTTATTGATTTTTTGTTTGGTTTGTGTTTTGATCATTCAAAATGCATAGACGTACTTATAAAATATTAACCTGCAACAAATGAATTTTCTTGATCAATTTTGTCTGAAAATAAAAGTGGGGTCAATCGAGCCTTTTGTATATGGAGCTTCTTTGAAGAATATGAGTTATTTTGACTGAATTTCTCTCGGTTGTATAAACTATCCTGTAATCGCCGACACGAAGACGAAACATGTCAGGGTTCGCCACACCTTTTAGTTTTTTGATGTCAGCCTTGGGCCGTGTTTTGAACGGGTCTTCTTCAAGCTCTTTAAAGGACAGCAATATACGATTGGCAATATTTTTATCTAAATTTTTCAACTCTTTTAGCGCAGAATTTGCTATGCTGACATCAAATTTTGTCAAGCGGAACGAACTCCTCTTCCTTGAGTATTCTTTTCATGTCTTCGTGGAGCAATTTGATAGCCGCAACTTCTATAAGCTTATTCACTATCTCATCATAGGTTTCGTCCTTTGTTCCAAACTGCTTGAGTTTCTCCCTTGTTTGTTTGTCAATCTGGATTGTTGTTAGTGTCATTTAATCACATTATACGCTATTATATACAGTTATATGAAACATATAAATATTTAAAGATGTCATAAAAGTGGGGTCGGAGAGATTTGAACTCCCATAGTCAGTTTTGGAGACTGATGTACTAACTCCCTGAGCTTTCCCTTTGATTGAACTTTCGGGAAAGTTCACCAGGTTATACTACGACTTCGCGCAAATGATTGTTTTGTCCCGCGCCAATCGCGACCCCTTTGCCTATGTTCTTAGGCTCAAAACGATTTAAAAAAGTTTCAATGCTATTTGATTTTATTCTGAATTGAAGACCCACTGTTTTATAACCATCTTTTCTTTTGGTTCCTGTTACAGACCAAACATTTGTTGTTTCTACCCCCTCTCGTAAGAGCATAAACTTCATTGTCTTTAAAAATTGTTCACAATTTTTTGTCAAGTGTTCAAACTTATTTATTTTAAATGCTATTTGTACTCTTCCTGTTGACTCTCTCCAAAATCCACCTTCACATTCAAATGCAGTTTTCAAATATTCATGAGAAAAATTTATATCTGATTTTATCCAAAGAGGCACATCAAATTTCTGAAGCACTTTACTACCATTAGGTACGTCAAGTAGTTCAAGAATACGCCCCACTGGCTGGCAGCAGATTCTATATTCATAAGATGTGCCTAGGTAGTTAGTAACTACTCTACGAAGCTTTCCACTTACATTAAATTCTTTTTCTGTAGCGTTTCGAATTTCAATTAGTTTATCAGAAGCACCTGCAGAAAATATGAACATTTTATTGTTCGGTGTTAAATGACCATCGAATGTAAGAAAAGCTACTATTTTGACTAAGTTCATATTTGCTTTGATTGGAAATTTTATGTTGTACCTCTTAATAGACATATCTGCAAACTTTTGAATTTTATATAGTATCTCCGAAAGTTGGATTACTGCCTGTTGGCAGTAATCCTCTACCGAGGTATACGCCAAGAGGCGTATACCTCACTTTCGGAGATACTATTATACGTTTTTCTAAAATCATCTTCAGAGATTGCATACATTTTTACATTATTAAATTCCTGAAATATAAAGGTTAATGTAAACCCCCGTAAAAATCAATGGTCTATAAATAAATATCACCGCAGCTTAAATAAATAGCATGAACCTTGGAGATATCTCGGTGGGCATGGTATTTGCAGCCCTTTTATATGTTATAACCCTCCCGTTTGGCCTTAATTTCATATTCTCCAACCTCTCCTACGGCGGGCTTACGCCAGACTTCTGGCTGCTGGCGCTGATAATACTGCTGCCCGTCATTCTTGCCGCGCTGTATCTGACGCGCGGCGGCATTGAGTTTCTTTATGGCAAAGAGGCGTGGCTGAAGCGGCTGATTTTTGTGTCAATAATAATTGCCGCGCTAGCTGTTATGGTGCTTATAGTTCCGCTGAGCTACTAAATTCCCCCCTTTTACAATTTCTTGTTAATTGCAAAATATATTTTCAAAGTTCCATAACGCTTATATATGAATTATTTCTATATTATTGTCAGTGGTCGGAGAAGGACAAGGTCGATGAAAAATAATTATGCACCGCCAAAAATAATGACGTACTTTATAATTTTACTGTTTTCTGTTTCTTTGCTTTCGTCAATCGGTCACGCAGCCACTACGTACGAAATACAGCCTGTGGTCTCCAAATATGTTTTCGGGCCGAACGAAAACGTCCCGGTAATAGGATACCTCAGAAATATGTCTTCAAATTCCACGGCAAACGTCACTGTCCTTGCTAACAATTCCATAGTAAGGCTGTCAGTACTGAATTCCGCCAACTCCACAATCAGCAACTACAGCTTTACCACAAACGAAAACGGCACATTCTTTTCAAACAGCAGCTTCAATCCATCCGCTGCAGCCATAAAATCACCGGACGCAACAGGCACATACACGGTCCTTGCAAATTATACTGCAGAAGGCTCTGACTGGACATCCCGGGCAAACATAGTTGTAATGAACACCCGCGTTGATGACATTCTGTTCCAGCTGCAGAAAATAAACTTTTACACATCAGAAAACATGCCAATAACTGCAAAGGTCGTGCAGCGCGTGGGCGACAGCGTCATCACCATCTCTAACGTCTCGCTCAACGTGACGGTAAGGCAAATAAATGAAAACATAATAAGCAGTTTCGTGTGCACAACGTCTGCGGACGGCACGTGCGTCATAAACACAACAGCGCCTTCCTCTTCCGGCACATACATTTTAGAGGCAAACAACTTCGTGGGCTTCACAAATTTTAATGTCGTGCCTTTTGACGTCGAGGTGTACATGAAAGACAGCTCTGCGCTTGTTTTCAAGAACATCTTTACCAAGGGCGAATCAGGTTTTGTGGAGGTCCGTGTCAGTTACAACTCAACAACGCCTACCGGGATTTATAACGCAACGGGTACAGTCGCTGATGTTAATGACAATGCCGTGCTTAATCTTTCGAGCGTTATATTGAATTCTACAAATGGATTCCTTGACAAGATACCGTTTACAGCTGTATCTTCCATAGGCGTTGGTTTTTACACAGCAAAGATATCTGTAGCAAAAGAAGGCGGCAATACCGTAAATGCGACAACAACCTTCCAGGTACGCGACTGGTCGCTGACATTTACAAAGGCTTCACAAGGTTCTGCCTTCGAGTATGGTTACACCGCATTTGTAAACACAACAGTGTTTTTTAACATATTCCCAGTGGAACGCGGCAACGGCACTGTAATACAAAACCTTACAAATAACTTCACCATAGTACTGAAGAACAACCTTGGAAACATTTTATCTAATACCAGTGCAACATACAATGCGAGCTGTTCTGGCAAGGCGTGCTACCAGTTTAGCATAACGACGCCATCTGTAGTCGGCGATTATATACTGTCTGTTGCGCTCAACTACAGCAACGATTACCAGACAGCGGACCGCACGATCAAGGCTACAGACATAACAGCATCTGCGCAGCCTTCGGACTCAGAAGGAACAATAAAAGAAGTGTTTGGCACGACAGAATTTGTTTACATCTCACTATCAGGAAAGAACAAGACGTCTGCCATAAATATAACAAACGCAGAATTAGCAAACATAATTTATGAGAATGGCACAAAACTTTCATATGTACAGGACAATCTCAGCACCATGAATCTTTCTGATTCAGCACTGAAGTGGGCATTCAATGCAAGCGTAAGCAGGCTTGTCATAGATCCGCCAAAGATGGGAGGAACATACCTTCTAGAAATATATGTCAACAACAAATCAGCAGTCGTGACCACTCGCATAGGCATCAATCCTTTTGATGTTTGCACATCAGCAAAAGGCAGTGCTGATACGAGCACGAGCGATTACTGGTACCAGTTCAGGACATCTGACACAATTTATTTCCAGCTTACGATAAACGAGGCGCAGAATACAGCAGGAAAAACACTGAGCGGGAGCAATTTGTCAGGATACAGTTCGGTATATGGCCGCAGCTCTCAGTGCAGCTTTGACACAACAAAGAAGCGGTCGGCCAATAACGCGACTGTGACAATCGAAAAGGTATTCAATACGCAAAGTGGAAAGACAGAGACTCTGAATTCTTCATCTTCAACGTGTGCTGCTACTGACAATAATGGCGGATATCTTTGCACTATAAAGGCGGATGACAATTTATGGGATGGCGGACGGTACGCTGTTACGTTCAACGTTTTTGGCGATGACAAGCAAACGCAGGACAAGGCGGGAGGCTCCTTTGAGGCACGCGCATTTTACATCTACGGCTACAGCAATAATTGGGCAAACAAGGCGAATTCAAACATCACCCTAACAATAAATGCTTATGAGGCAGGAAGTGGTTGGTGGACGAATTCTAACGGGCTTGTTGGAACAGCGTCCATCGACAGCATAAATTACTATGGAGGAGTAGGCGAATGGATATGGCCGCCGATAAAGTATGAGTACAATGTTTCAGGGCTTAACATGACAATAACAAACGGGATCGGTTCTATAACGCTTCCGGCAAACAGATCCACAACAAGAAGTTGGACAGGCGGTTACTATTCAGCTGTCATCAAAGCAAACGTGAACAACCAGGTTGATTACGGAGAGGCATGGTTCAGCATCAGGAACTGGGACGCATACGCAACAGCCGTGGAAATAAGAAACAACACATTCGATACAAAATCATCAATAAATTCAAAGCAGAATGCAACACTTTATGTAAGAATAACAGAGGCAGGAAGCTATAGCGACTATGGCGGCGGGCAGCCCATTGGAAATCTTTCAATAAGCGTGAAAAAGATAATTAATTACGCCCAGTATCCGGCGACTGAATTGACATCAAGCAACTTCACTGCGAACACAATAACAGTCAATGCTTCAAGCCCGTGGTACACAAATGCAAATCCTTCTACGCACGGCAACTATCTGATAAATATCTCACCGACAGCAGGATCGTGGGACACAGGATACTACACCGTAATTCTCAACCTGAATAATACCGAGTCTGGTTATGGCTGGTTCAACGTCATAAGCTTCTACATAAACACGCAGCCTACAAATGCCAACGGTTCTGGCTACGTCTATAACAACAAAGGAAATGGGCCTGTATACTTTAATGTTACAACAACAAAATCGCAGACGGCATCCTATACAGCATCTGATTATGTGAATGCAACAATAATCGACGTCGTCGTGCGTCTCTGGGATCAGACAACGCAATCGCAGCGCGAATTCAAGTACCCGACAGATATAAACGTTACGCCGCTTGTTGTGAATGGAAGCGGAATTATAAATGTTACTTATCGTCCAGGAACATGGCCTTCTGGATACTATTATGGCGAAATAAAGATGCAGGACAACATCGAAAATACTACGTCCAAGGGGTGGATATGGTTTTCTGTTCAGCCTTTCCGCGTAACGTCGCAAACATCATCCTACAATGTAGGCACAAAGGAAAATGTCAGCGTAAGCATAACAATAAACGAACCTGACTGGTCGAATAACGCCGTTATCAACGGAAACTATACTATTGTTTCTGTGCAGGAAACATCATGGAACAGCGGTGTTTATAGAATAGCAAACCTGAATTACTCTTACAATAATACAGGCGGTGTATTCAGAAATTCGACAACACTTACGATAAACCCTTCAAACGGAAAATGGTCGTCAGGCTATAAGAGCGGGACAATAATTGTGAAAGATAACAATACAAATGCCACACAGACATCGTGGTTCTCGTTCCGCGCAACCCCGTTCACAGACACGACAAACAGAATATCGAACTATAATTCAGGACCTAATACAAATGTTACAGTCAATATAACTCTTGCCACATCATCAGGAGCGCTCACAACAGGCAATTTATCATCTACATTTACGTGGGGCTGGCCCAGCCGCACCGCATACAGGTTTGTGATAGGCGGCTGTGATTCTCTCACATCAAGAACGTGTTTCATCAACGGGTCAGCGATAGTTACAATAGTACCGCCATCAGGCGGCTGGCAGGAAGGTTATAATTACATCTACTTCAACTATGTTGAACCAGACGACGGGTCATCTTTGGTCGAATCTTATAGCAACGTTTACTTCTACGTGAGGCAGACGCTGACCGGCTACATGAATAGCGTAAGCCAGTATGGTGGCTGGCAGAACTCATTTGGCCAAGCAGAAAACGTTACCATGTATTTGTATTCTTTACAAAACCTTACAGGCAATCCTATAGCCGTCAACGTGACAAGCGTGCAGGTCGCAAAAACAGAATCAAACTGCTGGAGCGACAGCTGCAGGGTATATCAAAATGTGACATTCGAGGTCATGAATCTTTCAGGATCAACAATGATAAGTGCAGGAAGAAACACGATCAATGCGACCGGTTACGTCAGATTAAACGCCTCTGGCGGATCATGGAACATCGGCGAGTACGCCGTAAAGGTTTTTGTCCGCGACCGCAGCACAGGCGAGACAGGAATCATAAAGGATGCGACTTTCCGTGTCATAGATAAGGCAGCACCTGTAGTAACTATAACATCACCGACAGCAGAGCGGGTGATAAACGCGTCCACCATTTTGTTTACTGCGACTACATCAGAACAGGCGAACTGTTACGTGTACGTCTACGACTACGGCCAGTACGACAGAAGTTATTGCTCAAGCACAAATAGCACAAACAGCACTAACACGACAATGCCGTCTGCGTGCAACACTACAAAATACAACAACGCAACGTCTTATTACTTCAGTTACGCCTCGAAATGGGCGAGCTATGCAGGCACCCTTGTATCGACCGATTCCACGGCTCATTCGTACAACCATTCAACAAGCGGCATGACATCGCCGCAGAACTATACGGTAAAATTCGATTGTTACGATACCGACTGGAATTACGCGACGAACGCAACGACGTTCAACCTGATAGGCGTAGCATCAAATGTGACAAATACAACCTCAGGCGGGAACTCAACAAACATTACAATATCAATATCATCGCCGTCCAACACGACCTACGCGACAACAAACATTTCACTCTCACTCATTTCACTCAATTTCACAATTAGCACATCAGCATCATCCTGCTGGTACAAGCCTGATATCAGCGCGACAAACACATCGCTTCCAAACTGCGCGAATACAACATATTACGCACCGCAAGGATGGAACCGTGTAACGGTCTACGCAAATAACAGCGGCGGAACAGTTTTCAATTCGTCCACGGTATTCTTCAGCGTAAGCAACACAACAAATGCGACCGGAACTAACCTCACGATAACCATAAATTTCCCCGCGAACGCAACTTACTACGGCTCGCTAAACATTACGTTGGAGTATAATATCATTGGCACGCCTTCTGCGTGCTGGTACAGATTAAATAATGGAACAAACGTTACGCTGTCTGGATGTGCGAACCAGTCGATCACGTATGCCGAAGGCGCGAACAACATAACCGTCTATGCCAACAACACGAACGGCACCATATTCAGCTCAGCAACAAGATATTTTACAGACGGCGGATTCCTCGTAACAATAAGTTCTCCGGCTAATACAACCTATTCAGCTACTAACGTATCGCTTAACTTCAGCGTTACTGACAATGCAGCTTCTGCGTGCTGGTACAAGCTAAATAGTGGCACGAATGTAACCCTCTCTAGCTGCGGAAACTCAACGTTCATAGCTGTGTCAGGCCTGAACAACCTGACCGTTTATGCAAATAGAACTACAGGAACCATATTCAATTCATCTACCGTATATTTCACCACAGATACGATTGGGCCTACAATAACATTTGTTGCACCGACAGCAAACAGAACTTATGTAAATGCCAATACAACGTTCATCAATGTCACGCTCAGCGAAGCGCCGAGCTTCATACGCCTGGAATTCAACGGTACGAACTATACAATGACAAATTCAAGCGCAACGAACCTCGTCTGGTACAGGAACCAGACCAATCTCACGTATGGCAACTATACATTCAAGGTATACGCAAACGATACTGTCGGCAACATGAACGTCTCGTCTACTGAATGGGTATTCATCAATGTGACGTCATAGGGGAAGATAAGAATGAGAAAGAATAAATTCATCGCACCATTTCCATTATTTGTTTTGATTTTTAGCCTGCTTTTTCCATTTATTAGCTACGCTGCCGTGAGCGTGGAATCATTCACGTGCAACGGTCAGTCAGGCACTGTTGTTGTAGAAAACAGCGCAACATTTTCCTGCCAGGCATCAATAAAGAATGAAGACACGCAGAATTCTGCCAACATAGGATCAGTAACACTTCTTGTAAACAGCAACTGGGCTGAACAGACATCATATACAGGCACAGGATTTTCCACTACCATAACCGCAGGAGCGAGCACGACCGCAACATTTTCCGGTATAAAGTCTGTTACTCCTGGGGCAACAAACAAGTTTCAGTCGATTCAGCTTGATAGCAGCACAGATACCCTTGTGGCAAATACCAACGTAAACGCTATAATCATAAAGTCTATTACTGTTTCTTCATCTTCCTCAAGTATTGCGCAGGGCAGCGAATTTGACGTCTCAGCCACGGTTATTGCGGGCGGAGATATTGGCGGTGTCACGCTTACATGGAGCGGGTCAGGCGGATGCTCCTTATCATCTGGTCATATGGCTTCTAAAAGCCTGGGTTCTTTGTCTCACAACACCGAATCTACGAGAACGTGGCGCATTGCTCAGGGCTCTTCTGACTGCGTAAATACCATAACAGCCTTGGGCACATCTTCTTCTGTCACGACAAGCAAGTCGAAAAGCATAACGGTATCTGTGTCAGGAGGCGGGAGCAGCGGCTCAACATCCACAACGACTACCGGCGGCGGGGGCGGAGGCGGCGGAGGCGGCGGTGTTAGTGCCAACGTCACAAAGGAAAACCAGACATTTTCTGTCATAACGCCAGGCGCAGCGTCGATAAGGAAATTCACAAGCAATGAACTCGGCGTAAAAGAAATATCTATCGAAGTCCATAACCCTGCGAATAATGTAACAATAACTGTTACCAAGCTTGCTGGCCAACCTGCTTCTGTCGCAAAGGCCGTAACAGGCACTGCTTACAAGTATCTTGATATAGACGCGAAAAATCTTGGCGACAACAACATTAAAACAGCAAAAATAAGATTCTCCGTCTCGAAATCATGGCTTACCGAAAACAATTTTAACGCAAATGAAATATCGCTTAGAAGATTTTCGTCAGGCAGCTGGGAAAAGCTGATAACGTCGCTGTTGACCGAAGGTCCATTAGAAGCTGATTATGAGGCAGCAACGCCTGGCTTCTCAACATTCGTGATTGTCGGTGAAAAGACTGTAACCCAGACGGTAACACAACCATCTGGCCCAACAGCTGTCTGTGGAAACAACGTTCGTGAGGGCGGTGAGGAGTGTGATGGATCAGACATTGCAGGCCAGTCATGCGCTTCCATGAATCTGATAGGCGGGACCCTGAAGTGCGCAGCCAATTGTAAGTTTGATGCAGGAGCCTGCGTGATACAACTGCCACCTGGTTTCAGGCCGCCTGGTACAGGCGTGCCCCAATTGCCAGTATCTACAGAGGTCTTGTATGCAATATTAGCACTGATAATCATTGTCATTGCCGGATATTTTCACTATCACCACAGTCCTCGGAAGAAAGTTTACAACTACAAGCCTTGAGTATTTAAAATTAATTCTCATACTATTTGCATGAATCAAAGACAGACTGACGCACAAGGTGCGTCTGACAATCCCTGTATATTCTGCAAGATCGTGAAAGGCGAAGCGCCATCCAAGAAAGTGTACGAAGACAAAGATACAATCGCGTTCCTGGACATAAATCCTGCTACGTCTGGCCACACGCTGATCATACCAAAGAAGCATTTCGCAACCATCCACGACATAGACGGGACGCATCTGGAAAAAATCATGAATGTCGCAAAGACCATGGCCGACCGCGCAAAAAACAGACTGAAGGCAGACGGCGTCAACGTACTGCAGAGCAACGGCCGACACGCAGGCCAGCTCGTCGACCACATTCACGTGCACGTCATACCCCGCTATGAAAACGACAATATTACGATAAGATTCCCGCGCGCACAGCTGTCTGAGGAAGAGATGAAGAAAGTCCAGGACAAGCTAAAGGAAGAGGACAAGGAAAAATACGATGCAGGAACTCATTGGATATAATTTTTTCTTTAGGGGGATTAGATGAAATTCTATCACATACTTCCTTTTATTCTGCTCATTAGCTTAGCAGACGGTTACGCTCAAAAGAAAGAGAGGTTTTTCAAGAACGACACCCTTAACGCAATGCAAGTACTGGGCGTGGATTATTTTGACCTGAGATTTCCATCCGATAAGTACATAACATCTTCCAAGGGCTACGAATTCATGGGCAGCGTTGCCATGATGTATGCAGGGCGCAGGGCAGAACAAAAAATGTACGTTTATAGCAAAAACAGGGACAAAGACAGAAGGGCAATGCTTCGTGCGTGCCAGGACGCTGATAAAGATTCTAATTTTGTGATAACGCCGGAAGAAGCTATACGTCTTTACGTGGATATCGTTACCGGTATCAAAAAACCTAGGATCGATACAACAAAAACAAAAAAGTGATTCCCATGACAAAGCTCAAAGCAGGTAAGAAAGCGCCTGATTTCTCGCTTCCAGATACAAACAGCAACAATGTCAAGCTATCGGAATTAAAAGGCAAAAACGTTGTCCTCTACTTCTACCCAAGAGACAACACGCCCGGCTGCACAAAGGAAGCCTGCTCGTTCCGTGATGAATTCCCTAGGATCAAGGCAAAAAATACTGTTGTCCTTGGCGTTAGCATGGACAACCAGGAAAGCCACAAAAAATTCACAACAAAATTTAGCTTGCCTTTCGCCCTGCTTTGCGATATCAAGGGCGATGTCTGCAAGAAATACGATGTATACGGACTGAAATCGTTATACGGCCGCAAGTTCTGGGGAATAAAGCGAACAACGTTTGTCATAGATGAAAACGGCATCATAAAACATGTTTTCGAAAATGTCAAGCCCCAGAATCACGCAAAAGATGTTTTGGAGATATTGAACAAATAAGAAGAAACAACATAGTTATTTTCTTTCTAGTGTTATTCCATATTTTTCTAACAGGCTCATAAATTTATTGTCGACTACAATGTTATCGAGTTGTATAGTATCATCAAAAAATTTTGGCAGATTATGAAAACGTGTAAATCCGCTTGTACCAAGGAGAATTGCACCTGGTTTTAAGTCCTTGAAACGTTCAGCTATGGTATAGTTTAGGTCCCTGTCCATTCCAAGATCGTAAATTATAACATCATAATGATATGAATTAAGTTTATCGAGTGCTTCTTCATTGTTCTGTGCATATTCAAAATGCATATTTCTATATTGTCTATAAAATCTGGCTTCGAGAGATTTTATTATATCTAATTTATCGTTTATGAATAAAAGTCTTATATCATTCATCAGAAAGGATTACCAGAAACTTATATAAGGTCTATTTATTCACTATCTCGCCAATTATAATTCATGCTAAAATTCAGACAACTGAAGAAAAATGAAATTCCTGATTTCATTTTTGTTGTTTAGCTATACCCATCGATAACATTAATTCCTTCTACGTTTTTGAAATCTTTATCGAATGTAGAAATATTATTTATTCCTTTCTTCTTCATTATAGCAAGTGTAGTGCAATCCGTAAAGCTAAAATTTTTGATCCGGCTTTTGAAGATTTTCCACGCTTCTTCAAATATTAATTCACTTACTGCAATAATCTGTACCGATTCTTTCAGATCATTTCCAGTCTCGATGGCAAAAGATAATTTTTTGCCCCTCCAAAAAACAACAGTTACCGTTTCATCAAATATGTAGTCTGATATTATCGGCATACCGTATTTTCCATCAGCTATATCGCGAATCAATTTTAAAGCATTTTCATGATGTACGTCATTTGCAATTTTATACGCGACAATAAAACTTGTATCTAATACCCTTAAGTTGGCAATTCCAAGAAGTAATTACGCTGGTAATTGCAAAAAGCTTTTTATCTGTTTGATCTATCAGTATTGCTGGGTGTGAAACTTGTCCAGGGAACTCAAAGATATGATGATACTTTATACATCACAAACAGAAAGGTTTGCAAAAAACATCTTGGAACACTTTACACAATATCTCGAAGGTCGGTACAGGGACGAATTCCCGGAAAATAATACCGGATTAATAAAGCTTAGGACACATTGGAGCAATGAAACAGAGCCTAAAATAATTCCTACTGTTAGAAAAAGAGATGTCTATGTATTTCATGCATTCTGTGGTCGTGATGATATCAGCTATGACCCAGATGTCGGATGGATGAGGTTATACATGATAGATGATGCATTGAGAAGAATGTCACCTAGTGAGATATCATATATTATGCCTCATATGCCTTACCAGAGGCAAGATTATACAGAAGAACCCCACGTTTCAATAAGTGCTGTAAGAACTTTAAAAATGCTTCTGGCCCAGACATTTAATGTACCTACGCGAATTGTGACCTTCGATACGCATTCAAAACAATATCAGGCATTTTTTGACGGTTTCTTTGATCCATTAAAAGCAATGCCATTTCATGAAAAATATGTAAGGGAAAATGGATTGATAGAAGACGCTGTCGTAGTCTCGGCCGATGCAGGCGCATTTAATAATGCTCAAAAATTCTCTAAAAAGATAGGAGTACCATTTACAGCTGGAAATAAAATAAGACCAAAGGCCAGTGAGGTAGAAGTATTTGAAATAGTAGGAAAAGAAGAAGTTAAAGGCAGGAGAGCACTCGTATACGAAGATCTTATTGATACATTTTCAACAGGGGGTGCAATAACTATTGCACTGAGAGATTCTGGCGCCGAAGACGTATACATACTTGCAACGCATGGCATTTTTAGTACTACAGATAAAGGACCCCCTGAAAAAAGAATAAGAGAATCTGGAACTAAGATTGTTATTACAAATTCTATTCCTTATAGAAATGGATATGCAAAAGAAAATAAAGATTGGCTTACTATTTTAGATATAGAGCCAATGATTGCTGAATTTTTATATAGAGCACAACGAGGAGATCCAGTTTCGCCTTTATATGAGCAAGCCTACAAAGAGGAAAAAGACAGCAAAGTCTCAAATATAACATAAAAAATAAAATTATCAGAAAAAAAGAAAAATATTTCTTACATATGCATGCAGCTGTGCACCGGGCAAGTTCCGTGGCTCTTCCATTTTGCCATCTTTCCGAGGAACAGGATTACAATGCCGACGAAGTACCATCCTATGGATACCGTCGCTGTTGCTAATCCCTGGAACTGGCTTGCAAAGCCTCCAACCAGAAGGTAGAGGGCTACTGCAAACAAAACCCATGCAACAACAGCATAGCCTAAGTTACACGAACATTTTTTAGGAGCTACTGCCATGTTTACACCATCTATACTTTGAAAATTCAGCTTTAAAAGGTTTTTAGGCCGAAAAAATTGCAATTTTGACGTGATTCAATCTTCTTTGCAAAATAAGATCACTCTGATTAGTTCTGATAATTAGTAATTATTAGTAATAAAAAAATAAATAGAAAAAGATTCTATGCGCGCCATGACTGCTTGAGGTTTTGCCAGTCGGATTCTGTAAATGTTATGAACACGGTGTTCATAAACATCTCTTTCATGCTCTTTCTTTCTATGTCCTCGAATATCTTTGTAGTCAGGGATTTCTTTTCTTTTTCGGTATTGTGAAATATTTCTTCCTTGCAGCCTGCACAGCTATGAATCATCTTATATTTCGTATGTTTTTTACATTGCATAAACCACACACCCAACATTTATTACTATATAGTTACACTTTCTTATATATAAAGGTTACGCATTTATATAGAAAAAGCTAACCGAATGCAGAAATCTTGATCTGACTATTCCTCAACCCGTGGCGCAAGCACGAAACCCAGCCTCATCTTGTCGGGCACGTCGAACTCTATCTTCATCGGGTAGTCTGTCGACATGGCTATTGACGTTTCTGCCGCCAGTTTTTTCGCTTTCGCTATCTTTTTCAGGTAGTCGAGAGAATAACGCGCGCGGACCGGCTCGCCGATATCGATGATCTTCAGGTCGTCCGTCCCCGACGGCAGTTCTAGCTGTACGAGGGATGAGTCGCTTTCCGCCTTCATCGTAAGCATGTCCTTTCTAACCGTGAAAACTACAGAATCAGTCACAAGCTCTGCGTCCTCGACGCCGCTGCTCAGGATATCGGAATTCATCTTGAAGAATGCCGAGAACTGAAGCTTCTCGAGCGGTGGCGTTTCGTCCTTTGATATGTCTATAAGCGGCAGGACAAAGTGCCTCGTCGAGTTGCCTTCAAATGTCATTCGCAGCCTGTTGTCTTCGAGCTGCATGGTCATGCTGTCGTTTGGCGCAGCCCTCCTGAGTATCTGCAGAAAGTTCTGGAGATTCATTCCGATCTTTCTGTCTCCGTCCAAGGCGTATTCTTCAAAGACATTGCGCGAGAGCATGAAATCGACGACAACCACAACAGCGCGATCCGCCGACACGATCTCTATGCCCTTCTCCTTTATATGCAGCCCTGTCTCGTCTATGAATTCGGCTATCGCTGCTATGCCGTCTCTGAGAAGATCAATATTTTTCAGTTTTGCCTTGAACATCAAACCAAACCCCAAATAATCTTTCCACCTGTTTGCCGAGTTTATACATGGTGAATACCACTGTTTTGAAACAGTGATATTATGGTATTCACCTGTATAACACAATCCACGAATATTATCTTAGGAGATGGTGGATTGTGTTTATAGATGTCTAAAATTTATTTAAAGTTCCCTATTCTTTGTTTGGATCACATTATTATACAGTATCTCCGAAAGTTGGATTACTGCCTGTTGGCAGTAATCCTCTACCGAGGTATACGCCAAGAGGCGTATACCTCACTTTCGGAGATACTATTATACAAATCCATATCCATGCCATTTAAGTTCTGCACGATTTCGGCGCGCAGCTCGTAGCCGGTCTCCAGAGGAAGAACGCGGCAGAATATCCTGACCGTATCGCTGGTATTGATCTTATCCAGGCCCTCTTCCACGATTACCTCCGCTTTAGAAGAGCCGTCGTCTATTACGACAACGCCGGCCTGCTTGTCGATAACCGTTCCCAAAATCCGCACGCGTATGTCTTTTTCCGGGTTTATGTCTGCTATTTTTTTCGGAACAGCCGGAAATCTCCTGTACTGGAACGCGGGCTTGTCAGGATTTTGCGCATTATCAGTATCTATCATAGAGAAAAAGATGACTTGAAATTATTTAAAACAGTTCGTACTGCATGTTTCTTTCCTTTTTTTTCATTGCCTCTTCCCTTTCCCCGATCCACTTTTTGACAGCTTCCGGCACGCTGACTATAGGCGTGTTCACGATACGGTCCCAGATCTTATACAAGGCTGAATACTTCATATTATATATTTTACTTTTAGCCTTTCCGGTTTTTTCAATTGCGAATTCTCTTAGTTCTTTCAGTTTTGGAACGTATTTCACGGTCGTGTAAGCGCCGCCGGTCTCTAATTGTACGTCTATGTCATGATTGCCTTTTTCAAGCATTAAAAAATAATCGTCAACAAGGTGGATGTATCCTAATTTTCTCCCGCTATTCGCCAGTGCGTGTTGTGGACTAAAACCGTACTCATCGTACGTGCCGCCACGAAAACCCTTGCATGGCGGCAGGATCAGCCTGAATTTGTCTTGCCTTTTGTGGCGCGTATAGGGCCTTTTTTCTGTATACATATATAATTATTACTCTGAAGTAGTATATAAACACAATAAGAACAAGCAAAAAAACAAAATTTATAGGTCAGTAAATTATATAGGACTGTTACTCTTCGTCCCCTTCGCCTTCCCAGTCTTCTCCGTCTTCGTCGTCGTCTTCGTCTTCCCAGTTATCGTCGTCGTCTTCGTCTTCCCCGTACATGAAAACTTTCATTGTTTTTCACCCCGAGTCTAGATAGAGTTTTGCACAAATAATCAGTTTTTTATAAAACTCCAGCAACCTGATCTAAGATGTGTAGTTCTCTCGTACGACAAATATTTAAAGCTGCCTGAGCCAGTTCAAAATCACATTCTATGAAAAAAATATCAGTCGTGCAGTAGGAGCATGCCAAATTTTCAATGTTATCTAATAGTAGTCATATATATACGCAAAAATATATTATGAATAATCAATTATACAGATTGAAAAACCATATATAATGTCAAAACCAAGATAATGAGTAATTTGGGGTAGATAAAGATAGGTTTTGGGTATTTGGCAAATCATAGTTATTTGGACCTATCTCTTGGGGTGTGGATATGAAGAAGAACATAAAGCACTGCAACAGCTGCCGTGATGGCCGTCTAGTCAAGCACAGGAACATGATTTTCTGCGGCTTCTGTGGCAGAGAGTACAACGTGAACAAGATAAAGTGGTAGACCTAGTTCTAGATTTTATTTTTGATTTCATTTTATTATAATAGCATTCTCCACTGTTCTTAGACTGCCTGCTTCCTCTGCTGTTTGTGAATCCAGGGAAATGACGAAGAAGGAAAAGCCCGTTGCGGAAGGCTTATTCTTGCCAGGCGTATTCTGCGATGTAGAGGACACATTTTTAATAAACGGACAAATTAACGAACATCTGAAGAAAGAATTGGAAAAATACGCACTCGAAAAGCCAGTAAACCTCTGGACAGGCAGCGATCCAGAGAAATTCGCTCATAAAGTAGGCAATGTCAGGTATCCTGTTCTGAGCAAAAATGACTATCGCGGCGCTGAAGTCGAGATAGCGATAGACGACATGCCGCCGGAAGCGCTTGAAAGAGAATATGGTATAAAGGCAAGAAAATTCGTTAATGTTATTCCGCAGACCCGCATTATAATAGAAGACAAATCTGAAGCAGACGAAGGAATATAAATAAACAATAAATCTGATTCTTTTTAATTATGGGCTTTCCTTGTTTTCAATAGACATCTATATAAATCTTGTCATCAATAGAATACAATTGATGATTATGCAAAAAGCAAATCAAAGAGTTAAGGCGCTAAAGGAAAGCGAGCTTGTGTCAGCGCGATTAAGCCCGAAGGAATCAGAAGAAATAGAACGGCTTGTGGAAGAGGGCTTTTTCATGAACATAGCAGACTTTGTAAGAACCGCAGTAAGAGAGAAACTGGAGGCGATAAAAGTAATAGATATTCGCGATGTGAGTGAGGAAAAGGCAGAAAAAGAGATTATCGAATATTTGAAAGAAAACGAAAAGGCCTATCCAAGCGATATAGCTGATGCTTTAAGGCTTGATTTTGATCTTGTTCTTGAAATAGTAAAAGAATTGATTAAAGCAGGCAGATTGAAATGATACTTAGAGGCCTAGGCGATGAAATTCAGGGCGAGCAGATCCTATGCTTCTACAGGAAGCGCGACCGGGAAATTTTGTTTCCAATGACCTCCGGCCATAGAGGGCTGAGATTGAAGATCAGGGGATTGCCTGCAAGGGCTGTTGTAGAGAAAGAAGTTGAATTTGTACGATAGAAGACTGGAAGAGGAAATGAAATTCGTCTGGGGTACTTTTGCGTTGTTTTTGTGCGACAATCTGAATTTGGACTATATTTCCTGATTATTTTCTGTTCTCAATACTTTTTAATTCCCTCTTAGACTTCAAAAAGAAGTAGCCTATGAGCAGGATTGTAACTATTGGCGAGAACCACGAAGGTATGTGCGCACCAAAGCTGTCAAGGATCATGATCGCCCCCAGAAATGCAACCGAGTACATGGCGCCGTTCTTCAGGTATTTGTATTTCTTGACGTTCTCGATGTTGCTGATCGTGACCTGGCGGACAACGACAGCGCCAATGCCGTTGCCTATCAATATCAGCGGCACGATCAGTGTGAAGGCAAATGCGCCGAGAACGCCGTCTATCGAGAACGTCGTATCGATAACCTCCAGGTACATTATCTTGCTCCAGTCGCTTAGGTGAGGGTTCTTCATCATCTCCCTTTCCTTTTGCTCGGCGTTCTGCTTAAATCCGTGCGTTATGAAAAAAGCAGTCGAACCCATGGCTGCGCCGAACGCCATCAGAGGGTTGATGTGTATTGAGAACCATATCAGAAGTGAAAGCATCACGGACACGACGGCATAGAACCACACGCTTTTTTGATGAATATAGCGTTCGCCCCACATGCCATAGTTCTTCGGCTCCATGAACAGCCAATTGAAAAACAGGAACAGCAGGAAAGTCCCGCCGCCCACGAGAAGCGGCGGCGCAGACTGCTCTATGCTCTTGATCACGGCCTCGTCGCCGCCAAGCGTTGAAACTATAACACCAGTGAATCCCAGCGATGGGTTGAGCATTAAAACAATAACGAACGGCAGGACGCCGCGCACAACGAAGACCGCAAACAGAATGCCCCAGAATAAGAACCACCGCCTCGCGCGCTTTGACATTGTCGCGAGGACGTCTGCGTTTATCACGGCGTTGTCGATGCTGCTCACTATCTCGAATAGCGAGAGCCCCAGTATCGTAAGGAGTGCAAACAATAATTCGGTCATTATGGTCACTAGTCCTTTACTATTGGAAATGAAGAAATAAATATGAAGAAATACAAGAAGACGTGATAGCATCGCGGATGAAAGCGAATTGAAAAAAGCGTGAAGAAAAGTGGTAGATATTCATGTCAGCCAGCATAAATCTAACGGATGAAATACTTTTAGTTCTCTATCGGATGTGGAGTGAAGAATTCTATGCTAAAAGAACTTGAAACCGAAAAAAGACCCTTCACTGAGTATGAAAAAGAATTTCTGGTAGAATACCATAAGCAGAAACAAGATCAAAAGGAATAATAAAATTTATTCGCAGCAAGCCTCGACAAACCCGTAGAATAACGGGGAAGGATCGCCGATACGTGACTTGAACTCCGGGTGAGCCTGAGTTGCCACGAAGAATTTATGCTTTGGCAGCTCGATGAATTCCATGAGCTTTGTGCCGTCTTCGCGGTTATGATAACCGGAAAAAACGAGCCCTTTTTCTTCCAGTGCTTTCACGAATTTTGGGTTGACCTCGTACCTGTGGCGATGCCGTTCTAGAACAACATTATAATGGTGCCCTATGTTGCCCAGTCTGAATGCCTGTCCGTTTTTCTTCAGTATTTCTATCCTTTTTAGATCGTGCTGCAAACGGCCTGCTTTTGTATACATATCAAGAACTTTTGTATTGTCTTTTAAAATAGCAGCGTAAGCGCCCAGCCTCATCGTTCCGCCGTACATGCTCTCGGCAATTATGGATTTCTGTGATGGCAGAACGTCTATAACAGGAAATTGCGTATGAGGGTCGACTTCTGACGTGTGTGCGCCCTCCATGCCGCACACATCGCGGGCGTATTCGACAACAGCCAGCTGCAGGCCATAACACAGGCCAAGGAATGGAATATTGTTCTTCCTCGCGTATTCTATAGCTTTGATCTTGCCCTCGACGCCGGAGCCGCCGAATCCGCCTGGTATGATCAGGCCTGAATAATTGCTCAGGATCGATGCGCCTTCTTTCTCGATTTTTTTGGCGTCTATCCAGTCGATATTCACCATGGCGCCGATCTCTATTCCTGCGTGCAGCAGCGCCTGATTTATTGAAATATACGAATCGGGCAGGCAGAAGTCGCCTGTATCGACGTATTTTCCGACCATGGCGACGTTCACTGTCTTCTTTGGGTTCTCAATATTATCAATCCGTTTTTTCCACTCGGTCCAGTCTGGATTCTTTTTTGGCAGCACCTCGAATTTTTGAAGCAGTTTTTTTCCGAGGTCGTCTTTTTCAAAATTCAGCGGCACCTTCAAGACATTGTCAACGTCCGGGGCTGATATGACATAGTCGGCGTCTATGTTTGCATAAACCTCTATCTTACCCTTCCTGACGGCATCGAGAGGCGTTTTTGCACGGCACAGAATGAAGTCAGGAAATATGCCGTGTTCATTAAGAAGGCGTATGGCCTGCTGTGTAGGCTTGGTCTTCATCTCGCCTATGTTCGAAGGCACCGGAAGATACGTCACAAGCACGTAAGCGACATTTTTTCTTCCTATCTCGACCTCGAGGCTTTTCATTGCGAACAAAAACGGCAAATTCTCGTAGTCGCCTATCGTTCCGCCTATCTCCACGATCACAAAATCGTATTCCCCGTTTTCAGGATTTCTTGCAGCCTCTTTTATGCGCCTTTTTATCTCGTTCGGCACGTGTGGAATGAACTGCACCGTCTGCCCTAAGTATTCGCCCCTTCTTTCGCGGTCGATGATGTCCTTGTATATCTGGCCTGTTGTGATGTTGTTTCTCTTTGGTATTTCAAAGCCAAGAAACCGCTCGTAATTTCCAAGGTCCTGGTCAATCTCGCCGCCGTCGTCCGTGACCCAGACCTCGCCGTGTTCCGTTGGTCTTAGGGTGCCTGCGTCATAGTTTATGTAAGGGTCAATCTTGACGGCCGTGACCGAATAGCCGTATTCCTGCAGAATTTTTCCTATGGAAGCCGTGGCTATGCCCTTGCCCACGCCTGAAATCACGCCGCCAGCAACAACAATCAAGCGCATAGACAAGACACCTTCGCCAGCAAAGAGCGCAGCAGAAAATCAGCCCGCCTTTCCGCATTGATTATAGAAATTTTTGCGAGCTTTGAGAATAAAGAAACAGATAGAAAATTGAAATTTTTTGTTATTTTATGATCCATTGCCTGTAACTAACAACATTAATGTATTTATAGATTTTTTGTCACAAAAAAATGAAAAATCAATAGAAAAATGATGAAAAACAAAAAAGAAATAAGAATCAGATGATTTTTATCGTTTCAAGGGAATAGCAGAGGGGGCATTTCATAGTCCTGTACGACCACTGGAATTCACAGCCCTTGCACTTCCACGTTTCAATGTACTGTTTTATGTACTTGCTTTTCTTTCGTACCATCGTTTCACCGTCGAGAAGAAATTACACTCCAATTACACTAAGAAGTAACTCTATATATGGTCGTAGGTTATATATATTATTAACTGTAGGATAAGAAATATATTTTTCACGACCTAGAAGTAGGTTATAGCTAAACAAGAAAAGAATCAGGTATTATATTTCTTGTTTTGCGTGGGGAGACGCGACCCTCGATGCTGGAAAGATTGACCTGCAAAATATCGCTACTCACGAGCTTGGTCATATCGCTGGGCTTGATGACATCTACAGTTCAGTGTGCTCTTACGTGACGATGTACGGTTATTCAGGCTACGGCGAGACATCAAAGCGCACGCTCGAGACACCGGACATAACGGGACTACAGAAGATGTACGGAGCTTGAGTCTTTTTTTCACAGATGTTTTATCCTAAATCATAAGAATTACGAAATACGGTTCAAGTATTGATTATGAACTTTGTTTTTCTCAAGAATCATATTTCTTTAATCCACTTCTCTTTTCCTATCGTCGTTTCGATTCCATGGCCTGGGCATACTTTTGTATCGGCAGGCAGTTTTCCAAGCCTTTTAAGACTGTCTTTCATCGCGCCCGAGTCGCTCAACGGGAAGTCTATGCGACCGTAAGAGCCCGCAAAGAGCGTGTCGCCTGAAAACAGCACATTTTCCTTCTCGTTGTACAGGCATATGGATCCAGGCGTATGGCCAGGCGTGTGAAGAACAATAAAATTAGCAGATTTTACAATAATCTTGTCGTTGTTGTCAACAGAGGAATCAGACCTCACCAATCCGGCGTCGCCCTCGAAGATGCTGTTTATTTCATGCTGGTTTTCTTCATCCAAAGCATGCAAGCAGATCTTCGCGCCTGTCGTTTTCCTCATTTTGTTCGCGTCCTCGACATGATCCCAGTGAACATGCGTGGCTATTATATATTTCAGCTTTAGCCCGTTCTCTTCAAGAAATTTCTGGATCATCTTTGATGTGTTCGCAGGCGCGTCTATCAGCACGGCTTCGCCTTCGCCGTGCACAAGGTAGCCGTTTGTCGCATACGACCCGCCTGTGAACTTCTCAATTTTCATGATTATTATTGCAAGTGTAAGAGTTTAAAATTAATAGAGCTTAATATTGAGACCTTTGTGTCGCCACAACCTTTAAGTATATATGTATATATAAATATTTATATGTCATCAAAACTTGTTTCGTTGTCGAGTGAGGCGTACAGGACATTATTAAGGCGAAAGAAAGCAGACGAATCATTTTCGCAGGTTATTGTCAGAGAAATGGGAAAAAAGACCAAGCCCGACATAATGCAGTTTGCGGGTATTTTTTCTGGCAATGCCAATAAATGGAAAGAAGTGGAAAAACAGATTTATAGAGATCGTCATGAGGCAAAGATGCGTGAATTCAAATGAAATGCTTAGATAGTGATATTTTGATAGCCTTTGCTCGCGGTGAAGAAGAGGCCGTCGCATGGATGAGAAAATCGAAAGAAAAGACTGAAAACACGGCAACTACTTTCATAAATTCCTGCGAGCTTTTTAAGGGCGCCTACACCATAGGCGGTTCGAAGGAGATAGCCGGTACTAAAAATATTCTTAGCTCATTTGATGTACTTTTTCCTACGCAAGCTACAAGTGAATTATACGCAGAAATTTATTCGAAATTAAAGAAAAAGGGAAAAATAATAGGCGATTTTGATATACTCATAGCCTCAATGGTAATAGAAAATGATTTCACTCTGGTTACATGCGATAAGGATTTCGAAAATATTCCAGGGCTAAAAACAGAGAAATGGAAATGACCTCATAGTTGTTTAATTAGAAAGGTCTTTGTAGTACTTACAATATTTATTAATCGGGCAAATATTGCATTTAGGTTTTCTGGTTTGGCATATATTTTGGCCAAATTGAACAAATAAATCGTTCAAATCCATCCAATATTTTTCAGGTAAGATGTTTCTTAATTCTAATTCTGTTTTGTCTGGGGTTTTTGTATTTACCCATCCTAATCTGTTTGCAACAACGTGTACATGAATATCAACAGGAATGCCTGGCTTTTGAAATCCATAGACCATGACGATGTTTGCGGTCTTGCGGCCGACGCCCTTGAATTTCATGAGCATGTCAAAGTCATCAGGCACCTTACCGTTGTACTTCCCGATCAGGTCTTTGCAGATTTGCCTGATTCTTTTTGATTTAGTTTTATAGAATCCTACGGGGTATATGGCTTTGGCAATCGTTTGTGTCGATAGTTTTGACATATCATAGACATTATCTGCTATCGCATACAATCTTTCGCTTGCCTTTGCGGTTGTCGCGTCCTTTGTCCGCAGCGACAGAATGCACGAAATCAGCACCTTAAAGGGATCATCAGAACGCTCTGCTATCTCCGTGAGCGCAGGCGTGACGAATTTATGGCGGTTTCTCGACAGGATTCTTATGACCGTGCCCATTTCTGCTTTTGATGACATTATAATTAATCTGTAAAGAAAGCGTAAAAAGAGCAAGTAAGATATGTAATAGGATTTTTTAATAATTACGTTTCAATTGCTTGTTTACTCTTGTACAGAGACAAATTTTTTGCAGATATGGCAATAAATATCTTTTCGCTGTTATAGTTCTACAAGGAATCAAACAGTATATTATTTCCTTGTGAACAAAACAAATAAAACAAAACAATAAATGTATGGCAGAGCATAAGTGTTTTTTGTTTTTATAATTGCAATTTTGCCGTACTAAGCAAAACAATTGATTTAGAGGTGCAAGAATGAAAATAGTATTTGCGGTATTTGCATTGCTTTTTCTTGCAACTATCAGCTTCGCACAAACAGTGGATACAGCGATGATAGTAACGGACATGACAAACGTAGACGCGTCTATAGCTTCAGCCGCAGCCAGCAAAGCAGGCATGCCTGTTCTGGTCGCCGAAGATGGTTTGCTGACCGATGAGATAAAGAGCTCCCTGCAGTCGCTGGGCGTCAAAAATGTTATCATTGTTGGCGGGCCCGCTGTGGTAAAGCCTTCTGTCGAAAAAGAGCTTCGTTCTATCGGCTACAATACGGTAAGATTGTGGGGCATGGAAAGGACAGGAACAGCCATAGCCGTGGCACGCTACTTGTGGACAGAAGACGCGCGCTGCGTTGTTCTCGTAGATGATACAAAGAACAGCGGCGCGGACTCAAGGCGCCACATGGCAGCATCCAACCTGGCCTCGCGATTTAATTGCGCATTCATACCAGTCCCTGAGGGCACGGTCCCGTCAGACGTGCTCGCCTTGCTGAAAGAGCTTAACGTGAGCGAGGTAAAATTTGTAGGCAAGCGGGTCTACCTGAATGTACAGTCTGTTCTGGCGCAGTTCAAGCTCAAGGAAATAACCGGTGACGACAACGAAGTGGAGAATGAGACCGAGGACGACGTTGTAAACGAGACGATCAGACAGCGAAAGCTCGTCAAGCTCGTGGTCGTCGCAACACCTGACTGGAAGGCGGCTGTGGCTTTAAGCGGGCACCCGAACGGACGATCTGTGGTTCGGTTTGTGTCGGACAACAGCAGCGTAGCCAATATTATTGACTTCGTTCGCGCGCACAACATAACAAACGTTCGCGTTGTTGGCTTGCCCGACCTTGCTGGCCAGATTGCGCAGCAGGTGCAGGCAGCGGGCATAAACGTGACAAAGATTTCAGGCCCTAAGGCAGGCGCTATTGCGGCAGAAACCATCCAGAAAACAAAGACAGAATGGGAAGAAAGAAAGGGCGAGAACGACGCAATAAAAGCCAGGTTCCGCTTCAAGATACGGGCGTATCTGGAAAGAGACCTTAATGAAACTATAGACAGGCTGAACGCAGCCGAAGCCGAGCTTGAGGCGTTAGAAAACAGCACAGAGAATGCAGAAGTCAAAGCCCTCATCGATCGCGCGCAGGCAAGAATAGCGGAGATAACGTCGCTGATAAGGTCGGGAAGTCTTGACAATGCAACAAGGCTGTTGGCAGATATTCGGTTCAGTTTCAACGAAAAGCGGTTTGAGTACAAAGACAAGCTGAAGATAAAAATACAGAATGAAGTTGACGACGAAGAGGACACGCTCGACGAGCAGCAGTCAAAAACAGAGCAATCCCTTAACAGTGTCGAGTCCGGACTTTCGGGTATCAGGGCAAGATGTGCAAACTCGGAGATAATCGACGCAATAGTCGCAAAAGCCAAGTCGCTCCGGACATCCATGCAAGAAGCGAAGGCGTCAGGAAACTTCACGAACGCATCCTCGCACCTTGTGCAGGTAAGGGAGCTTGTCAGGATTGCACACAGCATATCCGAAGTGTGCAAGCAGAGGGGCTCGCTTCCTGGCGTTGTATCAAGCATAACAGAGCGCCATGAAATTAGCGGACCGCCAAGCATAGAAATAAAATCGCCAAAGGACGGCTCTACAATCAGCGGCACTACAATAAGGGTAGAAGTGGATATAGACAACTTCAACCTTGTACCGGCTACCAATGCGCCAAAGGCGGGCGAAGGCCACGTGCACGCATTCGTTGACAGCATAGAACAGCGAGGTCCAAAAAAGACATTCGTCTTCGAAAACATAACAGCCGGGTCACACACGGTCAAAGCAGAGCTTCACCTGAGCGACCACACGCTCGTTGAAGGAGCTGTTGACAGCGCGGCAGTCACGACAGTAGCAAGCACAACCAGCAGTGGAACAAGCGGAAGCGGAACAAGCGGCACTTCAGGCGGCGGCTACTAAAGCAAGCAAGAGCAAGCAAGAAAAGCCAGAAATTTGTTTCTTATTTTTGAATTCTTCTGAAAATCTGATTACGAAAGAAAAGGGAAGAATTCGAAAAGAAATCCATAAAGAAATGGGATCTCATTTTTGATTATAAGTATTTTTGCTGTTTATTCTAAGCAAGACTAAGCAAGAAATAATATCTGAAGAGAAGGTCTGTAAGACCTCAGTTCTTTTGGGGTTCACCAAGACCTTCAAGAAAAATAATAAAGGGAGGCTCTGTTGAAATGCTCAATAAAAGCATCGACGTGAGAGCTATCATCTCTCGATGATAGCTCTAGCTGACCCTTACGTCGATAAGACGTAAGGGTCTACGTCGATGCTTTTTCATAGGTTTTCAACAGAGCCTAAAGGGAAGATATCAAGGAAAAGAAACCGTAGGTGTCTTGTCTTATGAAGTTCGCGCACATGGCTGACTGCCATCTTGGTTCGTGGTCAAGCCATCCGGATCTCCGAGAGTATTCGATCATCGCTTTTGAAAGAGCGATTGATGATTGCATAAAAGAAAGCGTGGATTTTGTCCTGATTGCCGGCGATTTGTTTGATACGTCGATACCGCCTATTGACGTTCTCCGTAGGGCGGCCGCTGCATTCAGGAAACTGAAAGAGAGTGGTATAGGCGTTTACGTCATATCCGGATCACACGATTACTCGCCGTCCGGGAAGACAATGTTGTCTGTCCTCGAGGGTGCAGGTCTTATTGTCGATGTTTTCAAGTACGAAGAGGTCGACGGCAAAGTAAGGCTGATTTTTACCGAGGACAAAAAAACAGGCACAAAGATCACAGGCATCATGGGAAGAAAGGGATCGCTTGAGATCTCGTTCTACAAAAGGCTTGACCAATCTATCCAAGAAGAGCCCGGACAAAAAATATTCATGATGCACGCTGGCCTTGAAGAAAAGAGACCGGATCATATGAAAGATATGATAGCTGTTTCTGTAAACGACCTGCCAAAAGGATTTGCTTATTATGCAAGCGGTCATATACACAAGCAATATTTTGATAAAGAAAACAAGATAGTCTTTCCCGGCGAACTGTTTCCGACAAGCTTTGACGAGCTCGAAGACTATAACGGAGGCTTTGTGATAGCTGAGACAGACGGCAAAAGGCTTGACGTGAACTGGAAAAGCACGAAGGTCTTTGATGTCGCTCTTCTCAAGTTTGACGTCACGGGAAAGAGCGCCAGTGCTATAGAGAGTGAAATCCTGCAGAAACTGGATGGTGAGGGACTTTCAGGAAAAGCCGTTCTGCTCAAGCTGTTCGGGACGATAGAAGCGGGAAATATTTCTGACATTAATTTCAACGCAATCACATCCAAAGCCCTTGAAAACGGAGCAGTCGCAGTGAAGAGAAGCACGTCAGGCATCTCAGTGAAAGAATTTGAAAAGATCGAGATCAGGCAGCTTTTATCGGCAGACCAGATAGAAAAGGGCCTGATAGAGCAGCACGCAGAGCAGCTCCAGCTTCACGGCATTGACGATATAGAGGATTTCATACTCAATCTTATGTCCGCCCTCAGAGAGGAAAAGATGGAGGACGAAACAAACGCCACATTCGAAGAAAGATTAAAATTAAACGCAAAAAAGGTGCTTGGATTATGATAATAAAATCCGTCGAACTCAAAAACATCAGAAGCTATTTGGACGAGAAAATAGAATTTCCTTCTGGGTCAACACTGCTGGCAGGCGACATAGGCACCGGCAAGTCAACGATACTTCTTGCGGTTGAATTTGCATTGTTCGGGTTCAGGAAAGGCGAGGTCTCTGGGTCAGACATCCTGCGCCACGGCAAAGATAACGGGTCAGTGAAGCTGCACTTCGAGATAGAAGGAAAGGACATAATAATCGAGCGCCCGATAAAGCGGAGCCGCGATTCTATTGCCCAGGAAAACTGCTCATTGTCCACAAACAGCGTTCGCGAAGAACTTACGCCCGTGGAGCTTAAATCAAAAGTTCTCGATATGTTCGGCTACCCGCAGGACATGCTGAAAAAGAACAAGCCGTTGTTTCGCTTCACCGTCTACACGCCGCAGGAGGAAATGAAAAGGATCCTTATGGACGAAGAAGACAGGCTTGATATATTGAGAAGCATCTTTGGAATAGACAAGTACGGCACAATAAGGAACAATTCCCGCACATTCATGACAGAGCTCCGAAGAATGAAGACAGGACTTGAAGGCGAACTCAAGGTAATGGAGTCCGACGCCAGCAGGCTTGATGAAATCCAGCAGAACAAAGAATCCTTGCACAGTCAGTTGGCGTTGCACAGGTCGCAGTTGGCTGAGGCGGCAAAAGAGGCCGATGAAAAAAAGTCCGAGATTGATTTATTAAAAAAAGACTTTAAGGACGTCAACGCAGTCCGCCACGAGCTGACAAGAAAAGAATCAGAGCTGTCCGCAAAGAAAAGGCGCATCGAGCAGATAAAGTCGGAGATCAACGAAGCAGACGACAGGATAAGGGATTACGAGCAGATAATTAGGCAGGTGCCGGTGCCCAAGCCCCTGGAGAATCTCAGAAGCGAATTATCAGGACTCGAAAAGAGAAAAGAACATCTCGTGGCAAAAAAAGCCATACTGAATGAAGAAACATACAAGCTTCAGAAGATCTACAATGAGGGTGTTTGCGGGCTCTGCGGCCAAAAGGTTCATAATCCTGAAGAATTCGCAATGCACATAGAAGAGATTAAGCTCCGCATTGACCAAATAACCCCTGAAATGGAGCAAATTTCTTCTTCCATTGTCGAATGCAAAAATGTGATATCCTCCGGCGAGAAAATTCAGCAATACGCGCATCTTGCCAAAGACCTCGACGAGAGAAAATTACGGCTTACGAGCGAGGCAGACAGCGTGACAAAAGATATGAGTTCGCTTGACAGGGATGTCGAGTTTCTCAGGCCAAGGACAGCCGGCTATGAAGATTTGCAGGAAAAGATATCTGCGGCTGAAAGCGCGTTCTACGCCCTTCAGAAGAACAAGTCTGACGCAGAGAGGATTGTCGCGCGGTGCGAGCAGCAGGTGGAGGATCTGGAAAAAAGGATAAATGAAATAATGGCAAAGATGAGGGAAGCACAAAAAATAAAGGAAAGAATAATGCGTATTTCCGACCTCCTAAAGTGGTTCGAGCACTTCATAGATCTTATGGAAACTATGGAGAAGCACGTCATGTTTGCTATACAGAAAGAATTCAACCAGTACTTCCAGAACTGGTTCAGCGTACTTATGAGCGAGCAGCTGTCTGTGAAGATAGATCAGCGCTTTTCGCCGGTAATCGAACAGAATAGCTATATAACTGAGTATGAAAATTTATCGGGCGGCGAAAAAACATCGGTCGCACTCGCCTACAGGCTCGCGCTGAACAAGGTCGTCAACGACATGATTAATACAATCAGGACAAAGAATCTGCTCATCCTCGACGAGCCGACAGACGGATTCTCTACCGACCAGCTGGACAGAATAAGGGACGTCATAAATGAATTAAACATGAAGCAGATCATCATCGTTTCGCACGAGCCCAAGATAGACACGTACGTGGACAACGTCATAAAAATCCATAAAGAAAACCACGTGTCAAAGGTTTCCCGATTCTGAATTGTTTATTTTTGAATCTTCACATTTTTTGCTCTGTAGAAAACCTATGCGAGAGCATCGACGTAGACCTATACGTCTCTTGACGTATAGGTCAGCTAGAGGCATTGTCTGAACCGTTAGACGCACTTCGTGCGTCAGTTTGTTTCAATGCCTCTCACGTCGATGCTCTTTATCGAGCATTTCTACAGAGCTACATTTTTTATCCGACAGAGCACCTGTTGGGTCCTGCCTCCAGCTCGTGAACGGTTTCTTCGCTTGTCGAGTAGTCTATGAAATCCCTGTTGATGTCCTTTATTATCTGGAAATTCTCCGGCTTGGGCGTGGTGCTTTTTTTTATCCATTGTACAAACTCTTCTTTGGTCATCGACAACGCGTCGAGGTTGTTCTTGAGTTCGCCGACAGAAGCTGTGATCGGCACATTTTTCTTTGACAGGATATCCCCGCTGTAGTGGGCCGGCAAAATTAGTGTTCCGCCAGGCAACGCAAGTAATTTTTCGTGTAGCGTAGCCCACAGTATAGCGGCGTTCTCTTCTACTTTCTGGGCAAGGTCCGGGCGGCCTATGCTTTCAACAAACAACGTGTCCCCTGTAAATGCAAAATCATCCAGAATGTACGTCACGCCTTCAATTGTGTGTCCAGGAGTATGAATTACACCAAGCGATGAATTGCCGAATTTTATTTTTGAGCCCTCTTTTACATCTTCGTGATCAATTTCGCCTTTGTCGTCAGGAGAATAGTAAATGGCACCTGCGGCGTCGGCGAGGCTTCTTCCGCCGCTCACGTGGTCTGCGTGCGTGTGCGTATCCAGGACAGCTTTTATTTCTACATTCCGCTTTTTTGCTTCATCGGTGTAGACATTTATATCATAATTCGGGTCGATTACAACGGCCTCGTTGCTACTTATCAGCATATAGCTTATGCAGCCTTTTCCAACCCGGCGGAACTGCAAAACATTGACACCGCCGTGGTTTACGTCTATGATATCATAAACGCTGTTCCACGCAACCATGCCGCCTGACATGGTCCGCACGTTATAGCCCACGGACGAGAGCATCTGCCTTGCGTTTTCAGAACGGATGCCGTGCAAACAAACAGTTACAATTTCTCTGTCTTTATTGAGAACAGAAAGATTGCCGTTTGCGTTCATTATTTTGCTCAGTGGAAGATTGAAACTGCCCGATATACGCCAGTTTTCATACTCGTCAGCCTCGCGGACGTCAAGTATGAATACGGGCTCGCCAGAATCAATCTTGTTCTTGACGTCATAAGGGCTGATAGCAGTATCAGAATTCATAATAAATCCCTATGAATTATAGCTAAACAAGAAAAGAATCAGGTATTATATTTCTTGTTTGCTATACATGGTGAAGCTATGCTTCACCTGTAATTTGAAAATCCTTCAGATTTTCAATTACAATTCGAATTCCTGGAATTCGAAATTGTACAGGAGAATCTTCGATTCTCCATGTATATGAAGCAAGTTATAATATCCAGATTATTTACTTGCTTCATAATATTTACTTACTACAATTATACTGCCTGAACCTCACAGCAACGCTGCCTATATCAGAGTCACTTACAATGCCGGCTGTTTTCATCTCATTGTTCAGGTCATCAATTATCTGCGGCGCAGTCTTGCCTAAATAGTCTGCAAGCTTGACCGTATAAACTATCTTGTTCTTGCTGTTTCTTATGCCTATGCGGCTTCCATCAAGGTCATAAGGCACATAGTCGGCCGTACCGTCTGAGAAATACCGCGCAGCCCGCAGTAATGTTGCCAGATATTCAACCGTAAAACCACCAAGCTGGTTGTCGCAGATCTTGATAAGGTATCTTGATTCAAATTCAAATATAGAAGTAACATCATCTTTTTTTCCTGCAACAGTGTCTAATTTTTTGTAGTCCCTGTTCTGCCTCTCTACCATTTTGGTGAAATCTTCAATCTTGTTTTTTCTTTCTTCAGGCCTGTTTTGAATTTCCTCGTGGTTGTCTTTCTGTTCTGTGCCTCTTCGTCCTTGTCCTATTTCGTCGATTTTCTGCTCCAGCCTGTCAAACCTTTGCTGTAATTTGCCAATCTCTCCTGGTGTTGCTTCTGACCTTTCATCAACGTATCTGCCATTTTGTGTATTGATGTGCATGCGCTGTGGCTGGTTTGTCTGTCTGTAGATTTGCACAGGCCCTGCGCCATACCATGCACCGTAGGCAGGTTGCATGTAAGGTTGCATGTAATATGAGAAATAATTCAGACCCCATCCATTCATCGACCACGCCGACCCTGCTGTGCCCCATGGGCTGCAGCCGCGAACGTAGTCTGTTGGAACATGCACATTATAATATCCTCTGTATCTTATCTGTGCATCTGCATTTTCCGGTATTGCTGCATCTATAACCAGACTCGTAACTACTGCAGCGCCCGTTGTTTGTACGGTGGTTTTAAGTACTTTTACGGCATTTTCTACAAATCTTTTCACACTTTTTCCGCCTTTTGTTTTCATAATATCATACGCCTCCGAGGCTGTAAGGTATTTATACTGAATATCATCAATAATTATCTGGTTGATATCTAAATGACAAGACTATTTTTATGTAGAAGTATTTCAATCTTTAAGCTTAAATATCTTTGCTATGTAACTATTTCTGAGTGATAAAATATGAATATAAACGATTTACACGGCAATACGAATTCTGGCGGCCAAAGCAGGGCATATCAAATACACCCTGATGTGCGCGCAAAAGCAGCAGCGTGCATAGTGTATTCGGTTTTAAAAGAATACGCAAAAAACCCCTTTGCCCACACAATAGACGGTCTGCATAAAGTGGCTGTTGCGCTCGTAGAGAAGCAGACGTCCAACCCCGACTGGAAGTATAGCGCACGAAATCTTGCAAAATCCACAAGCCAGGCAAAAGTGCAGTCGGTTTTTCCTGAAGGTCAAAACTATTTCGGGGCAAAGCTCGTTGCGCACAAGCTGATAGAAGTCGATGAAAAAGAAAAATACTTGACTGTTAAATCACAAAAAGGCGTGTGCAGCGGAGCAAAAATACCCATAGCCAACGGCAAAATTCGCGAAACAATTATGAGCCGAACAGTAGGTGACTATAATAAGTGTATAGACGCAGCAAATACAGATATGTGCGAATATTTGACCAGCGTCCTGACGCCTGAGATAATTGACGAAGCCGTCAAATGCTTTAACCATATTGATGAACCAATAAATGACTCAAGATTGTTTGACGAGCTGGGCTTGAGCCGAGAATCTTTCCAGAGATTTGCTGAGAGCCATCCAATAGATCTGGTTGGGAAATATGCAAATTATAACGTCACAACTTAACCTTCTGCTTGCACGAGAAGCAGATGTTTTTACCTTTTGACTTGTCGATCAGCCTTATTCTTTTGCAGAAAAAACAGCGCGCAATAGACAATTTCATCATTCAAGCCACACCCGAATGATAATTATATGCATTCGGTTAAATAAAAGGTTAATATACAGGCGAACCCAAATATTCAGCATGCAGAGCAATGAGAAACCCAGCACTGTTTCATTCGCGTTACCATTCGTGATTATTCTGGGCGTTGTCGTAGTTTTATTTGCTGTGGCTAGTGTGGTCGAGCAGGGAATAGTAGGGGAGGGCGCCCAGACAAAACAGCTGGCCGCACCCAAGCTTCTTGCTCCGGCGAACAACACCAACACGAACACCACGCCGCTATTTTCGTGGTCAAAGGTAAGGTTCGCGTCGTCTTATAATATTCAAGTAACGCTGAAAACCGACACAAGTTTTGACTCGCCTGTTATTAATGCAAATGTTCCTGATACGTCGTATACGCAACCGCTTCTCGACAATTCGTATATATGGAGGGTTCGCAGCCAGAACAGCGCAGGCGCCAGTGCGTGGTCATCGGTCTTTGCTTTCAGTACAGTCAGCGCGCCGTCTAAAGTGACATACACGCTTGATGTTGCAAAATCAGGCACAGGCTCAGGTACAGTAACAAGTTCACCAATAGGAATTAATTGCGGCA
>CAYJTG010000010.1:0-39523 GCA_964373255.1 uncultured archaeon
CTAACTTGAAGTTAAGCTTCGCTTAACTTAAGTCGCCAAAAGACTTTGTCTTTTGTACGAAGTCGGTGGTTTCCTTGAGGATTTCTTTTCGAATTCATATCATTCACATAGCGGAATTTCATTCCACTTGTGCAAACGAATCTTCGATTCGCTATGCATCCTGCAACTAATTCGAGGGAAGCAAAGCTTTCCTGAATTTCTCAAAGGATTTCATAGAAATCCTTTGCAGAAAAGTTGCAGGTTTTCTGATGAATTCAAAAATAATAGTGCCGAAGATGGGAATTGAACCCACGACCCCCACGTGTCTTATTTGTCACAGACTTTCGTCTCAAAGCTCATAACAAAATATGAGCGTGGTGCTCTACCTTCTCCCCGATCCTTCCTAATATTGCGAAGCCTATGGTTTCTTTCCTGCACACAAAGACCTTTCTTTACAAAGAAAGGGATCGGTACTGAGCTACTTCGGCGTGCATCTTGCTTTGATTTGAAAATAAGACTTTAATAATTAATAATCATAAGTAATCTATGCCTGAAAAAGACCTAATTCTATTTTTACTTGGAGCAGCAACTAGTTTCACACTTAGTACTGTTGCTGTTGCTTATACTGTGTACAGGCGCAACAAGTACCTGTCAGAAACCCATACGATGACGCCTGAAGCGTATAAGGCACTTTACGATAAAAAAATAGAAAGTTATAGGGAACACTTAAAATCGCAAGTTGTTTATGATCCTATTTACTGACTATTTCTTCCCTACAAGCGCGATCTGCGCAAGCAGTGACTCGAGCTGTATCTGCGGGTTCGATCCTTCTGTCAGGCGGAACTCGCACTCGCCGGCTTTTTCTATCAGCACAAGCTTCTGCTGATCCGTGAGCGGGAGAAAGAATATCTGGGTATGCATGTCCTTTATGATGTCCTCGCCTGCCAGGCCTTTCTCGTAAAGCAGGGACAGCAGCTGTTTTCGTGCTTCAGGGAAATTGCCCGCAAGCGATGTCTCCAGCATTTTTATTATGAGAGCGGGCTCCATCTTGCTTGTTATCGAGAGTATAACGTCTTTTGTTATTTTATCGTTTGTCGAAGCTGTCTGCAGGATGTTAATAGCCTTCCGCATGTCGCCGCCCGAGAACTGAAAAATCAGCGGGAAGACGTCCTCTTCGATTTTGAGCTTTTCGTTCTCTGCTATGTGCCTGATGCAATCTACGACGTCTTCTTCCTTCAGCGACGAAAAGCGAAACACGGCTGTACGGCTTTGTATAGGAGGAATGATCTTTCCGGAATAATTGCAAGCGAGGACGAACCTGCAGACGTGCGAGTACATTTCCATCGTTCTGCGCAGTGCGTGCTGGGCGTCCTTTGTGAGCGCGTCTGCCTCGTCGAGGTAAATGATCTTGAACAAGCCGTCTATTGGAAGCGTGCGGGCGAAATCTTTTATCTTCACCCTTACGGTATCTATGCCACGCTCATCCGACGCATTCATTTCCAAGAAATTAGCACGCCACTGGTCCTTGAATAATTCATTGGCTATGCACAAGGCAGTCGTGGTCTTGCCGCAGCCGGCAGGCCCTGCAAACATGCAATGCGGAAGCGAGCGGGTTTTTATAAAGGATTTCAACGTATTGACTATGTGGGTCTGGCCGATCACGTCGTCCAATTTCTTAGGCCGGTACTTCTCTGTCCATATGTTCTCAAGACCGGGCATAAACTCACACCTCATTAGCATCATAAGGCTTCAGCGATTCCATAAGCCATCCTATATCTTTCGAGTATTTAGAAGAAAATGACTGATTGTTTTTAAAGGATTCTTCGGCTGTTCCATTTCTTATTTGATATTGTAATATAATAGAATCCACGGAATTTTCCATAATAACATAGTTTGCAAGCGGCGGTATCGAAATGCTTATATCCTTTGTTGTAAATTCTCGCTGTTTGTCTGATGGTGTAATATATAGTTCTTTTTTCATTGGAATCACTTAACTGGATGGCTCTGTTGAAAACCTATGAAAAAGCATCGACGTAGACCCTTACGTCTTATCGACGTAAGGGTCAGCTAGAGCTATTGTCAAAAGACAATAGCTCTCACGTCGATGCTTTTATTGAGCATTTCAACAGAGCCAACTGGATTGAATTCCATTAAAGTATATGGTCGACGTAGACCCATACGTCTATCGACGTATGGGTCAGCTAGAGGCATTGTCTGAGCCGTTAGACGCACTTCGTGCGTCAGTTTGTTTCAATGCCTCTCACGTCGACCATAATCATACGAATATGGAATTCTATCACTTAACTACAATCCCTAAAACTTTTAAAATGGAAGACAGACATTCTTATAAGCATGACAAAGATAAAACTTGCCCTGATTTTGGTGCTCGTTGTTCTTATTTCTCACTATACTTTTGCCCAAGAGGACGAGTTCAACTCAAAGTCTGTTGATTCGATAACACTGCGCATCGTCCAGTCTGGTACGCTTGATATAACAGGAGACGTCAAAAGCGCAAACCTGACGCTGTACATACCGCAGGAAGGGGTGCAGAGCCTCAACGTTGTGTCGAATCTGAAAAATACATGGAACTATGGGATCGACAGCTTTGGAAACAAGGTTGTTGTGATAGAGTGGAAGAACCCGTTTGGTGCTGTAACTTATCAGCTTGACATCATCGTAAAAAACAGGGTAAAGTTCGTGCAGCCCGCCGCTGGCATTGGTTCGGACTCAAGATACCTGAACGAGACAAAATACATAGTTATAGACGATGAGATAAGAAAGCTCGCCTACCCGTATGAAAAGACATGGGAAAATGTCGCGCGGCTTGCTGAGTTGGTGTACAACACTGTGGAATACGACATCAGCATGGTAGGCCAGCGAAAAAGCAGCGACTGGGTCTACGAGAACAAAAGAGGCGTCTGCGTTGAGCACGCAAACCTTTTGACGGCTTTGCTGCGCGCATCCGGAATACCAACAAGATACGTTGTTGGCTATGCTTATTCTTCTGTGGACAAAAAACTGATAGGCCATACGTGGGTAGAAGTTCTGGACTCTTCTGGCAATTGGATTCCTTTCGACCCGACATGGCTGCAGGGCGGATACTCGGACGCCACCCATATAAAGACGGCAAACCTGCTTGATGACAGCCAGATAGATGTCCTGTCGTACTATGGGAGCGGAAGCATCAAATGGACGAGGGGCTCCTCCCAGAATGGTGCTTTAACAGGGGATTTGTACGCAGACAAAGTTGACATACTTGATTATACCACAAAAAACATAACATCAATAACACTTTCTTCTTCTGATGCTGCGCTTGGCGGCTATGGCTATGTAAAAGCCACGCTCAGCTCAAGCGTATGCGCAATAAACCAGATCAAGATACAATCGTGCGTTGACAAGACAAAGAATGACGTGATTGAATTTTATGAGCGCGAGCGCAATGTATATTTCTGCGGCTCAAAGGAGATATACTGGTTCTTCGATGAAAACGGCAGAAACGGCTACGTATGCCCTGTTTCTGTATTTGACCAGGTAGGAAGCACTGAGGAAATAGATGTAACCGTCTCGGGCAGCGCAAAAGGCAGGAATACAGCGATAGAAGGCCCGAGCACTGTGGCTGTCGGGGAGCGTTTCACGCTGAGGGCGAATGCGCCTTCTGGATTCATCTTTTACTCATCGGAATTCGGGATAAATTATGACACGTCATGGCCATTGACAATAAAAAGGACGGGAAACTACAATTTCTATCTTTACGACGGCGATTCTTTAGCAATAAAAGCGATATCTGTTGTTGAGAAAAAGGAGTTCGATCTTAGCATTAAAGCGCCTGACGATGCTGAATGGAACGAAACATTTCAGGTCAACGTCACGGCAAAAAACCTAAACGATGTGAAGTATGCGATATTAAGGCTCGAGTTTAACGGCAGAAGAATAGAAAAATCGCTTTCGTTCCTGCCCAACGAGGAAAAGAAGCTCTCGTTTAACATGACAGCGCTATCAACGGGCACTATCTTTGCATCATTGTCAGCAGATACACTTACGACCTATTCAACGTTCATATCGGTCGAGCAGCCGCCCCAGAAGCCGCTTTCAGCGATGGACAGCATAATAAAAGCAATCTCGGACTTCTTCGCAGGGATAGCGCAGTTCTTCGGTAATTTGTTCAAGTGATCGTTTTAATAAATTAGCGTCAAATCTTACATATGTTAATTGCTATATCAGGAACCCCAGGCACAGGAAAAACGTCTGTGGCAAAGCTCCTGAAGAAAGAACTGGATGCAAACCTGATTTCATTATCGATACTGTTAAGAAAAGGCATGATAAAATCACAGTGGGACAATGGGCGAAAAACAAATATAGTCAATATAAAAGAACTAAGGAACGCCGTTAAAAAGAACATAGGCAATAATAGAATAAACATCGTAGACGGCCACCTGTCTCATTTCATTCCTGCTGACATTATAGTTATACTCCGCTGCAGGCCTGACATCCTGATAAAGCGCATGAGAAGGAAGGAATGGAGCAAGAGCAAGATAGTGGAGAATGTTCGTGCGGAGATTCTTGACACAATAACGATAGAGGCATTAGGCGTGCAGAAAAAGGGCAAGGTCATTGAGATCGATACAACAAGAAAGACACCAAAACGGACAGCGGTGATGATAAAAAAGATTTTAAATAATCATTCCATGCAAAGGAAATACGTGCCAGGAAAAATAGACTGGTCAGAAAGGTTTGCAAGGTATCTTTTGAATGATAACTTATAATTAAGACTATATTTAATAGTATCTCCGAAAGTGAGGTATACGCCTCTTGGCGTATACCTCGGTAGAGGATTACTGCCAACAGGCAGTAATCCAACTTTCGGAGATACTGTTTAATGTTCTTAATAATATCTGAAGATTAGGTCTGAAGATCCCATTTTCTTTTGGGGTCCGATAAAAAGGGAAGATATCGAGGAAAAGAAACCGTAGGTGTCTTGTCTATGGGTGCGAAAATAAGGTCTGCTTTGCTGCTTGGATTATTGACAGCGATATTTCTGGCAGTAGGCTACGCATTTGCCGGCATCGCAGGCGCGACAATAGGATTAGTTATTGCGCTGGTCATGAATTTTGTCTCTTACTGGTATTCAGACAAAATAGTGCTCTGGATGTACCGTGCCAAGAAGCTGGATGACAAAAAAATAAATAACATAATCAAAAAGTTGGCTGAAAAAAGCGCCATACCTGTTCCGGCTACTTACATTGTAGAAACAGATGCGCCGAATGCCTTTGCCACAGGAAGAAGTCCAAAACACTCGGCTGTGGCTGTGACAAGAGGCCTGATAGAGCGATTGGACGACGATGAGATAGAAGGCGTGCTGGCTCATGAGCTTTCGCACATAAAGAACCGCGACACGCTTGTATCGACGATAGCCGCCACGCTTGCCGGCGCATTAACATGGTTAGCATACCTGTTCTACTTTGGTGATGAGCGTGAAAGGAATGGACTAAGTTTTATACTGCTTTTCATACTAGCTCCGCTGGCAGCATCGCTGATAAGGCTCGCGATATCCAGAAACCGCGAATACCTTGCCGATCAGACAGGCGCGATGCTTTCAGACCCGATGAGCCTGGCGAGCGCGCTCGAAAAGATATCGTCCTATTCACACGGCAAAAAAATGAGGGGAAACAAGGCGACCGCACACATGTTTATTGTCAACCCGTTTTCCGGCGCGAGCATGATGGAGCTTTTCTCGACCCATCCTCCAACAGAGAAGCGCACAGCTGTGCTGAGGGCGATGGCAAAGAAGACTTAAATAAGTACGGTCAAAAGATAAGAGAATAATTATTAAAGAAAACGTCTTGAAGGGCTTCAGTTCTTTGGGGTTCTCCAAGACCTTTCTTTCAAGAAAGGGATTGGAAATGGGCAAAAAAATTGCAGAGGCAGCGGCAAACCGCCTCTTTTTGAACATGTTTATCTGCATGCGGTGCAACGCAAGAATACGCGCTCAGCCGGAGAAAGTGAAGAAAGGCCTGATAAAGTGCAGGAAGTGCCTCTCGAAGAACCTGAGGCTGAAGGCTAAGGAGAGAAGGGGACTGAAGGCGTAAATACTTTTATCCGAATGTGAACGTATATAATTTTAATCCTGGTGTTGTTTGTATTTCAAGAAGTTTTATGTCGTAGTTATCCGAAGATACTATGTTGTATAGTCTTTCTTCTGAAATATTAGCAGTTCCGTCAACAACATCATCGCCCTCTGCAGTAACATTATTTATTTTAATAATTATATTTGCAGATCCGCCTGCAACAATATTTGCTCTTTTCGCCTTGTAAATCAGAGAAACCTTCCCCTTCGTGGCTGATTCCATGTTGTCAGCATTGTTCAGCCATAATCCTTCCAGGTAAAAAGCATTTGCCTTCGTTATATTCGCAGGTATGTAATCAACAAATTTGTTTGGAGAGAAGCCCTCGCTGTTTCCAAGCTGGTTTCTTGAGAATGCATAGCCTAAATAAATTTCTGGCGTACCGATCTGCGAAAAATCAGTGTCCGAACTTATGTTTGTCATGTTGTTTAAGAGCTTGGCATAGGGATTTGCTTCCTTCAGGAGTTCTTGTATAACCTTTTCTGTTTCTTCGTATCCGCCTTCTCCTATATGGTCATATCTTATGTTGCCGTCTTTATCGATGATATATTTCCTAGGCCAATAATTATTTTTGTAAGCGCGCCATGTTGCATAATTGTTGTCCTGGACGACAGCGTACTTAATTCCGTATTTTTCTACTGCTGCCTTGACATTGTTGTAATCCTTTTCGAATTCAAACTCAGGTGTGTGGATGCCAATAATCACAAGCCCTTTGTCAGCATATTTGCCGTGCCAGCCGTTCAGGTAAGGCAGCGTCCTTATGCAATTGATGCACGTGTATGTCCAGAAATCAACAATAACGACTTTACCCTTCAAATCTTCTATTTTCAATGGCTCAGAGTTTATCCAATTCTGCGTTTCGATAAGTTCTGGTGCCTTTCCGAGGTTAGGAAGAGAAGACTGATAGTTTTGCTGTTGTGGAACATTTATTATTATGGAAGCTGCTGCTATGAACACGATTATTATTGCAAAAACCATTATCTCAGGCCTTAATAATTTTTTTCTACTGTGCTTCATTTGAATACCTATCTTTTTTCTTTACTTCCATGGCTGTTGTTCCTGCTATGTATGAGAAGAAAGCAGGAAGAAGTGGCAGTATGCACGGCGAAACAAATGTTACTATGCCTGCCATGAATGCCAGAAAGAAATTTATCTGGCCTGTAACAGATATTGCTCCTTGCGTGCTCACGAACAAGCTGGCTATTATGCCAATGTAATTGAAGAAAACGAGCAATCCCATTATGATAAGCAATAATCCGCCTATTATGTTGAAGTACTTCAAGATAGACTGTGACTTTTCAAGAAATACTGACACCCGGGAAGCGAATGCACCTGCTATCAGAAATGGTATGCCTATTCCAAGGGCGTAAGCTAAAAGCAATAAAAATCCTATTCCAGGCGATGTTGCTGCAAGTGTGTATATAGATCCCAATATGGCACCTACGCAAGGAGTCCATCCTATTGCAAATGCTATACCAAAAACAAATGATGATATATAACTATTTTTGAACTTTCGTACCTTTATTTTATGTTCTCTTTGAAGAAATGATATATTGTATTTTAATGATGCTATTAGAAATATTCCAAACAAAACAATTATAATGCCGCCTATTGTTCTGAGCAGATTAACTGCGTCATAAGCTACATTGGAAAGTGCTGTCTGAAGGAGCACTCCAATCAGTGAGAAAATAAGTGTAAAACCCAGAACGAATGCAACTGAATTTAGAAATATCGCACTTCTTCGATTCATAAATATTCAACTTTTATCCAAGCGCCTTGCTAATTTCTTCCAGATAGCGCGCTTTGTTCCATGTTTCCGAAGATTTAAGCACCTGCTGGCTGTTTTTCACGAAAACTTTTGTGTGCTGGTAAGGAACGCCGAATTGCCTTGCAAGGTTTTTTTCGTCGTCGTCTGTGTTGCCGTCATTGAAGTTTACCCTGAAGCCAATGACTTTGTCAGTGGTAAGCTCATTAAAAGCAGATTTGAGTTCAGGAACCTCTGCAACGCATATAGGGCACCAGTTCGCATAGAAATACAATAACACTAATTTGTCTGACTGGAGTGCTTTGTCGTAATCGGCTTTATTGAAATCTATAAACAGAGAAGATGTTCCTGCGAGAACAGTTCCGGAATATTTTGCCATAGAAACGTTCTTTTCCATCATCGTGTCATTAGTTTTATTTTCAGACTCTATCATTGTTCCGTTGGGCAAAATCATACTGCCGTCAGGCTTTATCATGGTTCCGTCAGGTTTGATCATTGTACCGTCTGATTTAACAACTGTCCCGTCTGGCAGTGTTTTTTCGCCTGTTTGCGTGGGAGAAACACAGCCCGATGCAAAAACAACTGCAACAAGCAGAAGAACGGGCAGAAATATAAGAATATTTTTCATATAAGTTTTTTTGAAAAGTTCATTATATATAGATTTTCCCATATTAATATTTGCTTATAAATTGTGAAAATAATTTTTATTATGCTAATAACAAATGAGAAAATACTAAGACGTGTATTGATGCTATCAATATTTGGTACCAGAGGTGGATTAGTAAGATTAAAAATTTTACTGATGATAAAAGAAAGTCCCCATAACACAAATGAGTTGTCAAAAAAATTAGACCTCGATTACAAGAGTGTGCAGCATCATATAAGGGTGCTTGAAAAATCCGGTCTTATAATGTCTTCAAAGAAAAAATATGGAAATGAGTACAAGCTCTCTACACTCCTCGAGTCTAACAAAAATATATTAAGAGAGATTTTAGGAAATATGGGAAAAAGTAAATAAACTGGTATAGGTATGGTTTTATCATGGATGTAGTTAGTACTGCACTGCATGGAATAAATATAGTTCTTATACTAGGGCTTCTCTACATTTACCTACAGAACTACAGAGGCGTGAAATCAAAATATACAGTAGGGCTGATAATATTTGCATTGCTGTTTCTTGTACAGACTTCCATGAGCATCTACTATGATGCATCAATGATAATGTACTCGACGGTATATGCGGAAAACGTGGCAAAGATTCTTGAGGCTGTAAAGGCCGTCAGCTTTGCTATACTTCTCTGGATAAGCTGGGAGTAATCAAAAACAGAAGACGGCGGAATTCTTAGATTTAAAAGGACTGTAACAAGAATAAAATCATGCCAGCATATTTTACAATTCTCAGGCCGGCTAATGCAGTAATGTCAGCTATTGCTGTGTATGTCGGGGCGGTCGTTACAGGCGCGACATTTGTTCCGCAGATGCCTACACTCATCGGTATGCTTGTTGTTTTTCTTATAAGCGGCGGCGGCATGGTTGTAAACGACATCAAAGATGCAGAGATTGACAAAATAAATAAGCCGAAACGCCCTATTCCTTCCGGAAAGATATCAAAGAAAGCCGCAGGCATTTATGCGGTGCTGTTATTTGTTGTTGGGAACTTCCTCGCGTTATACTACCTGAATGAATTGGCGCTTTATGTCTCGGTATTTGCATCGCTGCTTCTTATTGCGTATGCGGTCTTACTGAAGCGTGTAATCATGGCAGGGCATATTTCTGTCAGCCTGCTTGTTGCGTTGACATTCATCTACGGCGGTGTGATTGTTGGCGACTATTCCAAACTATTCGTTCTTGCAGGCCTGGCGTTCCTCGCGAACATGGGCCGAGAAATTTACAAGACGATAGACGACGTCATGGGCGACAAATCGCAGAACGTAAGGACGCTTGCCCTGAAATACGGTGTGCTGAAGACGAAGATAATAGCACACATCTTCATAATCGCGGCTGTCGTCATAAGCTTCGTGCCTTACTTCACAGGTGTATTCAATGAGATCTATCTATTCTTTGTCGTGATTTCCGACATAGTCTTCGTCATGGCTGTCGTCATGCCTGTAAAGCACTCCTCTAAGCTCACAAAGATCGCCATGATGGTTGCGCTCGTGGCATTCCTGTCTGGGGCTTATGCGGTAAGAATGTGATTTGCAGCATCAGGCATTGTCAACTTAACGGTTGTTGCCTATCGGCAACAACCTTTTCTGGGGCATTAGCAATGGCTAATGCCCCTTAAGTTGACAATGCCGCAGCATCAAAACATATTTAAACACCGAAACAAAATACTGCAGTGATTATAATGGGTAAAATTCAAGATTATGTCGTAAAAAATAATATCAAGCCGTCAAACTGCACTTATCATACGTGGCGCGACACCAAGAATTCGAGCAAGCAGATAGCGGGCAAGATAAGAATCCTCGTTCCGAAAGGCTCGACGGTCGCGATGGTTGAGTACAAATGCCCGGAGTGCAATTACGAGGCGTACAAGGAAGAGACATGGCGAAGGCCTTTTTCTGTGAGGTGCGACAAGTGCGGCTTCCGCATAAATGTGCCCAAACTAAAACAGGAAGCGAAGCGTGAGATGAAGGCTGAGAGAAATGGTTAGGTCAGAAAGATGTCAGCGATAAGATTTATGTATAAACAGAGCCACAATATATAAATATTAACTGAACAAATAATTATTATGGTAAAAATTCATCAACTAGCACTTCTCCTTTTATCTGTAGTTTTTATAGCAGGCTGCACGTCTATACAAAATGGCGTAGGCACCCTATCAGATCTGTCAAATTCTTACCCAGAAATAAGACAGTTTCTGGCGGAGAACCCAAATTCAAATTTAAAGACTGAATACTGGAACTCTGATGTCATCTCAGATAATATACAGTGGATCAAGAGTGAATGCGGCAAAGACGTGCCAATAAAATCTTACTATGTTGTCAAAGCCGATTCCGAGAGGTTTGACCTATTGGCTTTCATAGATTCTTCAAAGAACGTACTTGAATGCGCAATAAAACGGTCCAATACAGGAGAATTTATTGCGACTATAACTGAAACCCAGCAAGAGACAGTACAGCAAAGCTTCGTCCAGTCAAGATGCACTGGATTCCAATACTTTACATTTGTGGGTCATGTGGCTACTCCTTCACACTATACACTAAATTTGATTAATGGCCATAGGGATGCCGTTATAAAATATATGAACCTCTATGGATCAGACGATCCGAATCTTGGTTCGTTCGCCACAGAAGTCACACCAAGCAGCAAAGTACCGGCAACTTCGAGATTTCAGATAGACCGCGACATTGCATCGCGCAAGAAGGACGGAGAATCATTCACATACACGGTCGAAATTGGCTATGACTCGATAAGCGGGATTTTTGGAAATGTGGACCGCGCAACATGCACAGGCACTATGCAAACCACAGATATAACTGAGAAGACTTTAAAACAGCAATTGATCAGACAACCGAAAAAGATAGCAATAGAAGCTATTGCTGGCGATGAAGTGACTGTCAGAAATATAGGCACGAGTAGTCTTTATTACCCGGGCGAAATAGTCTTTTACGTCAACAATGCCCTAGAAAAATGCGCAAACGTGCCTGAAGGCGTGCAGCTTAGTATACCTCCGGGAGAACAATTAAAGTGCACACTACCAGCATGCACCGATGGCACAATAGTGAAGGTTACAGCGCCGGGAAATGAAGATAGCGAAGCATGTTGGAAGCCAAATGCAACTCCATTATCGATAACGCTAAAAGGCGGGCAATCTACTACAATTCAGTCAGACTCTGGCACTTATACTTATTCAGTCACTCTTGTTGGTACATCATCAACTACGCAGGCAGTTGTTCGGGTAGGGAATGACCAAAAAACGCTTTCAACGAGTACTACTACGTATCTAGGGGGCTTATATATAACAGTCTTGAGCATCGATCACCTTTCAACCATAGACCAAAACCAAAATCAGGCGCGGTTGTATATCCAGAGCAACGATCAGTACGGTGCATTCACCCTCAAAACCCTGCCGATGCCCTTCATAATTAGCAATGGTACAGGCACAATTATAGTAGTGGGCAGCAATCCTTCTTCTGAAGAATACGTGGCCTTTGATGATGTAAGGCAAAGACTAATAGCAGATGGGGGTTCTGCAATTACAACGAAGAGGGATGTAGAAGTTACAGCCTTTGACAAAAGTACAAAAAATATGATTCTTATTGGAAATCCTGCTGTTAATTCTCTTGTAAAAGTGCTTGCAGACGATGGCAAAACATGGACCCGTGAAAAATACATCCAAGAAGGTTATGGAACAGCTATTGTACAAATTGTAAACGATGCATTTGTACAAGGTAAGACTTTCCTCATTCTGTCAGGGCACTCATCATCTGATGTAAGAACTGCAGCAAATATATTTAATCAGTATAATCTTTACAATCTAGAAGGAACTTTGGCTGTATTCAAAAATGGCGTAAAAGTGTAGAAAAGCTTATACGTGAGTCAGAACAGATATTACATATGCCGTATCTCGAAGTAAGAAATATGAGCGCAAGTTTGGGAAAAAACATAATACTAAAAAATATCTCTTTTTCTGTGAACAAGGGTGAAATTGTTGGTCTTCTGGGTCGTAATGGTTCCGGAAAGACCACGATCATCAAAGTCCTTGCGGGCCTGATAAAGCCACAAAAAGGTAGTGTAACAATAAATGGTGGTGTTATCGATTACTCTTTCTACAACAGGTTTATTGGATACTGCCCCCAGGAAAACAGTTTCTTCGAAAAGCTTACTGTAAAAGAAAATATCGAATATTTTGGCCATCTTTACAATATTGATAAGCACGAATTAAGCGTACGTACCGACAAGATAGCTTACTTGCTTGACTTGGAAGAGAAGTTGGACAAACTGGCGGGAACCCTTTCGGGCGGCCAGAAAAGAAGGATCAACATAGCGTGCAGCATAGTCAACCAGCCACAGATACTTCTCATGGATGAACCAAGTCTGGCCGTTGATCCTATATCCAAAATAAATCTCTGGAAACTGATAAAAACTATCAACAAAACAGGTACAACAATTATTGTATCGTCAAACAGCCTGGAAGAGCTTAAGCAGCTTTGCGATGTTATAGTCGCAATAAAGAGCGGTGCTGTTGTTTTCCAGGGGCCTGCTTCTGCAATTCAAGACGGTTCTGCACTGAGAAATTTGCTCATTCGAGAAGGCGATAGGTATGCGTCTGATTAACATCTTTATCAAAGATTTGAAAGCCTTTTTCAGGGATATAAGGAGTTTTACGCTTCTATTTCTGACTCCCATTATACTTGTTCTACTAATAGGGGCTTCGTTCCTAAGCGTGACACCTACCAACATAAAAATAGTTTTATGCAGCACCGAGGAAAATGAAATAACAAGTTATATACGGAACAGTATGATAGGCACTACTACATTTGTTATAGATAATACAAAACAAAGTACAATAGACGAATGCCGGCAAATTATAAATCAATTAATATTATCTGGTACTGTAAGAGCCGGAGTGATAGTGCCACCAAAAACAGAATACTACACAACAAAAATAGAGGTCATTGTAGACAACAGTAAACTTGTATCGGAATACATTAAATCGTACTCCAGGATAATTACAAATGACATATCAAACAAGATAACAAAAGGGTATGTAGATATACTGTTTACAAATATCGACGAGGTAAAAAAGAGCCTGGACGAGATTGAAAACAAGCTGCGAGAGCATAAAAACCAGTTAGATAATATAAAAAACAATTTAGCTTCCACTAGATCAAGCTTAAGCAGAATTAAGTCCGACATGCAATCCGCTTCAAGCAATATAGTATCTGTTATCAATACCATTGATGCATCGACAAGAAGCATCGATACTGTCAATTCTCAGATATCAGGCAGCATATCAAAGATCGATTCATCAATATCAACTGTCAACACCCTTAATGTCTCATCTGGTGAAAGATCCACTATTACAAATGACCTTTCGTCTGCAAAAGGCTCTTTGCAATCAGCGGGCTCTGCTTTATCCAGCATTAGGTCTGACTTAATAAATTCTAAGACGACACTCAGCACATCCATGAATCTGATCAATACGAACGCATTGGATAGTGCTATAAGCACGTTAGACAGCATGATAAATGTTGTCGAATCTTCAAAAGGCAACGTGGATTTCGCCCTTGACAAATTCGCTCTGCTGAAAAAAGCAGCCCAAGAAGCAAGGATAGAAAAGCCTGAAACGGTGCAATTTGTTGATGCTCAGATAAATGATTTCTTTTGGAAAAATAAATTAATTGATTTTGTGTTTCCCAGTGCGGTTATGATGGTTATAATGATCATATCAACGTTTCTAGCTGCTATTACATTCATAAGGCACAGGTCGACTGGATTGCTTCAGCGTGTGCTATTAACGCCGCATGGCCTAAGATTACTGATAATAGAGCGGCTAATCCTCACGGCATTTATGGCCATAATTGCATATCCTATTATAATAGCGGTTGGGGTATTTGTGCTCCAAGTAAACATAACGTACTATGTCGCATCAGGTCTTTTTGTTTCTTCCGTAATAACAGCATTAATTTTTGCGTCGATAGGACTGATCATAGCAAGCGTGTCAAAATATGAAAGTACAGCTATACTTCTCTCGATTTTTGTTACACTTCCGATGGTATTCTTATCTGGAATAATAACCCCCATAGAAAAACTGCCAGACTATTTTAGTACAATAACGTACGGCCTGCCGCTAAATATACTGACAAAAATTTTAGAGACATTAACCTTCTATTCTCCGAAGCTCACTGAGACATTAATACAATTCTCAGTCCTGGTGATTTATTTTATTGTCTGCACATTAGTTGCGTATTTATTGATAAGAAGGGAACTTAGAGGGTAGATGTTTAAAGAATCGATCATTAGCAAGCACAAATTATGCGGTTATTTACTTTTTCCCTTTGTGCGCCTTCTTCCGATCTTTTCGTGCTCCTTTTCCCAGACCTGCTGTATGCGCGCTTCATGGAGCCGCCAGCATCTTCCTGTATGTGTGCATTTTTTTCTGAACTTGCGCGAGCACGAGTCAGCTATGAATTTCTTCTCGATTGCAAGGGCCACGCGATGAGATTCCTTGTTGACCTTGAGGCCGTATCTATGCGTGACGTATTTTTCTATGACTTCATGAACAACAACAGGGAGTATGTCGTGCTTTCCTAATCCCTCGTCGTAGTAGACTTCGTTGCGCTTTCGGGACCAGTCGCCAAGCCCTGGATCGTGCTTTATAATGACCTTGTCGCGCAATCGTTTGCCGTCGAATTTAAGAGATACGTAGCCATTCCTATAAGCGACATTGGAAGCCCTTTTTTTGGATAGAATTTTGATGAGTACTTTTCTGTCTTCTTTGGTTAATTTCTTTTTCATATGCACAATTTATTGTCCAAAGCACTTAATAAATTTGTCGGGAAGTAAATATATGGATTGAATTCCATATTCGTATGATGATGGTCGACGTAGCAGTATACGTCTTTTGACGTATACTGCAGCTAGAGGCATTGTCTGAACAGATAGACGCACTTCGTGCGTCAGTTTGTTTCAATGCCTCTCACGTCGACCATCATACTTTAATGGAATTCAATCAAATATATGAGGATTAATGCCTCGTTAGCTCAGTTCCAAGCCCTTTCTTGAAAGAAAGGTCTTGGAGAACCCCAAAGAACTGAAGGGGTTTCGAGATTGACAAAATTTTGGATGGGTTTGGTGAGATTGGAAGAGTACCACCTTGGTAAGGTGGGGGTCCCGAGTTCGACTCTCGGACGGGGCTTGAGAAATATGAAAACCAAATTCGCAGCCTTCGGCGCAGGATGCTTCTGGCATGTTCAGGCTGCATTCGACCAGGTAAAGGGGGTCGTCAGGACTACTGTCGGCTATGCAGGCGGACGCACGAAAAATCCTACTTATGAAGATGTATGCACGGATGAGACAGGGCACGCAGAGGCTGTGAAAATAGAATTTGATCCAGCAAAAGTGTCTTACGAAGAACTGATGGATGTATTTTGGAAAATACACGATCCCACGCAGCTGAACAGGCAGGGACCTGATGTTGGCACTCAATATAGATCTGCTATATTTTATTTTGACGATAAACAGAAGAAAGCAGCAGAAAAATCAAAAGAAAACGAGCAAAACAAACACAAGAAAACTATCGTCACGCAGATTGTTCCTGCTTCTGAATTCTATCCTGCTGAGGACTACCATCAGAAATATTATGAAAATCATGGAATGACATGCAGGATTTGAATGAAAATCTATTATTCAGTTCTGTAGAAATGCTCGATAAAGAGCATCGACGTAGACCTATACGTCTCTTGACGTATAGGTCAGCTAGAGGCATTGAAACAAACTGACGCACGAAGTGCGTCTATCTGTTCAGACAATGCCTCTCACGTCGATGCTCTTGCATAGGTTTTCTACAGAGCATATTATTTTGTTTTCTAAGACTTTGTCACAACGATGAGCATAACCATTATGGATACGAAGACCACGGCTGAGATTGGCAACCATGCCTCTGCGCTCGTGGAAAGAGGTCCTATGGCCTGGCCGTAAACCTGCATGTTGTGATTTATCATGCCGATGATTATGGCCAGGTTCAGTATGACGCCAATCAGTATTGTGTAAACAGACCGATTTCTCATAATCATAACATGCTTAATGCAATTAAAATAATTTTCGGTAGACTAATGTTATTTATGCCGATCAAATACTTTCCTGCCGATGATATCGAACAGAAGGCAAGACATATAATGACGAATGCAGGCATCAGTCGTGACTCATCGCGCATACATTTTATCCGCAGCCACGGAAGCACATCGCAAAGAACAATAGCAAGGTGCCATACTGTCCCTAGAGTTGTCCAGGCAGCTTTATCCATGAAGGCGCACTATGTAATAGAAGTCATATCAGAGCACTTTGACAAATTAAGCGAAGAGGAAAAGACAAAAACAATTATACACGAGCTCCTCCACGTACCGAAGGGCATGAAGGGTGGGTTCAGGCAGCACGATTTTGTGTGCAGGAAGAATATTGAAAAGATTTATAAAAGCTACGTCAATAGCAATAGAACATGATTAATGAATAATGCCACATTTTTGTTTCTTGTGATTCCTATGGACGAAGAAGACACATCAACATTTATATGTCCGGAGTGCGGGCGGCCTATGAAAAAACGCACGGTAAAGAGCGGCGCGTTGGGCAGCTTTGAGACGTGGGACTGCACTTTCTGCCACCCTTAGTCTTTCTTTCTGCTGATTTCTTTTGCCTCTTTATAGCCGTCGTAGGCTAATCCTATTGAAATAAGTAAAAATGGAATAACTGCAGAAAGTAGAGTTAGAGTTGACCAGTAAAGAGTTGCAAAATTCAGTATCAAATCGCCTATCAGAAGAAGAACGCCAAGTGCAATTTTTTTCCCATTGTACAGGTATCCTAAACCCCATAATATAAAATTCAAGATTGCAGCAATCCATGGATTCTTCTTTGGCATATTATTATTTTTAAAACAATCTTTTTAAAACAATCTCAATCCTGCAGACATCTTGTTCAGCTTTTCCGCGTCAACCGGGCCGACGGCAAGGACGGTCTGCATCGGGTCCGGATTGTTTTCGTCGTTCGTGACAAGAAAATGGTTTATCCCGTACTTGTCAACGTTGTATTTAATGCCCATAAGGTTCTGCATGTCAAGAACCTGTACAACTACCGTCTCAAAGCCCTTCTTCTTGCCCTTTGACAAGAAACCCAGCTTGCCGTAGGCTCCGACGGCTGCCTTTGCGCATAATTGTACTGTGTGTGCCACGTCATTTTCCATGCCATTTACAAATATCAGAACGAGCTTGTTCATGCTTTCTCTAGATATTCTAATATTTATAAACCCAGAGTATAATTAGATTTGATGGATCCAATAATAGAAGAGGTCAGAAACAGCTGCGGACACCTGGCAAGATACAGGGTGACTGTAAATTACGAGTTTGTGGATGTTGACAGCGAGATACAGGAAGGCTGCGAGACCTGCGAAAAGGAGGACGACGAGTTCAAGAAGCATATCGCTAAAAGGCTGAACAAGTATTTTGGCGAATGAAAATGTGATGAATTATGCATATATAAACACAATCCACTAACAATTCGAATTCCTGGAATTCGAAATTGTACAGGAGAATCTTCGATTCTCCATGTATTCGTGGATTGTGTTATACAGGTGAATGATATAATACAACCGTTTCAAAACAGTGGTATTCACCACGTATCAGTGCTTGTGCAGGCCCTGGGTCCTATTGACGGCATAGGATGCGCCTATAACTGGATAACAATAGGAAAGATAGACAATCCAGAGTCGCTGGACGTAGATGACCTCAAAAAAGATATACTTCAATGCATCGACAATGCCGAGTACAAACAGAATATAGACGCGATAAGGCTGGAAGTAATTATTGACAACAAGAAAGAGATGAAAATAACTCTTGTTGATTTCCTAAAAAATCTTAAGGGGGTGAAATGAATGCGCATAAAACACATCATCAGTATAATTATACTGATAGTAGGCTTGTTCTATACGGTTGCGCCCCACAGCGTACACGTGTCAACGGGCCTTGGACTCGGGTGGGAACACTCCTATCATCTCGTGATGGGCGTAATCCTGCTACTGATCGGACTGATAGCCTTGTTTAAGCTGAAGTGAAATCTCCTTATCAAAAATGAAGATATAAAAGCTCTTTCTGTATGTACTATTCGATGCATATGGACTTTCCTGCGGAGCACAAAGGCTTTGTCGAGAAGAGGAAGTGGTATAAGGTAAGATGGCTGAAGAATCCGCACCCCGACAACCCTGGATGGAAAGGCATAGAGGGCAAAGCAGATATGATGATGGAAGAAGACTACGACAATTTTAAGCAATTTGTTGATGTGTTGGACACGATTGTAACTGCAAAATGCAATACAGCGCCAGGACTCAGGTTTGGCGCAACGCCGGAAGAAGTTATAGACAAGTGGGTAGCGGAAAACAAAAGCACGTATCGGTGATTGAAAATGATAGAAGAACTAATGACAGGAGAAGTTGACGACTACGTAAAAAATAATTCTGGTGGCCGGGTCTTTGTGCGCATTTCCATAGCAAACGACAATGACTTTGACTTTACAAAGGCGCGTGGAATACTCAGGATGCTCGGTGAAGAGAAGAAAAACGACGACATTGACATAATAGTCTATTCCAGCAATGCGGTCGTGCAGTCGAGGGTCTTGGGCAATGAAAACATGTCAAAACCCCAGGCCGCGGAGAGCATTATAAATCACCTTCACCTCGACTATATACCATACACAGAGCTGATAATATCCCTGCCAAAAACCGAGGATAATGAAAGATTGATGAGAGAGGTTTGCATGAAGTTTGGCGTGTTTGTGTGATATAAAGTACGAATCTTCTATTTCTGCTGCATTATTGTGTAGCCCGATGATTGGGCGTCGGCCAGGAATCTTTCTACACCATCCAATGTGAGCTCGCGCTCAAATTGCTGCATGCTTTCCCAATTGAATTTGTCGCTGTAAGTCGGTTTTTTCGGATTTTGTGGGCTATGTGATTTATATTCTCTTAATCTTTTTATAATTTCTACACCTCCATCCCCGTATTTTTGATAGATGTGCTCAAATAACGAGAAGGGAATTGTAACGACGTGAGAGCCGTAGTCTGCAGCCTTTTGCAAATGATACAGATTCTTTTCCTTTCTAGTGCTTGCCGTCAGAACTAGCGTGTCGAAATCCTCCTTTTTGTAGTCTTCTATGATTTCTTTTACTAAATCCATGCCTTCTCTTTTTATCGCAGTATCCTTTAGCTTGTCGTCGATACGGCCAACAAAAGGGCTTACGTATGTTCCTCCATAATCAGCTGCGAGGCGAGCTTGATGACGGGAAAAGACAAGGGTAAAATTTATCGGAACTCTGCCGCGCAGTATATTTGCTGCCTCGAACCCTTGCGGCACGGTAGGAAGTTTTACAACAAAATATGGATCCCAGTCCATTATTTGTTGTGCCTCTTCTGCGAATATGTAAGGATCCATATTTTCAGGATCATAGCTCGGATAAGGCGTTCCTATTGTCTCGACGCTTATAGGCGTTCTTTCTCCTACGGTATCCCTTATCAGCATCTCGACGTCATAAACAGAAAATGACTTGTTCTTTTCCTGTTTTATCCTTTTGATCGTTGCAGAAACAGTTGTTGGGTTGGACGTTACTTTATCTATAGTAAATCCCCAATCTTTTATCTCCTGTATTTGATGGGGGTCACCGGAGTCGACGGATATTAACAAAATCAACACCCTTGATATCCATCTGAAGGTAATCTATTTTAAACTTGCGCTGATGACAAAACTATAATCATTATTTTCTATATGCATACTGAGCAATTACGCCGAAATTACAGTATCATAATGTATAAATAGTGCCTCGAAGAAGGTAAATTATGCCGAAAGTCGGGTGAAATACCTTACTTCGTGTAATTTACGGCGGGTAATAAAATGAAAAAGTTTTTGCTGGTACTGGTATTCGCATTTATTCTACTTGGAGGATTTTCTTTCGCGTTTTCTGTCTCTGCGCCTACCCAGACATTTACGGTTCCGACGCTGACTTCCAGACAGGTTGATATTGTCGTGACAACAGACATAAACAATGATACCATAACAGCCAATTTGATAGAGTCGAGGCCGTGGGTGGCGATTTCTGAAAATCAGTTTGTCGTTGGTGCCGATAAGCCGAAGACCCTAACAGTATTTGTGTCGCCGTTCATAGATACGCCGATTGGGCTTTACAGAATTACCGTTTTCTTCGAGTCTCTCAAAACGAAAGCATTAGGCAAGGCTGATATTTTTGTCTTAATTCAGAAAGGCGAGATTGTAAACATTGAGAAGATAGTTGTGACTGGGGATTTAGAGCCACTAGGCTCTGCAAAGGTAAGCGTCCACGTCAAGAACTACAAGACGGTTACTGTCAATGACGCCGAGATTCTTGCAAACGTATTCTCGCCGTCAAAAAACATAGGTGTTATACAAAAGATTATTTCTAGAATTGATCCTGGCGAGGAAGCTACAGCAGAGGGAGTCGTGCTGTTCGAGAAATATGCGCCAGCCGGCACTTATATTGTGAATGCTGCTCTGAAATATCCTGACAGAATTATGAACATGAATCAGACGTTCTCTGTTGTCTCAAAGCCTTTAATCCAGACCCAGCGCGACAGGGCATCGCTTTTGTTCGGGTCAAAAAGAACGATAACGGTAACCAACTATGGCAACCAGCCTGGCGACGAGACGGTAGTTGAATACCTCTCGCCTTCTGACCGCATGTTTTTCTTTGGTGACGAGCCCGCATCGAAATCGGAAGGCACGTACAGGTGGGTTCTTACAAACATACAACCGGGCGGGACACGAACCGTAACGTACAACGTGGACTACAGCGCGATATTCCTGTTACTGATCGCGATTATAATAGCGGTCTGGTTCTACTTCACAAAGATGAGGACGATAAGGGTACGAAAATACATACTTCAAAAAAAGAAGATCGAGGAAGGCGAAGAATTTACAGTTGCCGTCGAGGTGAAGAACGCGAGCGGACGCGCGTCAGACGTAGACGTGTATGATTTCGTGCCGTCTGTGTTTACCGTGAAAGACGCCCAGGGCGTCAAGCCTGAGAAAAAGAAAAGCCATGGCGGAACAGAGCTTGCGTGGAAGATAAAGGACCTGAAGAACAGGGAGGAACGGCTGCTGACCTACAAGGTCTCGCCAATATTCGGGATATCGGGCACAATAAAGCTGCCTCGCGCATCCGCAGTGTTCGAGGTCAGGGGCAAGAAATTAGAGCAAAAATCCTTCGCTTATTCTATAGGGCTGCCTGAAGAAAAACGAGAAGACCACTTGTCAAGGCTCATGAAGAGAAGGAAATAGCTTCATAACCGTCATCGGATAGGATTCTTGCATTTCTGTCGTATCTTATTGAGAATGCTTAATTGCTTCTCTGACAGGTCACGGACAAGAAGCCGGTCGTTTACGCTGGCAAGAAATTCTTTTTCCCATGCGTTTGTCCTTGGGTCATTGAGCAGGTTATGAACGACCTTCTGGAGCAGCACTTTCTCTTCCTCTTTGCTTACGTTGTCGATCATCTGACCACAATAATTATTTGAGAAGAAAGGCTTTTATCGTACCAGTTTTCTATCAATAACTATTTAAACGTATATACATAGTATATACGTATGAAAACTATAACAAAGACAGTAAAGAAATACGGCAATTCAGGCGGGGTCTACGTGCCAAGCAGCTGGGTCGGCGGAAAAGTGAAGGTAGACCTGATAGACGAGCCTTTCAGCCCGAAAGAGATACTGAACAGGGTCGAACTGAAACATATAGTCAGCGCGATTCTATACGGCTCTTACGCGAGAAAGGAAATGACAGAAGGGTCAGACATAGATATAATTCTTGTAACGGACGATGACGCAAATATAGAGGTCCCAGACGAACTAAGGCGGAAATACGATATAGAGACAAAAACCGTAAAAGAGGCGAGAAACGCCATGGTGCACGATCCAATATTTCACAAGGTAATAATGGACGAGTCGGTAGCTTTGATAAACCACCAGTTTCTTGACGGTCTCAAAAAAGAAAAATTGAAAACATATGGTATAAAGACAAGAATCGAACTCGCGGAATCATCGCTGGGCATATCTAAGGAAATATTTGAGGCCGGTGGCGAACAAATAGTCTACCCTCTCTTAATGCGCTTAAAGGAAATGCTGATTTTAGAGTATCTTCTTACCAATAAAAAATACTCCACCGCAGCTTTGAGACGCGAGGTCTTAAGCTGCATGACACCCAAAGAATTTTCCGGCATGGTGAACATTTACAGGGCAGCAAGAAACAATAAAAAACCGGGAAAATGTTTGTTAGCAAGGGAGACCATGAAAAATCTGATTTCTCTGCTGGAGACAAAGATACAATATGTCAAAACCAAGACTTAGAAAGGGTATTGACTCTATTGAGAAGCAGATAAAGATCCATCAAGAGAAACTGAAAAAGGCTCAGGAAAAGGGAGACATAGGACTGACAAACTACTATGAGAAAGAAATAGAGCACTTCGAGCGCGCAAAAGAAAAACTGGCTCGGCGTGCCATGCCAAAGCGGAAGAGAAAGATCTAGACTTTCTGTCGTTTTCTTCTGATAAATTATTTTCCCTTGCGTTCGGCACAACTTTTACGCTTATGGTTTTCATTCTTGACACGCCTAAAAATGAAATGCCTTTTATAACCTGTGACTAAAGTCGCAGGTTTCTTTGAGCATTTCTTTTGAAGTCTTCCCATCATCCATCAGCTAAAGCTGATGGTTTTCGGAATACTTCAAAATAAACATAAATCCCCTGACTGGGATTTTCATAGCCGTCGCATAATTATTGCGAAGCCTCTTGTCTTTCTTTGGCGAACTTAGGCTTTCTTTCTTCAGAAAGAAAGGCTAGTTTGAACCCAGAACCTCACGGTCTCTACAAAGCGGATACTGATCTATAGTGCATACACGAAACGCACTATGCTACAGCCATGCGCTCTATGACTGATTTTTTCAAATCAACCGTTGAGCTATCAGGGGATTATAGCGCTCCAAGAAAACAATCTGGATATTATACTTTCTTGTGCGCTATAAGTAAACCCATTTATAATACCCGATTATTTAATGGGTTTACTATATACTTGCTTCATAATATCTATCAATAATGCACTCTCCTATTTAAAAATTTGCAAAAACGGCAGAATTTTTATCTTTTTTCACGGAAAATTTTCATTTTTTGCGGATTTTTGCAAAAAATTCTCAAAAATATGTTTTGCAGACATCTTTTTCTCATCACAATAATCTTTATAATGGGCAAAAATGCATTATTTCAACAGCAAAAATCTAAAGTAAGGTCATATTCATATTCACACCCACTAAATGATCAAAACCTTACAGGAATCAAGACCTCCCATGCAGCTGACAATATCCAAATGCTTTAATTGTAAGAAGGCTCGCCTTGTAGATAGGGTTGAAAACAGGTGGGTATGCTTTGCGTGCAAGCAGAAGTCGCACATAGGCGTCGTAAAGCCTATAAACCAGTTCGTCAGGGCACAGTAAAACGGAAAGGTGCGCTGTTTCTTTGTTCGTGGATTGTGTTATAACATATATTATCTAGTACATACGATATATATTTAAGCTTTTGTCACTAATAAGAGATTACAAGAAACTTCAGAACAGACTGACGTACGGAGTACGTCCGATTATTTAGAAGTTTAATCAAGAAAACGAATAGGAAGAGATTAAGTCTAGATTTTAAGAGGGACCTAGGTTCCTCTTAATGTAGGGGTGTGTGGTTAGTATGCAGTATGAAATACCAGAAAAAGTAATATCTATAGATCAGGCTCGAAAAGTTGCAGACGATGCATTTAACTATCTTGGCACATTGAAATTAAATGAAGATGAAATAAAAGGGTACAATGCAGGCTTCTATAATTATTTAGAAATGCTTGGCGTCGGTGACAGATTTTTACCATGGGGTCTTACACTGTACATGCAGGATGTTTATAAGGCAAAAATAGAAGGTAAGGAACCTTCTCTTCCATCGGATAACTTTGTAATTAAAAAACAAACAAAATCTCCTTTAAGGGTCAAGGTATTTGTTTCTCAGATACATAACGGTGCCAAACAAACTACGTCAGGTTACTGGGAAGATGGCTATTTCAAAGCTGCTAAATTTCTGAATAAAAGGCTTTCACAAGACTCTGAATTTCTTCCTGAATCGTTTTCTGAATATATTTCCAGAGTGTACAAAAAAGGTGCATTATCATGAAATTCACAAAAACGGCAAAAAGAATACGGGGCTGGCTGACAAAGGAAGACATACATATGCTCGATGAAGCCAGCAAGCGTGTGCTGAAGTATCCAAAAAATCCAGCAAAGAGGTACGGGTGCGACGACTGCAACTATCAGTGGCTCTATACGTCCTTAAAATGCCCTGTGTGCGCTTCCGCGAAGACAAAGATGATAGCATAGTGATTTTATGCCTGAAAAATATGTATTTGAGACACCTGCCATCAAAGAGAGGCAGCAAATACTAAGAGAATTCCTGGACTACGAGAGAAGAATAGTTCTTGACAGCATAAAGGATCTCGTACCTGACAGAACAGATATTTACACAACCTTTGAATGTAGATTAAAGGTTCCGGAAAGTTATATTCAAATGAAATTAAGAAAAATTATTGATTTCTCCTTTAAGTTTCCTGATGTTCAAAATTCATTCAGATATACGTATCCGACTACAGACGTCAGGGGAGCGATGATACATGGTAAAGAAAAGTGGTGAACATATTCTGGTAGGCTATACGCTGTTTCATGCAATCGAAGCCATAAAAACTGCGGTCACTAAGCCTGAATGGTATGAAAAGTCCGACGCAGTAAAAGGATCGCCGTGCGAGACCCATCTGGAGCTGATAAGGTCTATGATAGATTCTGATTGCGATTCTGGATATTTTGCACTCAAAAAATATTTTCAGCCTGTCGAAGAAGCGTCTCTCATGATACTGAAAGGGCTCGAAAAAGTGCCGGAGCCTCTCAGAGCAACTAAACACATTCAAGAGAATTATAGTAATGAACTCGTTACGATAGCAGAAAACACAGACGGGCTGCTTAATTATATAGCATCGCACATACCAGAGGTCGTAAGATTACCTGACAAGCCAACGGACCAACAGCCAGGGCAATTCATAACAGTTCCGTAAATGAAGCGATATCATCATCAGAGAGATGGTGGAATTTACTGTAAAAAACTTTTTCTTAGTTCAGTTTCGTGTCTGAGTATCTCCGAAAGTGAGGTATATGCCTTGTGGCATATACCTCGGTAGAGGATTACTGCCAAGAGGCAGTAATCCAACTTTCGGAGATACTGTGTCTAGATCTACTCTAGTTAGATCAGCAGGCGTTCTTTCGGCATTTCTATGAATAACCACCGCATTTATGCGGTGGTATCATTACAAGATGTTGATGATAGTAAAATTTCTCTTCTTCTCCATAAATCTTTTTATACAACATTTCTGCATAGTAAGTAGTGCAGAAAAATATGCTCAAGTACATGTATTACAGTGCGAAAGAGAATGCGTGCAGAAGAGGAAACGATATTCATTACTCTATGCCATCGAACGGCGATTTCATCTGGATACTGATGGAGAAGGCAGACGAAAAGGAAATAGCAAAGGTCTCCAAGGATTTCAAGCTTCAGAAAAAGTATTTTGGCCTCTACGGGAAGGAAAAAAGATCTGCCAGGTATTCCATAAATCCTCTCGTGTTTGTTTTTATGGACTACTATCTTGAAGGGGAAGAGATAAAGAATTCTCATATTTTATTTGTTTTGAAAGAGAACGCACTGATAATAGCACTGCCCGCGATAACACCATTTCACAACGAGCTCTTCGACAGGTTGGTTGCGACGCTGGAAGAGAGTAAGGTGAAAAACCTCGGCCGCTTGATGCACCAATTTCTTCTGGACGATGTAAACGAGAATTACGACGTATTGGACAAAGTGGACCAGATGATTACGGACCTGGAGAAGAAGGTGGTCGTAAGTAAAAATGGTGCAGATATCGATCACGTCGTGAAGACAAAAAGGCAGATACACCTGATGGCAAGGCGCTTCTGGGGTTCTGCAAAGATAATATTCGTGATAAAGAAAGGGCTTACGCCTGTCAAGGTAGATGAAGAATCAATGATGCTTCTGGACGACGTTTATGACACATATATGCACCAAGTGGATATTTTGGCGTCTTACAAGGATATGCTCTCCGATATACTGACGATTCATACGACAAAGGCCTCAAACGATCTTAATATAATTATAAAGCGCCTGACTTCATTTACTGTAATATTGATGGTGCCCACGCTCATAGCGAGCGTCTATGGCATGAACTTTCAGTACATACCAGAATTGCGCTCTGACCTTGGCTATCCCGCTGCCCTCACGGGTATGGCTTTTTCTATTTTGGTTTTATACGCTGTTTTTCACAAAAAGAAGTGGCTATGATTGTCACTTATGTAATTTTCATGTAATGCACAAATATCAATTTAAAGATTTCTGGAATAAAATTTATCATGATATCTGTTGGTATTGGTACAAGAGAATATATTTTGACTCATGGACAATTGTCAGCCCAAAAAGAAAGAGGGGATAGTTACCTAGATAATTTCCCTGCTTTTGAAGAAGATTTAAAGCTAGCGCGACTGGACGATTATAGAGGAGATTTCATAGCCTACCAAAAGGGAATTCTTTGCGGCCATAGCAAAAATGGGCATGAACTATACGAAACTGCCACGAGCTATTATGGAGGATCGAGTCTGGCTGTTTTTAGAGTGCCCATGAATGATGAGCCTCTAGAAAGTGCAAAAAAGAATGCATTCGGCAGATTTTGATTCTTGGTTCTTTAATTTGACAAATCGCAACCTTTAAATCTCTTATCCACTAAGATAACTGAAGGTTGGCGGCCATAGCGGAGAGGGTAGACCCGTTCCCGTCCCGAAACAAATCCCTTTCTTTAGAAAGAAAGGTCTTTGTAAACCCCAAAGAAACGAGTGAAAAATATTAATTATAATAGATAGGGATTTGCGGAAACACGGAAGTGAATCTCTCCAACGGCTTGATAAGTACTTGACACAATCAGGGAACATCGGCACGCTGCTTACCTTTAATATTGACATGCGACAGGCTGTTTCAGAAGAAAAACAGTGCCCTGTTATCGTCAATTCATGGTGAGACTTATTGATTAGCCTCTGGCACCATTTTTCTTCAACCGTTTACAGATTAGCCGAAGCTACCTACTCCTTTAGTTAGGTGTTGATATATGATTAATGATCCTAACAAAATAATTCACATCGATGGTAAAGAATTTTATACTGTCATGGTATTCAATGAAATGTTTTGCGTGGACACAAAAAGCGGAGATGTGTATATAACAAATACTGAAAACGCAAGCGGTACAAAATTTTCAAGCTTGGGACAACCTGAACATGGGGTTTTTGCGGTAATTGCCCTGAAAGAATATTTATCGCACACACAAAATCCAGCAGCAGAAAAAAGGCTGGTAGAAATAGAAAAAAGTTGGCCAGTGCCTTACGTCGCAATCAAAAGATCTGATAGCCTGAAATACGGCTTACCTTAATTTCATAATTGCCTCGGTGGTGTAGCGGTCTAGCATAGTGCCCTGTCAATCTGGATCAACCCCAAAGAAACTAAGTTGGGTTGACATGGAATAGAACGGCGCTGACTCGGGTTCGAAACGCAAGGAAGATAATATCACAAGCGAAGCTTGTGCACGTAAGGAGAATAGACCGGTAAAGAGGAAAAGCAGATAGACGTGCAAAGCACGTCAGTTTGTCTCTCTTTGCGGGAAAGTCCCGACCGGGGCGCGGGCTCGTAGCTCAGTCTGGTAGAGCATTGGCCTTTTATCACTCATGGTGACAGCGTGAGTAAGATCCGCACGCCATGGTCCAAGAAAGCCAGGTGTCGCGGGTTCGAATCCCGTCGAGCCCATCAAGAAATAAATTTTTGTTGACCTTTTTCTTAAAAAGGTCAAAATAGAGATACATTTTTGCAAGAAGTGCGGAAAAGAATTCAATAATTAAATCTAAGAATTCCACTGTTTTGAAACAGTGGTATAGTGGAATTCTGGATGTAAGAACCACTGTAGTAGTATTTTGTAGATTGATAACAGTATCTCCGAAAGTTGGATTACTGCCTGTTGGCAGTAATCCTCTACCGAGGCATACGCCAAGAGGCGTATACCTCACTTTCGAAGATACTAGATAAATTTCAAGATGCCACTGCATTTATGCAGTGGTTCTTCACATAATACTTGAAGACAAGGTCTGGAAGATCCCAAATTCTTTTGGGGTTCACCAAGACCTTAAACGAACTGACGCATCTTCGATGCGTCTATCAGTCTTAAGAAAAGGGATTGGTTATGACTAAGAAGGGAAAGAAACAAGAGGAAGAGAAGGAAAAATCGTTTGATATTTTCCAGAGCAGCCTCGTGCCAAAGCACGAGATTATGAATCCTGAGGAGAAGGCAGAGCTCTTGAAGAAGCTGAACATATCGCTGAAGCAGCTTCCGCGCATAAAAAACGACGACCCTGCTGTAAAGGTCATAAATGCAAAGCACGGCGACGTTGTCCGCGTCACAAGAAGGTCGCCCACAGCCGGGGAGTGCTATTATTATCGTGTAGTTTTGTAGAGTGATTAATTATGCCTGAGCAGAGAACTGAAAAGAAGATGGATGGCGAGAGAGTTTACAAAGAGCTGCTCCACAGCTTCAAAAAATCTGTTGGTTTTGTTGACCACCAGATAAAGAGTTTTAACGAGTTTGTCGACTTCAGACTGCAGAAAATCATTGACGAGATCGGAGAGATACAGCTGGAGACACCGGAACTGGCAGAGTTCAAGATAAAGCTCGGCAAGGTAAGGCTTCCGACACCGAGCGTAAAGGAGGCCGACGGTGCAGTGAGGGGCATAACGCCGATGGAGGCAAGGGTGCGGGATCTGACGTACGGGTCTCCTATTTTTGTCGAGATGATTCCTGTCATAAACGGCGTCGAACAGGAGATGCAGGAAGTCAAGCTGGGCGATCTGCCTATTATGCTCAAGTCAAAGCTATGCGTGCTCAACGACAAGGATGAGAATGAGCTTGCCGAGCTGGGCGAGGACCATAACGACCCGGGCGGCTATTTTATCATCAACGGAACGGAGCGCGTCATCGTTCTTGTCGAAGAAGTCCTTTCAAACTCGCCGATCATCGAGATAAAGAACGAGATCGAAACAGCACGCATCAACTCCGAAGCTGCCGGGTTTGTGCAGAGGCATCTCATAGAGAGAAAAGGCGGCATCATCACGATTTCTTTTGCCAACCTCAAAAAATTGCCGATAGTTGTACTCCTGCGTGCGCTGGGCATGAAGATAGACAAGGAAATAATAGAAAACATCTCAGCGGACCGCATGGCGATGCAGGAAATATACTTCAACCTGTACGAGTTCGACGTAAAGGACGTGGAAGACGCGAAAGACTACATAGGAAACAAGCTCAAGATCGTACAGAAAGAGTACCGCGAAAAAAGGATTAACGACATTCTTGACAAATATTTGCTGCCGCACCTTGGCCAGACAAAAAAAAACAGGATAGACAAGGCAATCTACCTTTCAAAGGTTGTGAGAAAAGTCCTCAAGGTCGGCCTCGAGGGCGCGAAGGACCAGGACATCGACCACTACGGAAACAAGAGGCTGAAGCAGGTAGGCAATTTCCTGGAGATACTGTTCAGGTCGATACTGCTCGGCAAGTACGGGCTGGTGTCGAGGATTGTGTATTCTTACCAGAAGCTTGTCAAGAGGGGAAAGATGCCATCGATCAAATCAATAGTCGAGAGCGACTACCTGACAAAAAGAATTGTGTCGCACATGGCAACCGGCCAGTGGATCGGGGGCCGAACAGGCGTTTGCCAGCGGCTGGAGCGAATAAACTATGTCCGCACGGTCGCGCACCTGCGCAACGTCATATCCCCGCTTTCCTCTTCGCAGGAACACTTCGAGGCCAGGGCACTGCACGCAACGCACTGGGGCAGGCTGTGCGCAGAAGAAACTCCAGAGGGTGTAAATATAGGCCTGAGAAAATACCTTGCGCTGTTAGCAGTAATATCCGAAACGGGCAAGGAAAAGGACAGGGCGCTCATTGAAGATATGGTCATGAAAGAGGGCAACGATCCTGCGGGATCGATAATTTTTATGGACGGCCGCATAATGGGAGCAACAAGCAGGCCCGAGGAGTTTGTAAAGAAGGTAAGGGCCAAAATAAGGTCAGGCGTTACAAGTCCGTTTGTTGGGTTGAGCTACGACAAGCAATTTGATGAGGTGCACATAAATTCTGACGCAGGAAGGCTGATGAGACCGCTCATAGTTGTGGAGGGCGGAAAACAACAGCTCACTGACCAGCATATAGAAAAACTTGAGAAAGGCGAGACCACGTGGAACTCTTTGCTGAAAGAGGGCGTGATAGAATATCTGGACGCAGAGGAAGAAAACAACGCACTGGTTGCTCTTGCTCCTGAGAATGTTACAAAAGAGCACACGCACATGGAGATAAACCCTGGCATTATTCTCGGCTTGTCGGCCTCGCTCGTGCCGTTTGCGTCGCACAACCGCGGCGACAGGGTTAACTTCGGCGCAAAGATGTCTGGCCAGGCCTTGGGTATATTCTCAACAAACTACCTGATGAGAACAGACACGAAGTCTGATATTCTTATCTATCCGCAGGTTCCGCTGGTAAGCACGATCGCGGGAAATGAACTTAATATTGATGATCATCCACAGGGGCAAAACATGGTTGTGGCTATCATGAGCTACAACGGCTACAACATGGAGGACGGCATTGTCGTAAACAAGGCGTCCATCGAGCGCGGCTTTGGCCGTTCATTCTTCTTCCGCAGCTACGCCACAGAGGAAAAGAAGTACTGGGGCATTGAGAAGGACGAGATAAAAATACCTGACAAGTCTGTAAACGGCTACCGCACAGAAGAAGCCTACGCCAACCTAGAGCAGGACGGCATCGTGAGCAGGGAAATCAGCGTTGAGTCCGGCGATGTCCTCATCGGCAAGGTATCGCCGCTCCGGTTTTTTGGACCGGTAGAGAGCTTCATGGTTGAGACCGAAAACAGGAGAGAAACGTCAGAAACGATAAGGCACGGCGAAGAGGGCGTAATAGACAATGTTTTTGTGACAGAGACCATGAGCGGCAACAAGCTTATAAAAATAAATGTGAGAAGCGAGAGAATACCTGAGTTAGGCGACAAATTCACGTCCAGGCATGGACAAAAAGGTGTTATTGCCCTTGTTGTGCCGGAAGAGGATATGCCTTTTACTGAAAATGGTATAACGCCTGACATCATACTCAATCCGCATGCAATACCTTCGAGAATGACGATAGGTCAGCTTCTCGAAATTGTGGCGGCAAAGCTGTCGGCGTTAAGCGGTGTAAACATTGATTCGTCTGCATTCAACAATGTGACAGAAGAAGCCCTGCGTGAAGGCCTGAAGAACGCAGGCTTTCGCGACGACGGGAAAGAGACGATGTACGACGGCGCAACAGGAAAAATGCTGAAAGCCCAGATACTCATCGGCCCTTGCTATTATCAGAAGCTGCACCACATGGTTGCTAACAAGCTGCAGGCGCGCGGCCGTGGACCAGTTACCCTATTGACAAAACAGCCGACGGCCGGGCGCGCAAAGCAGGGCGGCCTGCGCCTGGGAGAAATGGAGAAAGACTGCCTCATTGCACACGGCGCGGCGCTGCTTCTCAAAGAGAGGTTCAGCTCTGACAAGTACAAGATCCCTATCTGCGACAAGTGCGGCATGACCGCTATCGAGGATTTCGTAAAGGGCAAAAAATACTGTCCTGTCTGCAAGAAGAGCAAGATACTGGATGTTGAGATGGCCTACGCGTTCAAACTCATGCTTGACGAATTAAAATGCCTGGGGATATACACGAAGATAAATATCGAGGGGGAGAACACAACAAAAATAAAATCAATCGACTTCGGCTTCCTGTCGCCCAAGGTAATAAAAGAGATGGCTGCGATAAAGATCGAGCACGCAGAGCTGTATGATCCTGACGGATATCCAATTGACGCTGGACTAACCGACCTCCACCTTGGCGTGGTCGATCCGGGGCTGAGGTGCAGAACGTGCGGCGGAACCATTGGCCAGTGCCTTGGACATTTTGGATACCTTGAATTGATAAAGCCCGTTGTCCACCCTCTCTACGGCAAGAAGATATATGTGGCACTGCGGTCGATATGCAGAAAATGCTCCAAGCCGCTTGCCCAAGAGGATGATATGGACAAGATGAAGAACCCGCTTACAGAGATCTACAAAAAGAAGGTATCGACGTGTCCGTACTGCGGGGAGAAGCAGAAGGACATTGAGTTTCAGAAGCCGACCTCCTACCGTGAAGGGAAGGTTGAGCTGACGACAGAAGAAGTAAGGCAGCGCCTTGAAAGGATATCGGACGAAGACGTTGCAAAGCTGAAGATAAAGGGCGGCAGGCCTGAGTGGTTCATACTTACGATACTTCCGGTTCCGCCTGTCACCGTGCGGCCGTCGATCACGCTAGAAACAGGTGAGAGGAGCGAAGACGATATCACGCACAAGCTTGTGGATGTGGTGCGCATAAATGAGCGGCTAAGAAAAAATCTTGAAATAGGCGCGCCCGACTTCATCATTGCAGACATATGGGAGCTCCTTCAGTATCACGTCTCAACGTTAATGAGCAACGAAATAAGCACGCTCCCGCCTGCGAGGCACCGCAGCGGCCGGGCCCTCAAAACGCTCATGCAGAGGCTGAGCAAGAAAGAGGGGCGGTTCCGTGGTAATCTATCAGGAAAGCGCGTAAACTTTGCGGCACGAACGGTGATATCGCCTGACCCGTTCATATCGATAAATGAGATAGGCGTGCCTCTCGAGATAGCCAAAGAGCTTACCGTACCGGCCAAGGTGAACAAAGGCAATATTGATGAGATCAAAAGATTTGTGCTCAACGGGCCAGACGTGCACCCCGGCGCAAACTACATCCTGCGGCCTGACGGCATAAAGAAGAAGATAACAAACGAGAACAAGAGCACCATTGTCAACGAGGTCGACGTCGGCTATATTGTTGAAAGGCACGTGGCAGACGGGGACATAACGATAATGAACCGGCAGCCGTCTCTTCATAGGATGTCGATGATGGCGCACCGCGCGCGCATCATGCCTTTCAGGACACTGCGCCTTGCTTTGCCTGTAACAATACCATACAACGCAGACTTTGACGGGGATGAAATGAACATACACATACCGCAGACCGAAGAAGCGCAGACCGAGGCGGAGATGCTCATGGCTGTCGAGAACAACATACGCTCGCCGCGGTACGGGCTGCCGATAGTGACGTGCAAGCACGACCACATATCAGGGTCGTACCTGCTTACAAAGGACGGCGCCAAATTTTCGAAGCAGGACGCTGCGCAGCTTTTCTTCATGCTCGGTGTCGAGGACTTTGATATAAAGGAAGAGTACGCAGGAAAGGAGATATTCAGCTCGATACTCCCGAAAGATCTGGAAGCTGAAATCAAGACATCGCTAGGCGAATACGACAAAGACCAGACGTACGCCGTTATAAAGAAAGGCGTGCTGACAAAAGGCGTGATAGACGACTCTGCGCTCGGCGAGAAGAAAGCGAGGCTTATCGATATCATCCAGAAGAGGTACGATGCAGATACGGTGAGGAAGTTTATAGATAATATTTCAAAGCTATCACTAGCTGTACTCACAAGACATGGCTTCAGCGTGTCGTTAAGCGATCTTGACATGAACGACAGGGCAATAAAAAAAATCAGTGAAATAAAAGAGGATCACGAAAAAAACATAAGTAGGATTATTCGTGACTACGAAGCAGGCCACATGGAAAAGGTTCCCGGCATGACCGCTGAGATGAACCTTGAAAACAGGATACTTCAACTGGGCGGCTCTGTTACGAACGATGCAAGCACGATTGTCTCAAAAAACCTGCCCCTCAACGCCGCTGTTTCTATGGCCGTCACAGGCGCAAGGGGAAGCTTTGTCAACCTCACGCAGATGTGCGCGCTCGTCGGCCAGGAGTCGCTGGAAGGCGAGAGAATACACCGTGGATTTGTCAACAGAACACTGTCCCACTTTTCAGAGGGTGACCTTGGACTGAAGTCAAGGGGATTTGTGAGCCACGGATACAAAGAAGGCCTTGACCCGTTTGAGTTCTTTTTTGACGCCATGAACTCCCGAGAGAATCTTATGGACAAATCCCTGCACACACGTCATTCCGGCTACATGGAGAGAAGACTAATTAATGCGCTGCAAGATTTGCGGGTTGAGTATGATGGAACAGTAAGAGATAGCAAGAACCATATCATACAGTTCACCGCAGGCGAAGACGGCATCGACCCTGCAAAATCAGACGCAGGCGAAGTTTCCATTGAAAACGTCGTGGAATAATTAAAGAACTTAATTATGTAACTTCGTTGAAATCATATGTAAAAGCATTCAACAAAGCTCATTGGGTGATTTGAAATGATGATATCAAAAAAGATTATTGAAGAATTTGAGAACTACTGCAAGAAGAACGGCATAACAGGAAAGGAGAAAGAAAAGAAATTCGAGACGCTCAAGCAGAGGCTCGCGAAGTACATGTACGAGCCGGGCGAGGCGATAGGCATAGTCGCTGCCCAGAGCATATCCGAGCCGGCGACGCAGATGAGTATTGACGGAAGCGAAAAAGTTATTGTGAAATACAAGGATGCAATAAGAATAACCGAAATAGGAAAATTTGTTGATTCTGTTGTGCAAGAAGGGCAGCGCATAGACGGGTGGGACGTTTGTGATGTTTCTGAAAGCAATATACTTGTTCCGAGCATAAATAATAATGAAAAAATAGAATGGAAGCGCGTTCTTGCCGTAAGCAGGCACAAAGCGCCTGAAAATCTGCTGAAAATAAAAACGCGCTCAGGGAGAAAGATATTAGCAACTGATTCGCATTCTTTTGTTGTCAGGGAGGACAACAAAATAAAGCCAATACCTGGCTCGGAATTAACAATTGAAAAAAGAATACCATCCATAAAGCTTCTTCCTGAAAACTGCCTGCATGAAATAAAAATAAAATCATTTATTGGAGAGAACTTCATAAATAGAAAACATATACCAGAATCAATTCCACTGGATGAAACTTTCGGATTTTTTGTTGGCGCCTACCTATCGGAAGGCAATGCAACCAAGAACTTCATAAATATCTCAAATATCGACGAAGGTTTTCTTTCCTGTATCAGAGCATTTGCAGATACGTATGGTCTTACCTACAACGAATACGACAACTTCCGTGGTTTTAAGAAAGGGCACGATATCCATGTAAATTCTGCCCTCATTTCTAGGTTAATAATTAATACGTGTAATACCGGCTCAAAGAACAAAAAAGTGCCAGAATTTGCTTTCAGCGCCCAAGAAAGCTTTGTAAGAGGACTTCTGAGCGGATACTTTGATGGTGACGGCTCTGTATCTTTGGAAAGGCAGGTTATCCGCGCTTCTTCCAATTCGAAAGAGCTTTTGGATGGAATTGCACTTTTGTTGTCAAGGTTCTGTATATTTGCTTCAAAGCAACATTCGAAACAATATTGGCTAATAATAAATCATAAATATGCAAAAAAGTTCAGGGAAAAAATAGGATTTGTATCGCATAAGAAGGCAGAAAAACTTGATGTGCTGTGCGGTCTGAAAAGCGAGCAGGACTACATCGATGTGTTTGATGGATTTGACAACCTGCTTCTTGAAACAGCCAAAAAACTGGATTATCCGAGTAGATATGTCAACAGCGCCACAAAAAGGCAGAAGATCGGTAGAGAAGCGTTAGTTAGACACATGGAACTATTTGAAGTGCTGTCTAGAAAAAAAAATATAAATATAAGAAACGAGCTTGCTATAATGCGGCAGATGTACGAATCCGATGTTATCTGGGATGAAATAACAGAAATAGAGAAAGTAAAACCGTCTTCTGATTATGTGTATGATTTCACTGTCGAAGGGTCAGAAACATTCACAACATTTGACGGCATAATTACGCATAACACGATGCGCTCCTATACTTTGGCGTCGCAGTCCGACCGCCTCAGAAAGGTTACGCACGGGCTTCCGCGCCTGATAGAAATATTCGACGCGCGCAAAACGTTCGAGAAGAGCATGATCGTATACCTCAAACCTGAGTATAATACAAAAGACAAAGCAAAGGAGATTGCCGGAAAAATGAAAGGCCTGGCACTGTCTGACATAATTGTCTCGGATTCTATCGACCTTGTCAACATGCAGATTGAGCTGGAACTTGAAAACGATCGCTACAAAGACCGCCTGAAGGAGCTCCTGGAAAAATACATAAAAGACTCCGAGATATCGTTTCACGGCAAATTTGTCTACATGAAACCAAGAAAGAACACCATCAAGGACCTGAGAAGAATCAAGAACAAGGCACTGAAAATTCATGCAGAAGGTGTGAAGGGCATAAAAAATGTGGTTGTTATAAAAGAGGGCGACGACTGGGTAATAAGCACAACGGGTGCTAACCTGAAGAAGATTTTGGCAATGGACGAGGTCGACATCGCCAGAACGAAAACGAATGACATACATCAGGTTCACGACGTTCTTGGGGTAGAAGCTGCAAGAAATATAATACTCCAGGAGGCAAAGGAGACGTTGGAGGAACAGGGATTAGACGTGGACGTCAGGCACCTCATACTTTTGGCTGATACGATGACATGGGACGGCACAATAAAGGACATAGGACGATACGGCGTTTCAGGCAAGAAAGCGTCGGTCCTTGCACGTGCCAATTTCGAGGAAACAAAAAAGCACATCATCAATGCCGCCTTCTACGGAGAGACCGACAGGCTTGAGGGCGTCATAGAAAATATCCTTGTCGGCCAGCTGGCGCCTGTCGGAACGGGAATGGTCCAGCTCGCGGTGGATATCGAGAAGATGAAAAAGAAAAAGTAATACATCGTGAAATGATATTTCACGTGTACAAGCGAAACAAAGTTTCGCTATGTATTTGAAGACAAGGCCTTGAAGATCCCATTTTATTTTGGGGTTCTCCAAGCGATTTTCTTTCAAAAAGAAAATCGAGTAAGAAGGGAAGATAGTACGGTAAGAAGGACAGACTGAAGTTGCTTCGCAACTTCTATGTATTCAGGGTGTCTTGCGTTATAAATAATATTTTCACCTTTAAGGGAAGATAGTACGGTAAGAAACCGTAGGTGTCTTGCGTTATGGAGACAATAGCAAAACTGCCGGAGAAAAAAGAAGCGGTAATCGGGACGAGAGAGATAGTCAAAGCCGCCAAATCAGGAAAGGTGAAGAGGATTATTATCGCGAGCAACTGCCCTGATTTTCTCATAAACAAAATAAGTGGGCTGGGCAATATTGCGGTGGAGAAATTTGCAGAAGACGAATCGCAGCTTGGAACAAAGCTCGGGAAGCCGTTTCCAATTGCGATGGTTGGATACGGAGAGTAGATTGAATGAAAGTAACCCTGGACCAGAACGCCATACAGTCGATCAATTTGTTTCAGACACTTACAGGGTCGTCTGTCATCGACTGCGTTAATGAGGAGGACGTAATATATTTTGTCGTGGCCGAAGGAGAGTACGGCCTGGCGGTGGGAAAGGGCGGCGTCAAGATAAAAAATGCCGAAAGGGTATTCAAGAAACCCATCAATGTCATAGAATATTCGCCTGACTGCCAAGGGTTCATAAGAAAACTCGTACCTTACGCACAGGAAATCGAGTTCAAGGACAAAAAGGTGTTTGTGAAGGTCAGGCCTCCTGACCGGGCGGCGCTCATCGGCAAGGGCGGCAGGAACATAAAAATCATAAACAAGCTGCTGCACCGCCTTTTTGACGTAGAAGAGATGAAGGTGAAGTAGGGCTCGCAGTCCATAAGAATTATTACCATTACAAAATGCTTTAAATATATATTTCTGATAAATATGTAATGGTATACTATGAGAGTGGTCAAGCGGAAGAAAGGTAGAAAATTCTATTTTTATCTTCAATACTCGTTCAGGGAAAATGGCAAGGTAATAACCAAGGAGAAATATCTAGGATCAGCCATACCGAAAGATATTGACAAAATAAAGGAAAGTATCCAAGAAGTGCAGAGAAGGAGAATTTATTTCAAGTTCGAAAAAATAAAAAATAACTTCCAAAAAGAATGGAGCAGGACCCCGGAGAGCGCAAAAGAAAGGGAGCTGGAAGAGGTATCGATTGCATTTACCTATAACACAAATGCTATAGAAGGCTCTACGATAACGCTACTGGAGACAAGGGAAATACTGCATGACAAGATAGCGCCGAAAAAGCCTCTTAGAGACATAAAAGAAACCGAATCTCATTCAAAAGTTTTCTTAGAGATGCTTGTTAAGAGAGAAAAGATCACAAAAGAATTATTGCTCAAATGGCACAAAGAAATATTCGGCGAGACCAAGCCGGATATCGCAGGAGTTTTTAGGAATTACTTAATAAGAGTTGGCTCTTACGTTGCACCTGATTGGCAAAATGTCGAAAAACTGATGAAAAATCTCATAGAATTTATAAGCACTTCAAAAAAAATTAATGCTGTCGAGCTCGCTGCTCGCGCGCACTACAGGTTCGAGAAAATACACCCATTTGGCGATGGCAACGGCAGGATAGGCAGACTTCTAATTAATCATACTCTTTGGCGTGCTGGCTATCCAATGCTTATAATAGAGTACAAAAAGCGAAAATCTTATTACAAGGCATTGGAAAAAGACGAAGAGTATTTTGTCAAGTACTTTATAAGAAAATACCTGTCTATACATAAGAAGAGATTGGGCTCGTAGCTGTGTTTGGTTATTGGTTTGGTTCTTTGCAGGACGAACGTGGGTTATGGGTGGTTGATTGGTAATCTACCGATAAGCCTCGTCATG
>CAYJTG010000011.1:0-35655 GCA_964373255.1 uncultured archaeon
AGTTAGACTTAATAGTTAGACTTAATAGTTAGACTTAATAGTTAGACTTAATAGTCAGATTTAATAGCTAGACTTAATAGTCAGACTTAATAGATATATTGACGTATGCTCCAGACAGGTGAATATCAAAAAACAGGACTACGCAACTATTTTTATTCCCATGCGCTCAAAATGTTTCTTATTTCTAGTTAGAAGTGACGCAGAAGAAGTTATAGTAAACCCATTAAATTGGAGCGCTATAAGCATATAGAATAGTATCTCCGAAAGTGAGGTATACGCCTCTTGGCGTATACCTCGGTAGAGGATTACTGCCAACAGGCAGTAATCCAACTTTCGGAGATACTGTAGAAGTTCCTTTTTTTATCAATACCTGCTATCAATTCTGCAGCTTTCTTCATTATGTCGCGTTTTATTTTTCTGCTTCCTTGTCGCTCATGTCCCAAGAACCGACAAAATTCATGGCCCATGCAAGGTCAAAAACTCTTTCGTCTGTCTGAAGAATTCTTTTAGCGTGAACTCTGCAAGTTTTTTTGGTGCGTCTTTCTCAACCGAATCTATCAAAGATTGAAAATATCGCTCTTTTTTTGCTGAAATGTTAAGTAACGGAAATCCTTCGTCCAGCAAAGTCTTATTTAATATCAGCCTGCATATTCGTTTGTTTCCATCAAGAAATGGATGAATTCTGTAAAGGCTATAATGTGCCAGAGCCGCCTTTTCAATGGGATTCAGTCTTGTCGAGTTATACCACTCAACAAAATCATCAATCAATTTTTTCAGTCCGTTATAATGCGGCGGTCTGTAAGTGATTTCTTTTCCAAGAGGATTTTTTGTATCCTGCATGCGCAAATAGACTTGCTGTTTCCTTATTCTGCCTGGTGTTTTCCCTTCAAAATTCGCCATTATTGTCCTATGTAGTTCGAGCAAGTATTTTTTGTCAAGAGCGTGTTTTCCTTTTACTGATTCGACAGCCCTGAGCATGTTTTTGCTGATCTGTTCGCGCGTGTTTAGTTGCCTGTTTTTTTCAAAAGCATTCTGTACGTCACTCAGGCTGACATTAACGTCTTCTGTCGTAAGCGTGGTCAGCGTAAAAAGAATTGCACTGTCGACTTCATACTTTCGCTTCTGGATGCCCGAAAGCAAAGAAAATGCATTGTTGAAAGCGTCACGAAAAAGCAGCGCTTTTATCAGATCGTTTTTGGAAATTAGTCTGTTGTCATAACGTTTCCCAGCTAATTTTGATATTATTTCTGACTTGAACGAGCGCTCGACCTTCGCTATATCATTTCTTGACGGTTTTTTTGCACCGACATATTTACTGAATGTCTTTGACTTATTTGAAACAAAGTAGCTTAAGTCAAGGTAATAGTATTTTTTCCCATTAATGATTTTTGTTCGCAGCGCCATATTATATTTAGGCTGATAGAAATATTTAAAGTTATCAGCCTAATTGTTCTGCTGGTTAGGCTGATAAAAGTCGCTAAAGTTATCAGCATAATAGCATTCACTGAATTGATCAGTACGTCCATTAGGGCTCGTAGTCTAGCTTGGCGGTCCGGAGCCCTTTCCAAGAGCTTTCATCATCTCGGCTTCTGCGAGTTTTCTTATTTTCCTTATGATTTCATTTGGAATTTCAGCTTTGTAGTCTTCCCTAAGCTCTTCAAGAAAATCGAACAGAAAAACAGGGAAAACCTTTTTGCTGTTTTGCATCTGCCACACGGATTCGCTTATTATTACGTCCCAGTTTATGGAAAGCTTGGATATCAAATCAAAGGCGTCTTTTCTGTCGCCAGCCCTGTCTGTGGCGCACTTCAGCAGGATGATGTCCTCGGGGGATACTATATCTGCGACGAGTTTCTCAAATTCATGCTTTTCTTTTGCCCTTGACAATATGCCTGGTGATAATTTGAATGATATTATTTCATTTACAAACAAATCCATTCTAGCATTTTTTCTTTCTATTATAATCGGGGTTTTGATATCCTTATAATTTGTACTTCCCTTTACTTTTCCAAAGCCTATCTTTTCAGCTGCTGTTATAAAATCTTTCCTGCTGTTTTCTGAAAGAAAAACAATATCCACATCCTTCGTGGCAGATTTGAGTCCATAAAAAAGCATGGCTGAGCCGCCTATAATAACACATTCTGTCTGCTTTTTCAATTCATTCCCGATAAGTTTGAATAGTTCTATCTGCTCGTCTATGTCTATCATTTTCAAAACATCCTAGCTGATACTATGGTTTTCAAGCCATGTGTTTTGGAAAGAGATGCACAACAATACTATGATCACCCGTAAAAGCATCTCATTTTTTCACTTCCCGGTACCTGCTAAGGTCGCTTTTGTTAAACGGGACGCAAATACCCCATTCTTTTTCTATGTCTTTGAAATCTATGCTGCGCATGCCAGTAATTATAAACTTTTCCCGTGATTTTGCCTGTTTCAATTTATTCCTAATTCTATTGTCCATTCTTTTTACTCTTGTGCACTTTCTTGCCGTATCGTATAATGCACCTACATGGCGTCGCAAGCCTTCCTTTTTCGCATAGCTGTATAAAAGCTTCCAGTCTTTTACCTTTCTGAACAGCGCAAGCGATGCAAGTATTACCCTGAAATCCTTTGTCTTTACCGCCCTGACAATTGCCTCTTCTACCGACATTTTATGATACATCCTGTGCTCGTATGGCTTTGCGATTTTTACAGGCGAGTTTGCGTTTATTACGTCGTACAGGCCTGGATAGCCGTAAGACGCGCGCGGAATAGGCGATATTTCATAAATTCTTATTTTGGCTTTCCCCCTGCTTTCCACAATGTAGCCACGTTTTCTCATTTCGTAAACATAATTTATTGCAGTCCTTCTGCTTACGCCAAGCGTCCTGCTTATGCTTGACACGGTCTGCAGGCCGCTAAGCTTTTTCGCCATTTTTTGCCAATCCATTTACATCACTTTTTAATCTTATTTATATGATGTAAACTTTGTAATATTTAAAGATTTCGCTTAATTAGGCGGCCTTTACAATGAAAAACTCCGTACTGGGCTAATTCGCCAGGGCTGCGTATCTTGGTTAAGTCGTCTAGCTAAGTTAATTACGCATATAATGCAAAAGTGATACACATCTACTTTAGTTCTTTTCTTATTTTCTCTGCTATTTCGCTCATCTCTTCTAATGTAAATTCTGGTGTATCCTTGAAATAACCTAATTCTTTCTGATGTACTGGAATGATGTGAATATAGAGATGTGGCTGAGATTTCTTCACCGTTTCCCCGTATGTAATCTGGATATTTACAACATCTGCATTCATGGCACGCGCAACAGCATCTGCTACTTTTTGTACAAGAACAAAACATTCTTTTATGTCGTGAAGCTCTGTTACGGACTCTATGTGATTTTTTGGAACAACTAGAACATGACCTTTTGCCATTGCTTTCTTTGATAAGAATGATATGAAGTCTACATCTTCGTAAACAACATGCTCTTTTCTTACAGTATTCTCGTAATCGCAGAATACACAGTACTCCATGTGAAATTTTTAAACTTAATAACCTTTTAAAACAATCTGTAATTCTAGGAGGGCTCGTAGTCTTGCTTGGTTGCCAGCTCACGTGAATATCAGGAACATCGAATACCCGAATACGACAAGCGCGATCGCGTGCTTGAAGCCTGCGATTATTGTCCCTTCCGCCATTTTCCCGATGGAGAGTCCGGCAAAGAAGCCCTGTATGATAGTCATGGACATAAAAATTTCTGACAACGCCGCCTCAGCGCCGAACTGTGTGCCGCCAAAGCTGTTGAACGCGGGAACAAGTATTGTGGCAAGCCCTATCATGACACCCAGAAATATTATATAAATCATATAGCCGTTGATCATCTGTGCGTAGACCGACGATGCGCGCTCTTTTTTTATGTGCTCCAGCTCCTGCAGGGTCTGTGAAACGGATTTCAGGATTGTATCTATTGTCCCGCCGGAGCGGTGGGCTTCTATTATTGTCTGTATGTTTCTTCTCATCGCCTTGCTTCTTGTGCTTATCGCGAACTCCTTCAGCGCGCGCTCGAAAGATATGCCCCACCCGATCTTTGCGCTCAGCGCCCTGACGTACGGCGTGAGGACCCCGTAATCGCTGGACGAAGAGGATTTTATTGCCTGTGGCAGCGTCATGCCTGTCGCTATGTGCTCTGCGACGTCCGTCAGGTATTTGGGAAATAGCATCTCTATCTTTTTGACGTTCTTGTAGCTGTTGTACCTGTATATCAGCGGCACGGTGACAATGATTGTAACAGCGAGAAGGTTTACCAGCGCGTATATCTGGCTGTAATTTCTGAACAGCAGATAATTCATCAGCAGCAGCGAGGCGCCTGCGGCAAATCCCATGGCGGTTGCTATTCTAATCGATACCTCAGGCTTTCTGGGATCCCTTATCTTCTTTTTGCCGAGCTTCATTTATGGGTCATCCTCCGGGCTGTGTGAAGTGTATGAATAAAATGAATGCCGTGTTCAGCGCAGGCATGAGCACGTACACGCCGAGCTTTATTGCGGTCGGTATGTCCATTCCCATTATCTGCCCGCCGATCAGCGACATTATCGAAAGCACAGAGATAAAAAACAGCGGGGCCGCAATCAGCACGGCTGTATAAAAGTCCGCATACGTGGAGAGGACCTGCATGTACTTCTGCCTTTTCAGCCTGTAATCTATAAGGGCTTCTTTTGATGAGTTTTCCATGTACGTCTTCAGGTCGCCGCCAGTCTCTGTTATCGAGACAATGCCGTAGAGAAACTGCTTGAATTCCGCAGACGGCGTCCTGTCTGCGACATTTTTTATCGCAGACGTAAGGTCCATGCCGAACGCCTCCACGTTTCTCACAATCCTCTTCGCCTCGTTTGCTACCTCACCGTATTCCTGTATGCCCGAGAGAAGCTTGAATATCACAAAAGGCGGCACCCCGCTCGATGCGATCGCACCCATGTGGCTGACGGCAAAGGGCATGCTCGTCTGCAGGCTTGACTTCTTGGATGTGATGAGCTGGAACGGATAGGAGTGGTATATCGTCAGGACCCCGAACGCCGCCGCGACTGCCGCTACGAATCCGCCTGCGATGCTCAGCAAAATAGGTATCCTGAAAACCGTTGCGAACACAATACTCGAGGAAACTAGCACTGCGCCAAACGCGACAATCGTGGAAAGCATCATTTTTCCTACGTAAACCTCAAAAAGCATGTTGAGGTTCGATCTTATCATCTCTTCCTTCAGTGGTGACAGGTAACCAGAGAGATATCTTGTGCCAACCGATCCGAACTGGCTCACAAGATCTTTGTACGATGTCATTACATCACCTTGATGCCGTTGTGCGCTATAACGTATTCGTGCGCATACGGCGAGTTCTCGCTGCCCCGCATCTTCATGATATGCATTCTTCTTTTGTATTTCGTGCCGGCCAGTACGTTTTCAAGAACTATGACACCGTCGCACACGAACTCCTCGATGCCAAATTTGGAAATCCTCCCGGGCTCGGTTATCTCCGATATAAGTATGGTTGTGCACCTGTTCTTCTTCATCAGGTTGTCGAGCTGAAAGAGCGTTCTTCTGAGCTCTGATACGTTGTCCGAGTGCACGCCTAGTGATGATATGGAGTCGATAACAATTCGCTTGGCCTGCGTTTCCTTGATGTTGTTTTCCACGATCTCAAAAATATCCTCCAGCCTGAACGGGTCGTATCTCAGAAACCGGAATTTTTTGCTTTTTTCCAGTTTATCTGTGTGCCAGCCGAAGCCTTTTGAAATCTCCCTCAACTGGTCCGGCTCTTCGCCAAAGCTCACATATACCCCGCCCTCATCGTGAGAGCACAAAAACTGCATGCCAAAAACTGTTTTGCCTGTTCCGCATCCACCGCTGACAAGCACCATGTATCCCTCTGGTATGCCGCCGCCTATTATCTTGTCAAGTCCCGGTATGCCCGAAGTTATCCTCTGCATAAGCATCACTATAACATTAAGGGAAACAAACTTCGACTTACTTGTAATTTTTATCTTTACTTTTCTTCCTCTGCGTGACCGGCCATAATACTTTCCATCTTTGAGGGGTTGTTTGTGTACATGTTCAGGTATTTCACGACGTCGTTGAGGTTGATAATGTTATTTTCATACATCCACGAAAGGAATTTTTTTCTGCGTGCTATGTCTTTCAGTATGGAATTCAGGTCTATATCGCGCATCGCTGCTATCTTGCTCAGGACCCACGAGCTTCCCTTGTACTCGAACGTGTCTTGCGACGGGATCCATCCAAAGGCCTTGTTTATGTGTGGTATCCCCGTGGATATGTCAATGCTCTCGATCTCCACGATTTCCCTTATGCGCCTTGCGGACTTGCCTTTTTCGCGCGCGTGTATCATGACAACAACGATATCCAGGCTGTCCAGCAATCCGGGCGAAAGATTTATCGGGTGTGTCTGCAGCCTTTTGAGAACGTCGTCCACGCTTCCCGCGTGCATTGTCGATATCGACGCGTGTCCGCTTGCCATGCCCTGGAACATGACGTAAGCTTCTTTTCCGCGGACTTCTCCTACTATAAGATAATCCGGATTTTGCCTGAACGATTCGCGAAGCAGCTCAAACATTGTCACCTCGCCCACGCTTGTTCCCGCGAATCCTACACGCGCAACGCCTGGAATCCAGTTTTCGTGGGGAAGGTTGAGCTCGCGCGTATCCTCAATGCTCACGATCTTAGCAGACGTCGGTATGAAAAGCGATACGGTGTTCAGGAGGCTTGTCTTTCCTGTTGATACGCCGCCAGTTATAAGTATGTTTGACCCGTTTTCCACGACAAACCAGAGGTACGCGAGCATCTCGGCCGACGCTGTATTGAGCCGTATCATGTCTGTCGGGGTAAATGGCACTTCTCTGAATTTTCTTATCGAGAACGTGGGGCCCCTGGCCGTGACGTCGCTTGAGAGCGACGCCTGGACACGGCTTCCGTCCCTGAGGGTTCCGTCGAGCAGCGGCTCCGCATAGCTGATGTACCTGTCACAGCGCTCTGCTAGCTTTATTACGAATTCCCTCAGCTCTGCTTCATTTTCATAAATGACGTTTGTTCTGAGCGACCCGAATTTTTGATGCACAACATAAATAGGTACGTTGAGTCCGTCCGCCCCTATATCCTCGATGTACGGGTCTCGGAGCAGCGATTCGATTTTGTTGTAGCCGACAAAGTCGCGGTAGACGTAGTAAAAGATTTTTATGTACTCTTTTTCATTCAGCCGGAAGTTGTAATCGTCAAGAAGCATTTTTATATGCGTCTCGAGAAACTCGATTATTTTTTCTGTATTTTTTATGTCCTCTAATCTGACGTCGATGACCTGGACGAGCCCTTCCTTAAGCTTTTCAAGTATTTTGACCTCGTACTCGTTGAGCCTCGGCTCGATGACGTTGTACACAAGCGTGTTCTCTTTCTCGTCAAGCCGTACGTTGGCGTACGTATAGGGCTTGATGACAGGATAGATGACGCTTTTTATCTGCACGTCGGTCGGCGACGGCAGCCTGATGAGCGCCTTTGACGGAAATATGCGAAATTTCGGAAACTCGTTGTACTTGCCCTGCTTTTTGAGGCTCAAAAGAAATTTGCCCGTTACGGTCTTAGTCCCGTGTACGTCTGTCTTCTCCATTTTCGACAGCTTCCTGTACAGCGTTCCTCTAAGGTTCTTCAATTTTTCGAGCGGTTCCGGCATTTTATCCACGCCTTGATTTTCTTGATCTCCCGGCCTGTACTATTCCCCTGAACCGTGCGCACGAAGGGCACGCGTACATCTTGCGTGAAAAGCTGCTTGTGTATCTCATGTCTACCTGCTTTCTGAGCGACGGGTCCAATCTAAAGCCGCGGAACACGACGAAAGTCTTCCACCTCGGTACGATCCTGCCACAGAAGCCGCAGTTGACGGTGGACTCGTGACCCTTTGACCTGGTGTGCTTGTACGTTCTCCGATAAGGTGCTGACATCTATATCAATCTCCCTAATTCTCTTGTGATAATTATACCGCAAGCCGTATATTAAGTTTTTGTGTATGCTCAAGAATATAGTGGTTATAGCTAAACAAGAAAAGAATCAGGTATTATATTTCTTGTTTGCTAACCACCCAGAAAAGGCGTGCTAATTAAACATTTTTAAGCATAGCATTTACTGTAACAACGGGTAACGATAATCATGATCGACATCGAAAAGCTTATGGAAGAAAAGGCTCATCTTATAGACAAGGAATTCGAGAAAATCCTGCCGAAGAATGGCATACAGAACCTTCACGACGCAGCCTGGTACCAGCTCGGGACGGGCGGCAAAAGGCTGAGGCCTCTCTTGGCAATCTTGTCGTGCGAGGCACTAGACGGGGATGCAAAAAAGATACTTCCATTCGCGGCTGCCTGTGAATTGTTTCATAACTGGGTTCTAATCCACGACGACATCGAAGACGGCGACAAAGTGCGCAGAAACATGCCCGCCCTCTGGGTCAGGTACGGGCTGCAGCACGGCGTCAACGTAGGCGACTACCTTGCGCACAAGGTATTCGAACTCATCCTCCATTCGAAAGATTACGGGTCGGACGACAACACAACCTTCAAGCTGATTAGTGCCATGACCACCGCAGCATTAAAGACAGCAGAAGGCCAGACAATGGACATGAATCTGAGAAACAGTAGCAGTCCCACAGAAGAGGCGTACATGGATACAGTCATCCATAAGACCGCGCACTACTTTACTGTCCCGATGATAGGCGCGGCAATCGTTGCAGAAAGGGAAGACCTTATAGATTCATTGATTGAATTTGGCATGAATCTTGGCCCTGCATTCCAGATAACAGATGACCTGCTGGACCTTACAGAAGGAAAAGGCAGGAATGAGATAGGCCGCGACATAAAAGAGGGCAAAAGAAGCATGCCCGTTGTTCACTGCCTATCAAAGTGCAATGATGGTGAAAAAGAAAAATTGATTTCCATCCTCAGCAAATCGCCCGAAGGTACAACAGACGAAGACGTCCTTTATGCTAAAAATCTCTTTGAAAAATGCGGCTCTATGGATTACGCAACAAAAATGGCTGGCGATTTTACCTCAAAAGCCAAAAGCATTGCAGACGCCATGCCGCCAAAGCTTCGTGATATTCTTCATTTCTTCGCCGACTACGCGGTCCAGAGGAGGAAATAGTAATGGGCAAGCTCAAAAATTTTTTTATAATAACGGGTTCTCTTGCAGCTTTAGTGGCTGCTTCTTATATAATAGACCTCAGCAAAAACTATGTTATTTCTGAAATGTCTAAAAAATTTTTACAAGAGGTAAGGACCACAAAAGATACAATAGCAAGCAGGACAAAGGCTATGGTACTGGATGAAAAAGACCAAATAGTGGGGTCTGTTTTCTTAAAAAGAGGCACTCCTATAGAAATAATTAAAGGTGAGATGAGAAACGGCATCTGGCATTATCATATTTCAAGTGATGACCATACTTTTCTTGTGCCGTATAAAGCAGTAGGAAATGTAAGGGAAGAAAAATTTGACTCATTGGACGTCCTCAAAGAAAAAAATGTGTGGTTTGACATCAACCCGCCACTCATGAAACACCTTTGGGTATATGTCGAAAAACACGCCGATCTTTACGACTGGAACGAGCTTGCAGAAACTAGAAGAGTGGATGCAGTCTCTGCTATATATCGTGGCAAAAGATACTCGAAGTACACGAGGCAAATTACAGATATTTTTCTTAAAAGTAAAGAATCTCGTTATGATGCCCTTGGGGCATTGGCAAGCATACAGGATCCAGACTGTCTTGAAGCACTTGAAAAAAGTCTTCATAATATACATTACAAAAAAGGACATACATTAATGGATGTAATGATTAAGATTGCCGGCAACAGCTCCCAGGATGAGGCAAAGGTCATAAAATCATTCCTAGGTGTATCACATCGTATCGATATCATTGATCACCTGAAAAAGATGAACAAAGGTACCGTAAGGAGGGTTCTTATCGATGAATATTTTAGATTATATAGAGACCAGAACTACAGTTACCAAGGGTATTACGGGGAAGGATACCGCGCTTACCTGTCGGATCACTTCAATACCATGTGGAAAATAATGAAAGAAGACGTTGTGCCTATTTACATCGATAATGGTGATGTAGCAGGTTTGTCAAAAGCAATCATACGCAGCGATAAACAAGGGTTTTTATGGCCATACATATACAGAGCCACAGACATGTTTGTCAATACACTAAACGGCAACTATAGAGGAAGCTGTAATGTAAAAGCAGGAGCTGCATATGCACTAAGAAAAATAAACAAAAACGCGGCAGAACTTCTTTTGGCAGAAGGTTATGACTGTTGTCAATATCAAGGGCGTTGTGATCGTTGTGGTAGATGGTGCATAGGTATAGATTTAGAGACTAATAGTTTTATAAATTGCAACGAGCTTAAAAAGGCACTTCTTGGAAGATAGTAAGCTCTTTTTTAATCCTTTCTTCTAGAATAAAAAATATGCAAATAAAAGACCTGAAATTCCCGCAGCCCGTTCTGGACGTCCTGAAGAAAGAAATCACAGAGCTGAATCCGCCCCAAGCGGACGCCGTAAAGAAAGGCCTGCTGGACGGGAAAAATCTCGTTGTGGCTTCGCCGACCGCTTCTGGCAAGACGCTGATAGCAGAGCTCGCCATAATTAAAAAATTCTTGGCAAACGAGAAATCCGTTTACCTCGTGCCGCTGAAGGCGTTGGCAAGCGAGAAATACGACGACTTTACGAAAAAATACAAGTCCATAGGCATGCGCGTCGCTCTATCAACCGGCGACTACGACGGCAACGATGACTGGCTTGGCGGCTACGACGTGATAATACTGAGCAACGAAAAGATGGATTCGCTGCTGCGCCACAATTCAAAATGGATAGCAGACATAAAATTAATCGTGGCCGATGAAATACACCTCATAGACGACGCGTCCCGAGGCCCGACGCTTGAAATCGTGCTCACAAAATTAAGGATGATCACAAACAGCCAAATCCTTGCCCTGTCGGCAACAATAAGCAACGCAAACGAGATCGCGAAATGGCTCAACGCGCAAATGGTGCAGAGCGATTACCGTCCGGTAAAGCTGCACAAGGGCGTCTACTATCCGGAAGAAGATGAATTTGTAATAGAATTTCTGGAGAAGGATAAAGAAACGCTGCCAGCTACAGGAGAAGGCGGGATTCCTTTGTGCATAGATACGCTAAAGAAAAATAAGCAGGCGCTCGTATTCACGTCTGCAAGAAGGAGCGCCGAAGCCGAGGCGGAGAAAATAAGCGTGCACGTGCAGAAATTTCTTAGCGCTGATGAAAAGCTATTATTAAAAAAATTGTCAGAAGACGTAGAAAATGCATTGTCCCCGCCGACGAGGCAGTGCAAACGCCTTTCCAGAATACTTGCAAACGGCGTGGCGTTCCACCACGCCGGTTTAGTGGCTGTGCAGCGAAAAATCATCGAAGACAATTTTAGGTCGGGCCTGATAAAATTCATAGCCTCGACGCCGACCTTGGCGTTCGGAATAAATATGCCTGCGTACCGCGTTCTTATAAGAGACCTCAAGCGTTTCGACAGCGAATACGGCTCGTACTACATACCGAATTTTGAGGTTCAGCAGATGCTCGGCCGCGCCGGCCGGCCCAAGTACGACGAGGAAGGCGAAGCAATCATTATTTCGAAAAGCAGCCGTGACGCCGAAGACCTGAAGGAGCGATACCTGCTCAGCGAGCTGGAGCCCATCTATTCAAAGCTCTCGTCAGAGCCTGTGCTCCGCATGCACGTGCTCGCGCTGATAGCAAGCGAAACAGCCGGGACAAGATCAAAGCTGGAAAAATTCTTCGGTCAGACATTTTTTGCCCACCAGTACGGGAACATAGACGAAGTTATGGAGAGGGTTGAAAAGATCATAGAACAACTGAGGTCTTTTGAATTCATAACTGCATTTTCCTTGACAAACGACATAAAGTTGAAGGCAACGCGCATAGGAAAGCGTGTCGCCGAACTCTACGTCGACCCGCTCTCGGCAAAATTGATCATAGACAATATAGGCATCAAAAACGACCTCGGCTATCTTACAATAATAAACAAGTGCGCTGAGATGAGGCCACGATTAAGGGTAAAAAAATATGACGACATAGACGTTGTGGATAGCATAAACATCAAAATTCCGGATGTCTGGGACGTAGAATACGAGGATTTCCTGTCTGCCTACTACACGGCCCTCATGTTCAGGGACTGGATGAGCGAGTCAACAGAAGACAAACTCCTTGAAAAATATAGCATAGCGCCAGGCGAATTATACAACAAGATCACGAACGCCGAATGGATGATCTATGCAGGAAAGGAACTCGCGGTTTTATTGAACAGTACGGACGCAGCAAATCATCTGAACAAACTGCGTCTAAGAATAAAGTACGGCGTACGGCAGGAGCTTCTCGAGCTTGTGGCATTACGTGGTATCGGCCGCGTGCGCGCACGATTGCTATGGGAGAGCGGTCTGAGGACGATAAATGCCATTAAGAGTACAGAAAAAATAAAATTAGAAAAGATATTGGGCGCAAAACTTGCAGAGCAGGTTTTGCAGCAGATAAACGAGGACAGGTACGAGAAGTTCGCGAGGATAAAATCAAGGAATTAATCTTGTTTCATCTCCCTGCTTTTATCGAAATGACATCCCCGTTCTTTAATTCATAGCTTGCCGAAACGTGCTTGCCTGATTTTGCGTCGACGGCGGCAACGAATTTTTTCCCTATATCCTGGTGGACCTTGTAGGCGAGATCCAACGCCGTGGATCCTTTTTTCATCAAAAATGCATCCGGCAAAACGTTGCCTTTGTGGTCTGTGAATTTGTGTTCGTTCTCAACAGGATAGACAACGATCATCTGTAATATATCAAAAACAGTCCTGTCTATTGTTTTTTGCACGCCCGTTGATTTGTATTTTTCAAGCACATTTTTTCGTATGAAATCAAGCGCAGAAAGGTGCTTTGCGTCCACCTCTTTGATTATCTCAAACTCAGCATCGCCTGGGTTGTACTTTATTATTTCGTGCTCGGCGGCCCTCCTCAGTGCCAGTTCAGATTCTGCTGAGCACGCAATAATATCTGCCTGCACGACGTCGCGAACGCGCTCAAATATCTTGTCGGCGCCAGGCACGTCGATCTTGTTTGCGGCGATCAATACGGGCTTGCTTCTTTCGCGCAATATTTTTATGAAATCAAGCAGCTCTTCATCTGAGGAGTGCGGCGTTATCCCTGATTTTTCAATCGCCTCTTCTATTTCCGGCAGCTTTATCTGCAGCCCGCTGAGCTGTTTTTCTATCAGTGCAGAGAACGTTTCCTTTGTAGTCTCCATTCTTTTTGACAGTGTCTGCAGATTTCTTTTCAGTATTCCCAAAATCCAGAAATCTATTTCTTCCTCGAGAAATTTTATGTCGTCCTTCGGATCACGCGTGCCCGCGGGGCAGGGATTGCCCGTTTCATCTGTCCCTCCACTTATGTCAACAACATGAATCAACGCCGAGGCCTCCATGATATCCGATAAAAACTGGTTCCCGAGCCCGCGCCCTTTGTGAGCACCGGGCACGAGGCCGGCCACGTCCACCAGTTTTACAGGGACGTACCTAATTCCTGAAACGCACTTGGAATTTCTTGAATTGCATCGCACATTCAGTTTCCCGCACGCGCATTCTGTCCGCACGTAGGTAACCCCTTTGTTGGGCTCTATCGTTGTGAAAATGCGGTTGCTTATTTCCGCGTCAACAAGCGTGGCGGCGCTAAACATGGTCGTTTTTCCGACGTTTGACTTGCCCACAACCCCGATTAGCATGATTACAGTAGTCCAATAATCTATTTTAAACTTCTTTCCTAAAGAAGTTTAATCAAGAAAACGTTTAAAAAGTCTGCGTTGTTTTTAGAAAGAAAGTTGATTAAGAAATTTTTAAGAGGAAAGGATTATCTAGTGAAACACAGTTTCACTGATACAGGTTAAGCTTCGCTTAACCATGTAAGTATAGATGCTCAGAAAGCAAAGCTTTTCGGAATCTCAAAGAAGCTATGCTTCTTTGCAGATGCCAAAGAACCTTCGGTTCTTTGAGCATTTTAAGGGAAACCTTAGGTGTCCCTTAATGTAGAAGGTGTCTTTTATTATGAAGATTTGCTCTGTTTGCCTGAAAAATGATTTCCTGTGCAACGCGTGCAACAAAAGGATCGCGTCTGGCCACGTGTCAAAGACAGACGTTGAAATGTCCCGCGCGTTGTTTAAGTTAGGCATAGACGCGGATTTCATCAGGTCTTTGGACGCGGGCGACTATTACGTTGTCGTTGCCGACAAGAAAGGCTCGGGCGTGCTTATAGGAAAAGGCGGCCGCAACTCGCGAAGATTAACCACGGTGCTCGGCAAGAATCTTCGCGTGATAGAAAATGTAAGCGATGAAAAAAATCTCATAGAAAAGATCGTCGGCGCGCCCGTCATCGGAATAAACAAGGTCTACGGGACAAAAGAGCTCTACAAGGTCCGTGTCGAGACGAGGTTCAGAAATCGCGTTGAAAGCCTCTCGCCGCTTGTCAGCAAAATTATGGATAAGAACGTGAAGTTCGTTTTTGAGTAAAGCGTGTAAAAGCCCAACAAAAGCATCGGGTTGACTTTGTCAACCATGAATCTATAGGTTTTCTACAGAGCCTGTCTTTAAGAACTTTTGCGTTTTCATTTTACTGCGCGTCTGAAATGAAAAACTATAGTCATGGAAATTCTATAATTGCCGTAGAAGACGGGGCTGTGAGAAGAGAAAAATTTGACGCAAAGTACGGGCGTGGATCTTACGAAAAGCTGCTGCAGGCATTCGCGAAGCCGTGCCTCTCTTATAAAGAAATAGGTCATGAATTTGAAAAGACAAAGGAATGCGTCAGGCAGTGGCACGACAAGATTTTCCCGGACAAGGCAGGCACAGGTCATGAAAGAATGCGCTTGTGTGCAACATCAAATTATAGAAAAGAATTATTCGGCAATGAACTTTTCAGGGCATTCTACAAGACAGCAAGGCGGTATGTTTCTTCAGGTGATATCGAGTTTATCCAGAAAAAACGCAGTGGATTAAAGACTCGCTCTGCCAGAATAAATTGCAAAAACATACTGCTGCGGAAGGCATCGAAGTATAAACCAGGGGAATTCTATAGCGACGGTGCAGCCTATCGTCTTTATACACGCCGCAATAACAATAATACGGACTTCGTTTTCTATTTGCTTGACAATAATAGTTTTTTGCTTGTTCCATCTGATGAATTGCCTGAAATAAGGACAATATTCATAGATTCTGAGGTATCAAAATACCATAGATTCAAAAACAATTTTGATGCGTCGTTGAAATCTAGAGACAAGCGCAGAAAGCGGGAATGAAGAAGTAGGATACTGTTGATACTGTTTCTTATCATTATTGTTACTATTCAGCAAAAATATCTTTGAGATTCATCAATTAGTAAATTAGTATTTTCTTGCGTCACATTAATGGTTTTAAATATTTAATTACGATACTTTCTTTTATGGTACACAGAGTAAAATGTGATGGTGAGATTTTTGATGTTCTCGCCGGTTATTTACATGAAATTCTATCAAACGTAGATGCATTTATGGCGGACGGAATTGTTGACTATAAATTAATAAAGTCTTATGTAAAAGAAGGTCGGATTCCAAGAGACGCGCCACACACAATTTGAAATTCAGCTTGGTTATCTTGATTTTGATTTAATGGAACAAAACAGAGACAAAAGATTGCCAGCTGTTGGCGATTACGTTAAGCTATTAGGCACAAAAATTATTGGTGAATTTGAAGTAGTTAAATACGAAGAAACAGCTTAATTCTAATATCTCCTCTGCATTCCTAATTTGGCTTCCATGTTCTTTAATCGCTCATTGATTGTTTCTGTCATGCTTCTGACAGACGAGAGCTGGCTTTCTATGAGATTCAATCTGTCCATGATATCATAATCCCTGCTTTTCGTGGGGGTGTCAAATTCTGGCGTCGGTAGTGTTGCCGTTGGTATGGGCTCAAATATATCCCTTGTCCTGGGCGTAAAATCCTCATACCCCCTTGCAGGCGGTGGCTCTGCCGCAGCAGGCGTGTACGGAGCAGGCTCGCCGAGTATACCTGACCTCAGGTCGTCGTAGTCCTCCTCCTTGTTTCTTTTTATTCTCCCGCTGATCCATCCAAACATTTTTATCAATATATTATGAAGCAAGTAAATAACCTGGATATTATAACTTGCTTCATTTACATGGAGAATCGAAGATTCTCCTGTACAGGTGAAGCGTAGCTTCACCATGTATAGCAAACAAGAAATATAATACCTGATTCTTTTCTTGTTTAGCTATATATTATGAAACAGGCGAATAAAAAGCTGTATTTTGATAAACAGCTCATACAGAAATGTATAAATGTAGTGCCGATGCAATTATAACATAGTGGTGCTTTTATGGTATGGGCAAGAACAAAGCTTCTGATCTGGGACTACATATTCGAGCCTGTGAAAGACCTGAGAATATCCTACGCAGGGCCGCGTCCAGAGAAGTTTTACAAGAAGACAAAGGAGCTCATCAAGATCGTATTCAACGTGCCCGACGCCTACGTGCAGGAGAAAAACTACAACTGGGAAAAGGGCAAGGACGTTGAGAAATTCGAGGTCGAGTGGGAAGTGAACAAAATACTTGACACGTTCAGCTACCTGGCTTTGGAGATAACGATAAGGGGGTTCTCGGCTTCTGGCGAAGGAAAGATCGACATAAGGATCAGGCCCCGCCTCATAACAGAGTACCCACAGGATACGGTCTGGCAGCAGAGCATTATTTACGAGATGCTGAGAAGGTTCTGGCACACCCGGTTTTATCACAGGAAAAGAATGGAGTACATAAATTACGGGAAGGAAACTATCGTGAGCTTTGAGTCGGGGCTGAAGGACTTCGGTGAAAAACTCAAGGAAGACGCTGGACATTAGAATATCGTTATAGTGAATCAACAAAAGATTTCGGACATATTATTTTTGTTGTTCGCTATATGTAAACTCAGTTATATAAACGATCGGTTAATACTGCACCTATTTTGTGTGATGATTCATGCCAAAGATTGAGATCGTCGACGACATACTCGCGCCAAAAGATACGCTTGTTGTGAGGTTCGACGGCAAGAATCCGTTTGCTGTGGTCAACACGGTGTCGGGCCTGCTGCGGTATACGCTCAAGGTCAGCGCAAAGGATGTTCTAGAAACAGACGTCAGGTGGGACGCGACAAGCGCCGAGATGCGCGACTTCTACGGCAGGTGGATGGGAAAAAGGAAGGAGGACAACTGGACAGAAACACGGCTGAGGATAATAATCCAGGGCTCACAGCACGCAAAGGAGCGCACAGGTTGGGTGCGCATCGAGCTGAAGGGAACACTGCACACAAGATACGATTTCTCGAACTTCATCCAGCGCGGCTTCTGGTGGTTCTACAACCTGACTTTCTACAACCAACAGCGCCGCATGTACATAGAAGACGGCAAAGACATGCTCAACGAGATGCGCAAAAACTTCCAGAGGACGCTTGGCATAGAGCCCGAGTGAAATTTTATAAGCAGCCGCGTGCAATAAGAATCATGGTTTTTGATATCATAGGCGGCGCTGCGCTTCTGGCGTTCGGCATAATCGCAATATATTACACAATAGAGGGCGACCTCAAGGACGCGCACTTTCTTGTCATGTTTCTTCTCGGCATTGCAGCCGTGATAGGCGGCGGGTGGATACTCGTCACGCGAATAACGCTTCCTATCATACTCACGAAAATAGCCGGCTTAATTCTCACGCTCATAGGCATATTCATGACGGTGAATTTTCCCGACGTTCAGGATTATCAAAGGCATGGCATGGGTCTGACAGCTATTTTCATAGGCCTTATATTTCTCATAGTTGGTATATACCTCCTGATTTTTGCGTGACGTCAACGCCAGCCAAAGCTGGCAGTACGTTTCTTCTGCCACAAACAAAACGGTTTCTTTCTGCATTATTTTTGAATTCAGAAAACTTAAAATACAGCGTCTGTGCAAGAAGTAATTGAGAGAATAAATGGTGTCTTCAATGGCGAAAGAGAGAAAAGAGAGAAAATACATCATGGATAATTTTGACAAGGACCCTGTAACAGGCGTGCTTATGAACAAGGCATTGAATGAAAAAGTCGGGCCTGGCGGCGAGTGGATCGGTCATATACTCGCGGGTTCACCGTTCGAGGCGCGCGTGTCGTTGGACTACACGGGCGCGCTCGGATCTGTATCACGAATCTATTACCAGCTGATGTTCCAGCTTGGCAAGTGGGAGTATCTTGTGCAGAAAGCCGACGAGTGGATAGAGGTCTCGCCGGTTCACGCGCAGTACTACCAGCTGACGCAGAGGCAGAAAGAAGAGCTTGAGGGAAAGATCAAGCAGGGGCTGGGCTCTGTGTCCCAGTCTGTGGCTGACTTAGAGCTTCTCATGCACGACAAGAGAAAATACGAGGAAATGCTGCGCTACCTGGGTTACCGTACGCCGAAAGAGCTTGGCGAAGCTGATATAAAGGAGCACAACCACGACGATGACGACGTAAGGGATTTGTGCCTGGTTGTGGACGAGAGCGACAAAACCAGAAAAGAAAGGGTCACGCGTACCGATAATCACTCTCTGAAAGCTATGTTTATCGACCAGGTTGATTTTCACACAGGCGAGGGTATATCGATAAGGAGCATCATATCAAGATGGCCAACGCTTATTTCAGACTTCATGAAAATGGGCGACGAAGACGTCGACCCTGACAAGCTCATGAAGAAGCTGGACATAACAAAGGCCGAAGCCGTTGTGCTGGTCACAAAAAACAAGCTCTATATTGAATGGAAAAACCTCTTCCTGCCAGAGGTTGCTGCCAGGTATGGGCGAATACTTGAGCTCGCGGGCAGCAGAAAAAAATCCGTTGTAGAGTACCGCGAGTGGGTAAAGCCCTACATTGCAAGGCACAAGATGATAGAAGAGGGCCTTTCCGATCCTACCCGCAGGTCGACGATGCGGACAAGCTTCATGACGCCCGTCGGCCACGCGCTGTCGTTCTCGCAGATTATCATATGGACCTGGAAGGATTTCATATCGCCCGAGATTTACAAGGTGCCTGGCGAATATTTTGCAAAAAAGCGCATAGACCCGTACGACCCGTGGACAAAAAAAAATCTTATATTTGACGAGAATCACGGCCTCATAGTAAAACATCCGTGGATAACAGACGACTGGATAAAGCAGCAGAGGGATGAGTTCTTATTTGGCTCATCTCCGACATGGATGAACAAGAACAGGGAATACTACTCGTTTTTCATAATCAAGCTCAACCGCTCCAACATGAGGACCGCGACGGGCGACGAGATCGAGGACGGCATCTTTGACGTAAACCTTGTTGTGATGTCGCAGAATGCCCTGTTCGTGAAGCTTCTGGAGCTCAAGGCCAAGCAGGAGGAATTCAACCGATACGTCGATAACCTGCTTGGAATACCGCGCCGCGTGCCCGGCTCAAGGACTGTCCTAAAGAAAGAACGGAATCCTCTTGGGCCTGTGAAAAGCCTCATGGACAAGTTTAACCTTCCTTTCGCGCTATTCAAGAAAGGCCCGTACGAGCGCGACTGGGACGAGCGAATAACAAAGTACTACCTCGCTCCGGTAGCAGGCGACCGCTACGTTCCTATCGTCAACTTTATCAAGCAGAAGATGGAATACGGCGGACGGTGAAAGAATTCAAAAATAAATCGTATAATCGTTTAATTTGTGATTTACTGCTCTGTAGAAAACCTATGCAAGAGCATCGACGTGAGAGCTATTATCTGTCGATAATAGCTCTAGCTGACAGATACGTCAAAAGACGTATATGTCTACGTCGATGCTCTTTATCGAGCATTTCTACAGAGCTTGATTTACTAATATCAGGTGAAAAAAATGTCTTATCAGGTCGGTGTTTCTTCAGGATTTTGGCAGATAGCACGTGACCCTGCCCTTCTCGGATTGTCGTCTAAAGCTGGCTTTATAGCCACGGCCGGCGTGACGTTCAATCAGATAGACCTCGAGACCGTAGCGGAGTTCCTTGAGCCAAAGGTGCAACAGAACCTTATCAGAATAAAGAAAGAGCTCGGCCTGAAGATAGGCATGCACGCCGAGATCGGCCATATGGCTGCCCTTGAGTCTGCAGAGCGCCGAATATGGGACCAGGCGCACCTCAGGCTTGTGCGCACGGTCAAGAATGCTGTTGACATGGGCATTGTGTACATAAACATACACACCTCGAGCACAGGCATACTGCAGTTCAACGAAGCCCGAATAAGGCCTTTTGGATTCCAGTATCAGGTCGTGGCTCCAAACGGAAAGCCATTCTGGATGTTTGCCGACAAGTCCAAAGCCGCAAAGGACTACATAAAGAGCATAATTACAGAAGGCCATATGGCGCAGACGATATCAAGGGAAAAGGATTTCCGCGACAAGGTAAAGAAGCTCGAAGAAGCGTACAACAACGAAAGAAAAAGAAAGGTCGACCAGGCGATAAAAGAACTGCACGAGAATCCGCGCTACAAGGAACTGCCGCCAGAGCAGCAGCGGATGCATGAAAACAGCGCTGTTGAAAAGGCCCAGAACGAGGCGTACGAGGACTACACGCGCAGGATGCACGACCTGCAGAGAAACGCCGAAGAATTCTACGACTCGTGGAAGAAATCAGAATTTAGCAGATATATATTGGAAGCAGGCGAGATCGACGCCTACATGACCGTCGCCAACGATATGCACACAAATGGTGATTCACTATGGACAAATATCGTAGGGCCGATGAAGCCTGGACAGGCGTATACCGACAAAGAATACGAGTTCAACGCAGCCGTCGCTTCAAAATACATCGAAGGCCACATAACAGTAAAGGATAACGTTGAAAATAAAAACTGGCTCGACGGCATGAGCGTTCTCGAGTACGTGAACAAGCACGGACTTATAATCTGCTTTGAACTGCCCGAGGTCGAGCAGGGACCTGAGCAGGGCGAGGCGCTGTACCGCCTGTACGACCCAAGGCATACTCAATGGCTGATAAGAAAAGTGAACTCGCCCCAGATAAAGCTCTGCATCGATTTCGAGCACATGCTTGCGCAGCACCTTGACCCGTACAAGGTCATACCCGACCTTCCAAATGATTTCGGGAAGCTTATTTACCTCTTTCACTTAGGCGAGCCGAAGCCCTACTGGGGAAAGGCGCACATCCCGATACCGCTGGGCTCACAGGCGCAGGAAGTAATCTACGAGTGGCTCTATATGCTGAGAAAAAAAGGCTTCAAGGACGGCATTCTGATATTTGAGCGCGGCTCAGGCCGCGGCGGCGGAAAAACGACGTTTGAGGTCTTCGAGCACTCTGTCCTGGCACTAAGGCAGATAGCTGATAATCTCGAACAGGACATACCGCCGAAAGAGCTCCCGCTGACGTTCTACGGCATATCCGAGAAGAACGACGCCGTCTACAAGAGAGAGCTCGTCACCATGAGGGAGCACGCGTGGGACCCGCTCGAAGGCGTTTTGTCCGTAGCAGAAGAGAAGCATACATTCCTGAGCGGCTCAGCCGTCGCCAAGCAGAAGGGCCAGGAATGGGAAAAGAGGAAATTCAGGTGATTAAAGACTCAAGTCTTAAAATAGAATAGATAGCTTTATTAAGACTTTGGTACAAATAACCCTATGCAGGAAGAAAAGCATTTGGCTGCTATAAAAGAAGTGAGTGAATCATTGGAAGACGCGATAAAGGATCCGCGTGGACTGCTGAAAAGACAGCGACTTGTCATGGCAGCCATGTCACTTGGTATGCAGCACATCATTGAGATGTGGCTTCATAAATCGGGAGCTATAAAACCCGGATCAATAATAAAACATGAAATCTTCAAGTCAGAAGAAAAGCGTCTCAAGGTAAAACTTGCTGGTTTATTGACAAAAGACATAAGAATCCTCAAAAATTCCGGAAAAATACTTGAATTTGCCAGAGAGATCGAGCGCAATCGTGATGATATAATCTATGGTGCTCCTCTTAGAAATGATTCTATTTTAAGGGAGAAACTTGACTATTTTTTTGAGCTTAAAAAAGCTGTCAAAGAATCTGTTGGTGAGATAGAATGAATTCAATTGATATATTGCGATACGCCATACAGGCAGGCGCCTATCTTATTTCAGGCCTTTCAAAAGACGATCTAAAATTCGTGCGCAGCGTTATTTTATTTGGCAGCGCGGCCAGGCTTACGGCATCGGAGAATTCTGATATAGATATATTTTTTGATTTGAAATGCTCAAGAAAATCCCAGCTCAAGATCAGGGCAAAATTAAACAAATTTGCAGAGCAATTTTATATTACAAATAATGCGCTGCAATTCAAATCACATGGAATAGATAATGAAATCAGCATAAAAGCCGGCAGACTTGAGGAATGGGAAGAATTATCGCAAAGCATTGCATCAACCGGGATCGTTCTATATGGAAAATACACAGCAGAACCAAAGGGTCTTAGTCCATATACATTGCTTTCATGGGAAAACCCCGGTAAGGCGAAGGGTGCATTGCTGAACAAGTTCTATGGCTACAAATCGGGCAAAAAAATATATGCAGGCATGCTGGAAAAATCAGGCGGCATTAAAATCGGCAAAGGGTCTGCAATAGTGCCTGCACAAAACTCCAGTTTGTTTATAGATGTTCTGGAAAAATACAAAATAAATTACTCCAGGCGTGATGTTTGGGGATGACAATTTCTGTAATGATGAATTCGGATCATGGGCTTGCCAAACTCTGAATTGCACATAACATATGGCATTTTACGAAGTTTTGCGTTAGCAAAAATTGGGGTGGAGCCGAGCGGCAGAGCGAAGGCGGAACCGTAAAAGTGCTGTTAAGTCCTCGCGAATACTTGGAGCGACCGAGAGCCGAAGGCTCGGAGGAGTGGCAGTTTTGAAACTTTGTAACAATATTACATAAATTTAACAGGTCCTCTTAACATTTTAGAATCCTTAGAATCTCTAATCTTAACACAGTAATCATCCAATTCATTTATTATTTTGACCAATTTCCTTGCATCAACATTTCTCAAATTATTAATAACATAATCACAATTGATTCCTTCTCCCATATTTTCCATTATATAAAACTCTAGTGATGGAAACTTCCTCTTTCTTAAATCTTCATTTAAGAATTGAAGTACTAACCCTTGATACAATTCACGTAATCCTGGACTGATATATATTTCTACACTTTTCATAGTTACTATAAAGTAGTCAATCTTTATAAAGCTTTCGGTTTCAAAACTGCCATTGGATTTAACATGATCATATCATGACTTATAATAGTATCTCCGAAAGTGAGGTATACGCCTCTTGGCGTATACCTCGGTAGAGGATTACTGCCAACAGGCAGTAATCCAACTTTCGGAGATACTGTATAAACGCTATTTCCTCTTTCTGCCTTTCTTAGAAACAGCCTTCACTTTGCCTTTCTTCTCGGGCTTTTCTATTATAGGCCTCAAGTCCTCGACAAAACGGCGGACGTACTCCCTCGTCATCTCTATATCTTTTTGCGGTATCTCGCTTATTTTGTCGTCGTCGAGCATCTTCCTCATTGTGATGACTCGCTTGAAAATCTCGTCAAAGTAAGGGTCGACGTACTTGCCGTCGATGAGGTCCCTTTTGATCGCAGCCGGCAGATCCTTTGGGTCGGGCGGCAGTTTTTCTAATTTCTTTAAAGCCGCGACAGCTGCCTTGATCATGACTTCGTAGTTCTTCTCGACGATGGTCTCTTTCTTTTTCTTCTGCAGCTGCAAAAGAAGCTGTTCCATGCGCGAGACGAATTTCTTTGATTTCTCTATCAGCTCGTCCAGGTGCTGGCCCGTTATGTCTTTTACTTCCTTGTGCTCGACATTCTTGCGGAAATCTATTATGTAGTTCAGGTCGTTGAGATATTCCTGTTCAAGAAGTTTAGGGTCGACAAGATGTTCCTTGACGTCGATAGGTGTATGCTTAGGCGAAGGCGGGCTGTAGCCTAAATACATAAGCACCGCCTGTGAGCTGTTGAGCATTGCATAATACAAATCTTCGGCAACCATGTAGAGCTTTGCCGTCTCGACGCGGTTTATCTTCTGCGGCGCCGTCTCCATGAATTTCTCGACGGCTTCCAGTGTTGCGGGTATTTTTCCCAGCTCGAGAAGCTTTCTTATAGGAATAAAGAATCCCGTGTCGTACAACGCCCAGCCATCACGCACAATCGTGTAAAGAAGCGGATGCCCGATGCGAGCCATGTCCCAGAACTCTGACAACGTCCACGCAGGCTGGACAGTGATATCCTCAGAAATCGACTTTGCTATCTCGTGAAGCTTGTCGTCAAACGCGTCCTTCATCTCAGGCGTAAACCTCGACAATACATCGTCTATGACAACCAGCATATCAACGTCGCTCTTCTCGTGGAAGTCCCCGCGCGTCAACGATCCAAAAAGAACAACTGCCTTGACGACGTTCTTGTATCTCTTGAGAACCTCGTCCTTGAAGCTTTCAGCCAGCTTCAGCTTCCTCTTCCGCATGGCTTCAGCTGCCTTGTTCGTCTTTTTTGTCTCTGGCGCTTCTTTCTGCTCTGCTGTTTTTGTCGGCTTTGCTTTTTGTTTCATAATGAAAATTCTCCACTTTCTTGATTAAACTTCTTTCTCAAAGAAGTTCATACTCTAACTCTTGAGAAGAAACGAATATAAATTCATTCATGCAGTTCACACCGCCATTTTCCTTTATAATTCTCCTGTACGGTATTTATCTGTATTTGTTACTACTTAATAGTATATAAAGCTAACTGTAACTCGTTGCAAATATAATCAGAAAAAATGTCTTATACTTATTTCCTATACGCCTTCAAGAAATCTTCTCTGGAAATTCCACAGTCCTCCAAAATGCCCTGTAAAGTTCCTACATCAAGTTCTTTATGAAGCGGTACCGTTGCAAAGTAATTGTCATTTGTTATAGTTACGTGATCTCCTTTTTGTCGTATAGGGCGAAATCCAAAATTCTTATAAAATTTTTATAAGTTCTTTCCCAGAGATTACAGGGAGCTTCATAAGAATCAGGCTATTATCTTTCCACGCTCAATCCGAACCTTTCCATGTTCTATCATGTAATCTACCATAGACTCTAAATGTAATCCAGCCGCTTCTTTCAGGTTTTTTCTGGCTTCTTCTTCTGTTTTGCCTTGTGTTGTAACACCCAATTCACGGCACCTGGCGATAAAGTATTTTTCACCTTTCTTTATGTCTGCTGTTAACTGCATAGGCTCACCGTGCAACACTTATTGTGCCATACTTTATATCTTTATTTCTTATAATTTCCTTGGATATATAATAGATAGCAGCATCAGTACGGGAGGCTGTAAGCATGAAAACCAAGGGCGCAGGCGCTCTGGAATCATTTTTGTTCCTGATTGTTGTTGTATTTGTCATAGTATTCCTGATAACTAAGTCTGCTGCCTATTCTATAATAGGCGCTGTCGTGTTTGTGGCTGTTATCGTGGCCCTGCTGAGAAGGTTCAAAATAGTCTGACCTGTGCCGGAAAAGGTATTTAAAGATTTCACCACTCATTAATAACACTATATATATAATTGTCTTGCGTGATAGCATGCTGCTGGGATTTGTAAGAACGGCCATAAGGACGTGCCAATTGACAAAAGGACTCGCCGAAGTTGGTGGTGTATTCGCGTATTTGCCGAGTTTACCGATGTCGTCAATATCCGATGTATACCTGAGCATAGACGGCAATCATAAGCACGATATAATGATAGGCACGATACAGGGCGAAGGCGGTTCGTATTTTCCGGATTACGTCGTGTTCGCGCCTGCGTCAAATATTGAGCAATTTCCTGAATACACTGCAAAGGTGGAACAGTGCACGCGGGTAAGCGAAAACCTGAATGATGTATGGCGTTCAGGCGATACAAAAAAGTCTCATACAAAAGGGCCCTAAACTAATATACAGCAACAGCGAAAGGGTGTGATAATTATGCAGTCATTTGACCGAAATGAATCACATTTCATCAGAGGTGTGGTGAAGACAAAGCCAACGCTGAAGCGATTTATACCTGCCTACGCAAAGAATCTGGGGTATCCGCTCTTGCCATTCCAGATAGGCGCGCTGAAAGTCGACAATGATGGCCGTGTGATCGGTTATATGAGTCAAGCTGATTCAGAATTCATGGTTTTAAGGTCACAAGAGTACGCTCAAAGGGGTTACTGGAGAGGTGTGTGAAATGAATTACAAAAGTCTTTGGCTCATACCGGCATTTTTGATGATGGGCATTACTCAGATTATCCGAAGTTTAGTCGAGGGTGGGGATCAGAACCTCCGCCTTGGGAAGAGGTAATAGATTGTTGCCTTAAGGTAAGCGAAACAGTAAATAATTATTGGAAACTGAGTGATGCAATAAATAATGCTAAAAAGACGGAGTAAAATCATATTCGAGGTGTAACAAAAATGTCATTCGATTTCCATGTGCACGGGCTGTGGATACTGGGGGCACTGTTCTTCTTCGCAGGCGGCCTCATGGCCGGCAACCTGCAGTGGCTGGAAGGAACAACGCCAATGAGCTTCGGAATATCCGTTGTATTGATATTCCTGCTGTTCCTGATAGCAGGCATGTTCTGGATATCCGCGTCCGTCAACGCACGACACGAAGAGTTCAAGAGCAAAAGATAGATATTGCAATAAAAATTTTGGGTGGTCGTATGCCAGGAAGCAAATATCGTGATGCAGACAAACCGTTTTATTTACTGTCGGTTCCCCTGGGCGCTTTAGCCTTTTTATCAGCCGTGCTTTTCAACTACTCATGCAACCAAGGCCATAGAATCGAAGACAGGACAGGCGACGGAATCCAGGATAGCGTCGTAATACATCCCATTTTAAATGAGCTATATGAAGGCTACAGGCTGCAAGACGGGCGTATAGCGTACAAGACGCGGCAAATCCTTAGCACCCGCGATCCATCGCAACCATCGGCGCCGAAAAATCCAGATTCCCCAAGACCGTGATTATTATGCCCGACAAAGAATATGAACATTCCAAAGAGCTCGATACACGCCGCTTGCTTGTTGTCGATATAATTAGCAATCATAGCGCTGAAAAATACAGGTTATTTTTGCTCAACGAAGACGGTACTATTTTTACGCATTACCCAATCGGCGAAAGAGCTGATTATACAAAAGATACCATAATGAAAGTTTACAATTCTATCGATACAGAAAAGCAGTTCTTGGAAATGGCAAAGAAGGAAAAGTGAAATCCCTTATATAACCCTTTTTCTTGTGTACGTTTCTGACACGTTTATTGCTGTGCCTCGACCTTGATCTGTTTTTTCTTTTCCTGAAGCACTTCTGTTTTCCTGATCTCTATGCTCGCCACAGGATAGACCTTGTTGCACGCCCTTCGCACTTCGCCCGCAAGCTCGCCGCGTATGATCATCTGAACGAGCTCTTCGAATGTCACGTCTTTCACGATCTCCTCGACCTTCTCCTTGCCAACCTTGCGTGTTGCTTCTTTCATCGATGTTCCGACGCGCCTAAGAAGAACAAAGACCGTCTTTACCCTTACCCTTACGTCGTCTTTTGTTGTAAGGTCCTGTATAATATCCACCCGACGGCCGTGCCTCTGCACCATTCGATAAATGTGCTCTGTCATTATATCGTGCCCGATCATTTTCGTATACGCCTTCTGCCCCTGTACGCTGTCTATCTGAAGGTCTATCTTGATGTAAAATTTTGAGTAGTCGTTGACGAGCTCCATGAGGTTTACCTGCAGTGTTCTGCCGACTAATTGCTTTGGCTCGACTGCCAGCGTCTCCCCGACAACACGCTCGCCAAACATCTTCGGCGCCACGATCTCGTACCATTGTTTTTTCAGTGCCATAACAAATCCCTTTCTTTCCCGAAAGAAAGGTCTTTGTAAACCCTAAAGAAAGGGCAAAGATTTCATTCGGTACTTGGTTCTACAATTCATTCCACGCAAAGTTTTATAACCTTATTTTTGAATCTTCTAAAAGATTCGAAAAGAAATCCTCAATAAGGGATTTCATTTAGTAACCATTACAGTTACACCTCAAATTTCTGACATATCTGGGAATATTTTCTCGTAGTTATCTTTTGTTGGTATTGTCCCATCCATAGCCAATTTAATTTTTATTTCTAATAACTTTCTGAATGCGACCTCCGATTTTTCTACTGGAATTTCATATTTTCTGTACCAGTACTTTGGAAATGCGCCAGGGTCTGGACATTGGCATTTTCCATAAACGCCCCAACCATCTGGAGACCATAGAAGATAAATTTCTTCGATCATGTGAAAAACCGCAAAAATTTATTTCAACCTCGGCTGCTTCACCACGTCTTCATCGATAACAGCGCACGGCGGTATCATCACGTTCGGCCAAATCTTCCTGCCGGGCATTATCGTCGCGTTAACGCCGAACTTCACGTTATCGCCAACTATGCTTCCCAGCTTTGTGTGCCCCGTGTCCACGCTTTTGCCGTTCACCTTCATCCATACATTTTTTTCATCGAGCCGCAGGTTTGCAAACTTCACGCCCGCCGCTACGTTGCAATTCCTGCCTATGATGGAATCGCCCACGTATGCAAGGTGTGAAACGTATGAATTATCCATCACAATAGAGTTTTTTACTTCGACACTCTGGCCGACACGGCAGTTGCTCCCGATAGACGAGTATTTGCGAATAAAGCAGTTTGGCCCTACCACAGAGCCAGAGCCAATGGCAACGGGGTATTCCATATGAACTCCCGGCCGGATCTCAACGTCATTCGAAATCATGGACCCGAACTCCTCAAGAATGAATTTGTTGACGTCAAGAATGTCCCATGGATAATTTATTGTGACCCACCGGGACAATTTAAAAGATGATAATTCTTCTTCTTTCATCAGTATTTTTATCGAGTCTGTTATCTCGTACTCTTTTCTTGGTGAAGCCCTTGTCTGTCTTATCGCGTCAAATATCTTCTTGTCAAAAAGGTAAAGCCCGCAGTTGACGAGATTCGATGCTGGCTTTTTTGGCTTTTCTGTTATGCTTAGGATTTTGTTGTTATCCGTTTCTACGACGCCGAAGTTTTGTGGGTTGCTTACGTCAAACGTCCCTATGGCGTTGCCCTTGATTTTTGAGAATTTTTTTATGTCGTCCCTGTGGATAAAATCATCGCAGTTGACAACAATGAATTTGTCATCTATAAATTTTTCAGCTGTCTGGATCGCGTTAGCCGTGCCTATCTGCTTTTCCTGAACAGCGAACTCGCATTTGCCCCTGAAATACTCCTGCACGTCTTTTTCCTGCCTGCTGACAACGACTATGACTTCGTCGACAAAGTCCTGCACAGATTTTATCGACCATTCCAGAATCGGCTTGTTTGCAACAGGTATCATTGGCTTTGACGCTGTTTCTGTCAGCGGCCTTAGCCTTGTGCCCGCGCCCGCGGCAAGTATTATAGCTTGCATACAAATCCCTTTCTTGATTAAACTTCTCTATTAAAGAAGTTTAGAAAAGTTTAAAAGGGATTTTAAGAGGTAGATTTCTTCCTGCCCCGCTGTACACCGTATAACTTTTCTATCGTCCTCACGGTATCTGCGTCTTTTGGTCCTTTCTCTAAAGGATCTCTTATCCTTAATAATCTTGGAAATCTCAAAGCAAATCCGCTGCCGTATTTTGATGATTTTTGTATTTCCTCGTAGCCGATTTCTAACACAATTTCAGGTTTTACGCCAACGACTTTGCCGTGCGTTTCAGTTATCAGCCCTTTCAATTTTTTTGTCAGTTCATCCAATTGGTCCTCTGTGAAACCGGAAGCCATCCTGCCTGTCTCGGCAAGCTTATTCCCTTCTCTTGCGGCTAATATTACAGACGACAGCCAGTTTGCCCTTTTGCCCTCGCCCCACTCCGCGCCGACAACTACCAAATCCAATGGCTCCATTATAGGCTTGACCTTTAGCCAGTAGCCAACACGGCGGCCTGGCTGGTAATGTGCGTCCATGTTCTTCACGATGACGCCTTCCTCGCCCGATTTCAAAGCGTCCCGATAGAATCTTTCAGCTTCTTTTATGTTATTTGTCTCGATGTGCTCAGCCAGTTTGAAATTTTTCGCCTCTTTAATAATTCTCTTGAGTGCAGACCAGCGTTCGCGAAGCGGACGCTGCATGTAGCTCTCGCCATTGATATAAATTAAGTCAAACAAATTAACCTGCACAGGAATTTCATTAACCATCTTATCAATATCATACTTCCTTTGTATCCTTCGTGATAATTGCTGGAACGGCATGGACTTTCCTGTTTTCGCGTTTATCGCAAGCGCCTCCCCGTCTACAATGCATTGCTTCGCTTTGAGATTTTCTTTTGACCATTCGACAATGTCAGGAAACTGTTTTGTGACGTCTTCCATCCTTCTGGAAAAAACCCAGATTTTATTTTCGTTCTTGTGGATCTGCACACGAAAGCCGTCATATTTTTTTTCGCACGCTGCATTCTTGAAACTCTCAACAGCAGATTTTATGTCATCCCCGCCGCGGTCTGCGAGCATGACTGTTATAGGCATTCCTAATTGGATCTCCGCCTTCATTCTTCCCTTATTTGCCATTTCTGCCACACGCCCGTAGTCGCCTGTAAGGTTGTACACGTGCTCGATTTCTTTTTTGTCCTGATCAAATGCCTGTGCTATTGCATCACGGACAAGCCCGGCGGCAACGCCCGTTCGCATCTGGCCAAGAGTAATGCGAACAATGTATAATGCATCGTCAGGATTAGCAGCCGACAAAAGCTCTGCAACCAAATCAACCTTCTTCTGCTGGCTGCCCTCACCGCTTATTTCCGGCAGTTTTCTGAGGTTGTCATAAATCATGTCTATCGTCAGTTCCTTTGTGCCTAATGATTTCTGTTTTCTGTGCTCCATAAGATTTTTTGCCGCCGACCCCAAATCGCCAGTCTTCTTGAACTGTTCCACCAGTTCTTTCTCGCTTGCCCCGCTTACCTTCATGATTACCCTTTTCACCATCTCTGCAGCTATGCCTAATTCCTGCTCGCCCCTTGGAAAAACAGTCCCCATGGAAAGGACGACAGCCCTGTAAAGATCGTCGTCAGGACATTTCTTGTAGAATTCAGCAACCATGTCTGTTTTCTCGAGCTTCTTCGTGGTAGCCTCAAGATTTTTGTACAATTCAACCAGTGATTTGAATTTCATGATAAGAAATTGTATTGAATGTTTTAAAAACATCATAATCAGCATAAAAAGATTTGGTTTATGGTTATTGTATGGCATGGGAAAAGAAAAATGATATATATGTAAATGATGATATAGGTTGTTTCCTTCGTCCTATAGGACCAACAAAAATTGCAGATGATTCTGATAGGATTGTGCGACAGATTCTGAAAACTAAACGTGACGAATACAAAGAGAAGCAACCCCTACTTCTCCCCCTTGGAAGAGGTGGCGCTGCGATATTGCCGTATGTCAGCGGTGAGTTAAGGAAATCGCTTATTAAGACTGAAAAAGATGGCAACATAGATTATGTAAATATCAAAGTAAGTCGTTATAAGAAAGGTAGATTAAACAAAGAAGGCGCGGCATTCGTTGACAAAGATGATATAAGACAAGCGCTAAAAGCGTTGAAAAACTATGACGACGCTATCCTTTTGGATGATGTTTTTGACAAAGGGCATACAGCAACTATGGTAGAGCAACCCCTCCTGGAAAGCGGCAAAAATATTCTTATAGCAACATTATACAGAAAACCATATGCAAGAGCGACAGAAAGGGATGTTGATTTTTATGTGCGCAACTACCACCAAAAAACAATAGACAAAAAATTATATTCTGTTTGGCTTGTCTTCCCGTGGGAAACAGACGATCATACAAGAAGAAGATGGAAGGACTTGTTTCCAAACCACTAATCTATAATTTCCCCGATCAAATAGGTAGAAGTATAATTAATTATTTTTACGTTTGCGATCTGTCCTAGCTCAATATTTTCAGAATTTTTTATCACAATCGGCTTGTACGCGTAATTCCTACCGATAAAGCTGTTTTTTGCCTGGTTGAACTCATCTACTATCACAGAATCAGACAGGCCAAGCCATCCTTTGTTGCGCTCAAGATAGATTTCTTTCAAAATCTCTGCAAGAATTTTTGTTCTTTCTTTTACTACCTCTGTTGGTATTTTTTTCATCCTCGCCGCCCGCGTTCCTGGGCGGGCTGAATACGAAGAAACATTTACAACATCAGGCCTTGTCTCTTCAAGAAGTTCGATTGTTTGCTGGAAATCTTCTTCTGTCTCCTGTGGGAAGCCGACAATAATATCTGTCCATATTGTAATTTCAGGGAATTTTTCTCTGAAAGCTTCGACAATATTTCTATAGTCGTCAACCGTATGCCCCCTCGCCATGCTTTGCAATACTGAATTGCTTCCGCTTTGTACCGGCAGATGAAGAAATTTGAAAACGTGGTCGTCTTCGTATACATCTAGAATCTCTGGCATGAACCACTTGAAGTGCTGCGGGTTCGCCATGCCAAACCGCAGGAAGTACTTACCAGAAACGTTCGTGATGATGTTCTTCATTAATCTTGCAGGATTTGTTTTGTGATCAAAGCCGTAACACCCGTTGTCCTGTGACGTCAGCCAGAATTCCTTTGCGCCTGCGCCGACCTTTGCGTTTCTTATCTCATCGATTATCGCTTTTTCGCTGAACGAGAAGAGGTCGCCCTTTGCAAGCTTCGTCGAACAGAACGTGCAGTAGGACATGCACCCGCTTGAAATAGGCACTATATCTACCACGCCGTTTGTGCGGATCTTCGGCACATTTACTTTCTCTTCCTTGTTCTTGCCAACGAAAACAACTGTCTCATTTTGTAGGGCGAAATCAGCGGCAACGCTAATCTTTGAAATATGGTTGGTGCTCACGATTGCAGAATTCGGCGCTGCGTGGCGCACCCGGCCTAATTCTGCTTCAGGCAGGCACCCCGATATAATGAGCTTCTTACCCGGATAAATTTTTTGTAGCTCGTTGATTTTGTGCATGATCTTGCTTTCCGTCTTGCCCTTCACGCTGCACGTGTTGACAACTATTATATCTGCTTTGTCTTCGTTGCCAACTATAGAAAAGCCTGATTTTTCCAGATATCCTGCCATTATCTGTCCTTCTGCCTGATTATTGGAGCAGCCGTAATTGATTATGTGCACAGAAGACATGACATATAATATTCAAGAAAAAGTATTAAAAAACCTATTCAAGTTCAGCTAAATTTCGGTCCTGTTCTGAATGTAGCAGGGCCTTTCAGACCAGAATTTATCTCAGTCTGGTAAGATTTAGCTGCGAAGGTATTAAAAATTACTGAAACGTTTTTTCCATCATCCACTTCCATAATGGAATGCATTTTATCCTTTTGCCTTTTATAGTATATTTTCCTTCCTTATCCGATGTTAAAATTACACCTTCTTTTAACCCGAATTCTTTCATTCCACTAACAAGCCCATTAAACTCTCTTTTAAATGTCTCTTCATTTTCTGTGTTCCAGCAGACCTGAATAAGTTCTTTGGCTTTTACACCTTCTTTCACAACAAAATCAATTTCAGAGTTTTTATTCTGCCAATAAAACACGCTTACTAATGGATTTGTGCAATTCCTCCTCTTTATTTCTACGAACACCATATTTTCGGCAAGTCTTCCTAAATCTTCTGAAAATCTGAAGCCTTTTACATTTCTTATGCCTGTATCCACGCAATATATCTTTTTAGGATTTATTTCCTGTTTTTTTACAGAAAAACTGAACATAGGCACGCTGAATATGAAAAATGCATCCTGAAGATACTTGACATACTCGCTTACGCTGTCTGTTGAAATGGATGCAAACTCCCCTACCTTTGAAAAATTGGCAGGGTTCGATACATTTTGAAGAAAGAAATTTATCATCTTTTCCATCTTTGTGGCATTTCTTATCTGCCTTCTTTTTGTAATATCTCTGTAGACTATGGTATCATAATAAAACTGGAGTATCTGTGTTTTCTTTTTTACATCACTTTCAAGAAAAACCTCTGGAAACCCTCCAAATTCCATATATTCCATAAACCTGTGCTTTATTTCGTGCCTTTTTGATAAAAGATTTATCTTATCTTTTTTACCTGCGAATGATTTTAGAGTTTCTGAAAAACTAAACGGATATAGTTCGAAATAAGCTACCCTTCCAGCCAATTTGTAGGTAATATCCTCCTTTAGCATGGAAAAATTAGATCCGGAGATAAAGAACTTCATATTTTTTTCAAGATCGTATAGGCGCTTCAGAGTGCTTTCCCACCCTTCACATTCCTGTATCTCATCTATAAAAACAAAAACTCTGCTGCTTGCATCTACGAGTTCCTTGTAAGCCTCTATAGACCTTGATATAATATCTTTTTTTTCTACCCTGTCATCATCACACTTTATAAACAAAATATTTCTAGGATTTATGTAATTCAGCAGAGATTCAATAACGAGATATAGCAACGATGTCTTGCCGCTTCTTCTAACACCAATAATGCCAACTATTTCCTTTCTGTCTACCCATTCCATGACATCTTTTTTCAATTCTCTGTCCAACAAGCCGAAATCAGGCTTACGTCCCCACCACGGATTCCACTCAGCTAAAATCTCATCTTTCATGCTAGATTATAGTCGAGTAAAGTATATAAATCATTCGATTATAGTCGAATGATGACCTACTCCTGCGGTTGAAACCGTAGGTTTCTGTTAGGGTTAAAGGAAGGTCACATAACAAAAATCAGAAAATTTTATATTTCCCGCCGAACCGCCACGCCCATCCGGGCGAATTGACGTCCTTCGCAAGCTGCGCCTGCACCGAAAAGTTATCGTTAATTTTTTTGCCTGCGGTGAATTCAGTCAGCGTCGGTTCTTCTCGACAATTCAGACGCGATTTCTCCAGGGCTACACATCTTCAACAGGCGCGAGCTTTTTCTGACTAGCAACAATTGCAACCGCATATTTATGTCTGTTGTTCATTTTCGTCGGTCTTTGTTCGAAGCATGTCTTCTAAAATGCGCCGTCTCTCCTCCGATTCCCTAATGCTCAGCACACGGACCTCATTATCACTAAGAAATTCAATGCCTGGCACAGATGCATATTCAAAGCCTTTGGGATCAGTTGCTACTGGAATACATGGGTCGTAAAGCTTGGTAGGTTTTATATCGGCTCCTAAACAGAAGTAGACTTTAATATTGTCTCTTTTATACGTCCATCCCTCAGATGCAGCTCTTTGAGAAAGATAATTGTCGACAAACTCTGCGATCAGCAAGCGATTCATTTCAGTGTCGCTTAGCGCAATTTTTGTTTTTGCATCAGGTTTGTATCGCATATGAGTACAGTATTTAGAATAAAATCTGTCCATAGCCTGCCTCAAAGAATCAGGTGCGATTTCTGTTTTTTTTACCATTTTTTACACCCACTACAACATAAAGATAACAGAAAAGTATTAAAAATCATTCAGGCAAGTCAACAAGAGTATTATTTTTTACTGTCATGAATCTCGGTTCCTTCATCACGCCGCC
>CAYJTG010000012.1:0-22018 GCA_964373255.1 uncultured archaeon
CGCCGGGAGCACTTATTTTTTGTACGATCTTGCGCAGGCCGATGTGGGAATAGCTATTGGTTCCGGAACCGACATCGCAAAGGAAACAGGCGGCATAGTGCTGATCAAGAATGAAGTATCAGACGTTGTAACAGCTATCGATCTCAGCAGGAAAACAGTCAGAAAAATAAAGCAAAATCTTTTCTGGGCGTTCTTCTACAATATCATACTGATGCGACCATCGCAATGGCCATAAGCTCGATAACTGTTGTCGGGAACTCCATGCTTCTTGGCAGGTACAAATACAGCAAGTAAATTGACAGTGCCTGCAATGGCATATTTTTATAATACGCAGAAACAAAGTAATCTAATGAGCATGCTGAAAATAGCTCTTGCGTTCTTTCTTGGGATGGTACTTTTTGGTACGTATGCGAGCGCAGCGCCCGTACTTTTCGATCCGGTGCCAAAGAGCAGCGGCTTTGTAGGAAGCGGGGCTGTAAATTTTTCTGTCAACGTAACAAGCCCAGACCTCAATGCAAGCGGCGTCACACTGTTTGTTATTTCAAAAGACGCCAAAGACCATGGCGACAGCTGGGACAACTTCATCATGGCGTGCACGTCCTACGCTGCGAACTCGTGGCTGTGCAAAAAGTCAGTATCATTCGCTATAGCAGGCTCGGACACGCCGGAGCTTTTCTATTTTGTGGCAAGGGAAAATTCCGGGACGAACGGCACGCTTGGAAGCGCGAGCGACCCGCTGACAACGACGATTGACAGAAATGTGCCATCGCTCAGCTTCCTGTCGCCGACGAGCAACGCACATGTTTCAGGCAATGTTACTATTGGCGTAAGCGTTTCTGACAGCACATCAGGTCTGAATCTTTCGTCTGTCCAGTACTCTACAGGCAACAACACATGGTACAGTATGACAAATAACCTGGCGACACTGGACAGCACTGTTTTCTCCAATGGTGCGCAGGTTACAATAACAGCGCGGGCAAAAGACAACGTTGGCAACACAATAAATGCCAGCGTGAATGTCATTGCCGATAACGAGGTGCCAGGAATATCTATAGTCGGCGTGCAAAGCAACGCACTGATAACAGGGGTGCGCACGTTCAACGCCAGTGTTACAGATACTGTATCAGGCGTAAGCGCCGGCAAGGTTAAGCTGAATTTCGCTAATACGGACTTTAAAATGTCCTGCGCCGGAAGCAGTCAGTACAACTGCAGTGTTGTTGTCGATACATCAGCCTACGGCGACAATACGTACAACGCGACATTCTCGGTCACTGATAATGCCGGAAATTTTAACTCCACGTCGATACTTATAACGCTGAAAAACGCACAGGCATCCGCGAAGATTCTCATGCAGCAGAACGAATACGTAAGGGGCACGGTCACTGTAAGTGCATCTTTCTCGAATCCGGACAGCATTATCACAGGCGTAAACTTCCAGATTACCAAGTCGTCGCAGCTGCTGAATGCGGCTATGCAGTGCTCAAGCTCGTTCACGTCGTGCACGTACCTTCTTGACACAGCGATATATTCAGACGGCGCTTACACGTTCGCGGTAACTGTCAATAATATATTGGGCACTACCGTTACAGACTCGGTGACAGCAAACATAGACAACACGCCGCCGTCCATATCTGTAGGCACGCCTTCTGTCGCCAAAGGGGTAATATCCATGAGCGCCACAATCACGGACGAAAACCCGAAATCCAGCGGTGTCACATTAAAAACAACGGCCGGAACAAAAAGCCTGGCGTGTACGCTCAGCGGCAAAACGTTAAGCTGCACAGACCAGCTGAATTCATCGTCACTTGAAGACGGGTTAAACACGCTGACGGTTACAGCTTCTGATGCAACAGGAAATTCAGGCACAGGGTCAAAGACGATAAGCGTTGACAACAAACCGCCTGTTTTGAAGTTTCTTAAGGTAGATCCCATAAATCTACCGTCGCCAAAAGAGGTCGCGTTTACGGCAGGCCTCAACGATACAGGAAGCAGCGTCAAATCTGTTAGAGCCACGATAAGGCACGCAAGCTTTGCGGCAACGCTGAATCTTGTCAAAGCGTCAGACGTGTGGTACGGCAGGGGAATTCTTGTCAGCTTTGGCCAGCACGACGTTGATATAGAGGCGACAGACGAAAATGATAATTCCAAAACGTATACAAACAGCGGGTATTTCTTTGTTGGCAACCTGTCGTGTGGTGACGGCATCTGCCGACCTGAAGAAAATTACTGCCTCTGTTCCACAGACTGCAGCCGGCCTTCGTGCGGATTAAACGAAATAACAGACTGCAGCTCCGGACTGCCAGCGTGCATTTCCCAGAAAAGGTGCGGCGACAAAATCTGCAGCTCTGACGAAACCTGCGCGTCGTGCAGCACTGACTGCGGATCCTGCTCAAGCATAGCCGCGGCTGAGAGGCAGATAGAAGCTGCAAAAGAGACGCTTGGCCCGTCAGGTGCGCAGTCACCTGCTGGAAATGAACTGGGTAAGATCTTCTCGTTCATAGGCGACACGCTTATGACACAGCCTTTCGTAGTGATTATTGTAGTTCTGGCGCTTGTCATCGTGGTTGTCATAATTTTCATTGCCGTGAAAAGAAAAAAGGTGTACGAAAGCTTTCTGCAGCCGGAGAAATAGTCAAAAAGTGGCATCTTACCAATTTCAAGATGTCACTTCTTTTCTGCAAAGGTGCTCTGTAGAAAACCTATGCAAGAGCATCGACGTGAGAGATATCATCTATCGATGATATCTCTAGCTGACCTATACGTCAAGAGACGTATAGGTCTACGTCGATGCTCTTTATCGAGCATTTCTACAGAGCTTGCAAAGGACTTTTATGGAAGCCTGTGAGAAATTCAGAATGGCTTCACCCTCTATGAATTAGGCCAGTATCTCCGAAAGTTGGATTACTGCCTGTTGGCAGTAATCCTCTACCGAGGTATACGCCAAGAGGCGTATACCTCACTTTCGGAGATACTAAGGCAGTTGTTTTTAACATGAAAGAATTCATTCTTCGCGCAAGGAAAGCAAGGACGAACCCAGACATAAATATGAACTCCCTGCCGAAAGAAGGAAAGATGGATGCCGTGTGTGCGGCTGTTTCCAATGCGCTTTGGGTATCCGGCGATATCAGAAGGGACACACTGATTCATGCAGTTTTGGAAGGTCCGGATAACGGGCCGAAGACAATAACGTTCACCGGGAATGAAATAAGAGGGCTCCGCTCGGACGAGAGATCGATAGCTTCCTACATCACGCACGCCCTCCAGAAAGGCGCATTCCTGAAGCTCAACGAGGAAGTGGCGGTAAGGACAGGAATAAGAATTGCAAAGAAAAGCTTTGAGCGTCTGCTGTGGGAAAAATCTAAGGAATATAAGCAGATAATTTTTCTCGATAAAGGTGGCAGGGATATCAGGAATTTTCATTTTGACAAAAACTTCTTAATTATTTTTGGCTCTGCGGAAGGACTACCTCAAAAGACGCTGAAAATGATCTCTGAAATGAATGCAGAAAGGATAAGCCTCGGGCCAAGAATGCTGTTCGCCGCGCACTGCCCGATAATTGTTCATAATGAGCTGGACAGGATTAATGTATATCACTAAAAATTAATCTCAATTATTTTCCAGGGGTTTTTATTAAGGTCAGAGTACATTATCCATTTTGGAGTAATTTTGTGCATCGGGAAGTTTTTCCAGATGTATTTTTCTGCAGGCTTCAAGTTCTTTTCCTTTTACTATCATCATCAAGAATGCCGATTGCTTCAGCGAGCGGATGAATTGTTGGCTTTAGAGCATCCTATCTTGTAATGATACCGCCACATAAATGCGGCGGTTATTCATTTGTATTGTTCATATGTAGCACTAAAATTCCCATGCTTCCAAGAAGTTGTCAACGATCTTGTCCATGAAGCCTGTCTTGTAGGCAATGAGACACTTGATTATTCTTTTCTTGTCTACGACAGAATAGAAGCGGAAGCGGCCTTTTTTCCTGTGTGCAATTATGCCTTTTTCTTCCAGCATCTTAAAATACCATGAAAGGTTGGACGGGCTTATAGCGAGGTCCTGCGAAATCTTGGTCGCGTTGCACTTCTTTTTCTCTATCAGGTAAATAAGAAGATGCCTTGTTGTGCCGTGCCTGAGCAGCCCAAGAACTTCCTTGTCTGAAGCATCGTATATTATGTTTGTCGGGTAGTACAGGACCAGCCTTCCTGCCTTTTCAGTCCTTATCAGGCCGTGCTTATAAAGAAAGTGAATGTGATAGTCTAATGACCCTGTTGCCAGGGATGTTCTTCGCTGGAGTTCCCTGAAGTGAAGGCCGTGATATTTTGAGATGCATTCGTATATTTTTTTTCTGGCATCTACTTCGAGAAAGCCTGTCTCCATAGTTATCGGCACGACCCTATTTTCTTACGCCGGGCTGGTTGGACTTTACTTTATAGATATTGTAGATGAGCAGCACGAACGAAAGAAGTATAAGAAGCTCGAGAGCACCCGACGCGTTCTCTACATAAATATTTTCATGCGGGAAGAAGTTTTCCAGTATAGTCAGCAGCTCCTTTATTGTGAAGAAGAAGAAAACGAGCGCAATTATAAAGACCTTCACGGTCCTTCTCCTGCCAAACGCAATGAGCGATATCAAAAGAAGTACCAGGGATATGGCGAATGTGGATATTATAACGAAATCCAGTGGCGTGAGAGTCCTGTCCCTGCCTTCTATGGAAAACTGAAATCCCCCGTAACCAAAATGCTGCAGTCCTACGAAGTACACAAAAGCGCCTGCTATGAAGATTACGTATAGCAGGGCGATCCATTTGTATGAAGCCAAGTTTATTTTCATGCACAACAACAGTATGTATTTATGACTGCATTACTTTTAAAATCTAAGAATGGAAGAAAGGGCGCAGGCACGGCAAGAAATCGAACAACATGGCAGGTTGCATGATAACTCGATAGACGTACGAAGTACGTCAGTTTCCTCGTGCCTGCTCTGCCCTTATATAAGACGAAGTTGTGCTGCGTTTTTTCCTACTTTTTATCATCTGAACTGATGACCGCAAAGGCCGCAGAACATTATTCTCCTAGACTTTATTTTCTGGCCCTTGAAGCCGTCTCCACAGTAATGTATTTTCATGACTCACACCCCACACAAACCGACGTGCTTTAGCACGCTGATCGCTTCACAGTTCCCTATAGTGCCTGTAGCAGAAAGCAACCCTAAAATCGTGCTTTGCTACAAAGATAGACGCTTTCTCCTTGCACGCAATACAGTTCATGCTTATCGCTAAGAATATAGAATCCGCTTTTAATAGAGGTTTTGGTGCGATATTTGAAGATTAGTGCAAATTTTGAAATATATTGATTTTCTTTCCTAAAGAAAATCAGCAGTATTCACAAACATTTTTTTTCATCTTTTTCTTTTTCTTCATTACCATACAAAATCACCCAACCGAAAAAAATATACCCAGTTGCTATGCAACTGAGATGGACGTAGTCCACGTCTATTTTTTTGACGTTTCTTTCCTTATAAGCATTGCTGTATTGTAAAAAATCGGTTTAAAATACGTTATCGTCAATTATTGTAAATCCAGTAAATAATCATAAAAGTATGCGAGGGTGTCCGAGCCTGGTCAAAAACAAGACCCTAGGAGCAAGAGAACAGCAGTCTGCGAAGTTGAGGGCCTTGTCGGTTAGTCCGTTCGAGAGTTCAAATCTCTCCTCTCGCATTTCATGGCATCGGATGGTAGACAAAAATGCTTTTATCTTTCGCCGAATCAAGAAATAGCATGACCGACAAAATTAGGCTGCCGGACGTGGTTCGTCCTGTGCACTACAGCTTGTTCTTTGACGTAGACTTGAAAAAATTCAGGTTTTCCGGGAAAGAGGAAATTGAGCTGAAGATTGGCAAGCCGACAAAAAAAATAATCCTGCACACGTCAGGGCTGAGAATAAAAAGCGCTTCCGTGCTCTCCGGTGAAAAAACAATAAAAGCAAAAATGAATGAAAACAAAAAACTGGAGCAGCTGATTCTCAGCTTTGGCAAACTCATAGACGTCAGGGCCAGACTATTTGTAGAGTTCGAAGGCGAGCTTACGGACAGCATGACGGGCATCTACAGGAGCAAGTATTTTGCGGGAAAAACAGAAAGGTACATGGCTACCACGCAGTTTGAACCAGTGGATGCAAGGCGCGCCTTTCCGTGCTTTGACGAGCCTGCGTGCAAGGCAACGTTCGACGTGACACTGAGAATAGACAAAAACCTGCAGGCCGTATCGAATATGCCTGTGAAGGAAGAGCGCAGAGACGGCGGTAAAAAGGCGGTCGTATTTCACAGGACGCCAAAAATGTCGGCGTACCTCCTTTATCTTGGCGTGGGAGAATTTGAATTTTTGGAGAACAAACTTGGCAAGATACTAATAAGGATTGTTACGATGCCAGGCCAAAAAAACAAAGCCGGGCTTGCGATGAACCTCACAAAGAAATTCCTGGATTATTTCCAGAAATATTCCGGAATCCAGTACCCGTTGCCGAAGCTCGACATGATAGCTATCCCAGATTTTGCATCAGGGGCAATGGAGAACTGGGGCGCCATAGCCTTCCGTGAAATGGCTTTGCTTTTTGACCCGAAGATGACGTCGGCCGCTGTGAAGAAAAGAATAGCAGTGACAATAGCACATGAGCTCTGGCACCAGTGGTCAGGCAATCTTGTGACGATGAAATGGTGGAACGACCTCTGGCTGAACGAGAGCTTTGCAACGTTCATGGCCTACAAGGCCGTGAATCACTTCTTTCCCGAATGGAAGATATGGGAAGATTTCATAATGGAAGAGACCGATGTCGCTTTTGACGAAGATTCCATTATGTCAACACATCCTATTGAGGTGGATCTGAATGACCCACACCAGTTGGAGGAGATATTCGATAAAATAAGCTACAACAAGGGCGGAAGCGTGCTGAGGATGATTGAGAGCTATATGGGAGAAGAAGATTTCAGAAAGGGTGTAAGCAAATACCTGTCGAAATACAGATACGGAAATGCAACAGCCGCTGACCTTTGGAAATTCCTTGCGACTGCTTCAAAGAAGCCGATAAAAAAGCTGGCCGCTGCATGGATAGGTCAGCCAGGTTATCCACTGATAACAGCAAGCACGAAAGGAAACAGCCTTTCTCTATCGCAAAAGAGGTTTGTTTTTAATGCAAAAGACAAGTCTGCCTGGCCTATACCGCTTGCGATCAAAACAGACAGCAGGCTTTTCACAGGGCTTATGGACAGGAAAGAAAAGAAAATCCCCCTAAGATCAAAATGGTTCAAGATAAATTACGGGCAGACAGGCTTCTACAGGATAAAATACGGCGAAAAAGAGCTTTCGGACCTGAAGACTTTGGTCGCGGGCAAGAAGCTGCCTGCGGCCGACAGGTGGGGAATCCAGAGCGACCTGTTCAGGCTCGTCGGCCACGGCGAAATTACGATCGACAAATACCTGGATTTCATAAAATGCTACAGAAATGAAGACGACTATCTTGTTCTTAGCAGCATTTACGGAAGCATGCGCAGTATTCACTTCATTTTTTCACAGGAAGATTACTGGAACCGCATATGGCCCAGGTTCAGCAGCCTTTTCCAGGGGACTTTCAGTGCTGTTTTGCAGAGGCTTGGATGGGAACCGAAAGACGGCGAGCCGGAGAAAGACGCGCTCCTCAGAGACCTCGCCATACGGTACATGGGCTTTGCAGAGCGTAATGACGCGAAAAGAAAAGTGCTGGAGAAGCTTGAAAGCTATGTCAACGGAAAAACTCTGCACCCCAACATAAGGTCGGCTGTTTTTTCCATAGCAGCCGGCAGCGGCGACGTCTACGACAAGCTGCTCGGCATTCACAACAGATCACAAAGCCCTGAGGAAAAAAGACAGGTTTTGGCGGCGCTGGGAAATTTTAAAGACACTGCAATACTTGAGAAGGCGCTGGACTTTTCCATAAGCAAGAATGTCAGGAGACAGGATATTTACGTAACGTTTGTGTTCGCGGCCGGGAACCCAGCGGCAAGAAGCATCCTGATCGATTGGGTTGGCAGGAACTGGAAACAGCTGGAGTCCTACAAGCACAGCCACAGGATTTTTCTTCACATAATCGAAGCTCTAATCACGGCGTACGTGACGAAAGACAAAGAACGCGAACTCAGGCAGTTTTTTAAGACACACCCGGTGGAGTACAAGATGACGATCGGCAAGTCGTTCGACAGGCTGCGCAGGAACATATTCCGGCTGGAGAGTAACAGGAAAATCCTGGAGAAATATTTCAGCACTTGAAATCGGCATTCTACCAATCATCTATTTATCTTCTTCTCGATAACTTAATGTCATGAAGCGCGCGCGCATTGTCGTTTCCGGCATGGTCACCGGTGTCGGCTACAGGTCTTACGCCAGGAATTATGCAAAAGAGCTTGGATTAAAGGGGTTTGTCAGGAACATGAGGAATGGCAAAGTCGAAATTGTTGCCGAGGGCTACGACAACCAGATAAATACGTTTCTGCAGATTCTCAGAAAGGGGTCGTGGGGCGCGAAGGTCGAGGACATAAATGTCAAATGGGAAGAGCCGATGAACGAGTTTGAAGACTTCAGGATTGAGGCGTAATTTAACCTTTAAATGCATTAGCTCTTATATTACTCTTCTGTGAAGCACGGATGCAAGATCCGTGCTGAAATCTGACGGGCATAGGTTGTTTGGCAACAATTTCTATAGGGCTAATAATATCTATGCTTGTCTACATTACAGGTTTTTGAACTACAAGAGTGCGCATACTTTTTCTTGTGCGCGCTGCGTTTGTTCCGGATTTTATCGCCATTGCGTATTGTGAAGGAACGTATCCAATTGTAGTTTAGCGTGAAGGCATGATTTGATAATTATGCCAGATGAAGGTATGGACAGGCAAAACTCTATCAAGAGATTTGCAGGGAATAAAACACAATTATGTGCAAACCCAACAATTCCGGTTGATCCCGCCGGAGACTACCTCTATCAGGTTTCTGCTAAGCCATGCGAGGTGAGAGGGGTAAGCCCTCACCGTACTGCTCAGTAACACGTAGTTAAGCTCCTTTTCTTTGTAAAGAAAAGTAGCTTGCAGTCAAAAGAAACAGCAGGCTTTCGCAAATATTAAAGGAGCTCTACAAAACATACCCTAAGCAGGGAGATAACGTCGGGAAACTGACACTAATATCCCATAGGCAAAGAATGCTGGAACGCATCTTTGTTGAAAGCCGCAAGGCGGCTCAGGATTGGACTGCGGCGGATTAGCTTGTTGTCGGGGTAAATACCTGACAAGGCGATAATCCGTACGGGTCGTGAGAGCGATAGCCCGGAGATGTCTTCTGAGACATGAAGACAGGCCCTACGGGGTGCAGCAGGCGAGCAAACTTCGCAATGGGTGAAAGCCTGACGAGGGAAGCCTGAGTGATACCGCACTGCGGTGTCTTTTGTCTACTGTAAAATTCAGGGAAGTCGAAACGCTTAAGAAGATTGGGAAGATGTGGAAAAACATGCAAGAAATAAAAAGACATGATTTGCTAAATTATAAAGACACGCTTATAGCATTGAGAAGTCACGAATCAAAAATACTTTTCGTCGGAATATATACAGAATTAGAGCCATTCAGATATTCTTTAGTAATGTCAAATGGCATAACTGCTCGATCATTTGGTCCGATAAATGAAAACGACAAAGCGTATCTAGTTGAAAATAGAACAGACATCTATCCAGATAGTTAATCTTCTTCTCTGATTACGCAGGTAGACGAATAAGTGGTGGGTAAGACGGTTGCCAGCCGCCGCGGTAATAACCGCGCCACGAGGGGTAGTCGCGTTTATTGGGCCTAAAGTAGAGAAGTTCATTTAAATAGAAAATTACAAGTAAGAAACTATGAATGTTCTAGAGGCTAAACTGATTCTTGAAAACTTACTTAATTCTTATAGAACTTCTCTACGGGCATAGCATCCGTAGCCGGCTTTGTGTGTCTCTGGCGAAATCCGGCAGCAAACTGTCGGAATTGCTGGAGAAACTACAAGGCTTGAGACCGGGAGAGGATAAGAGTACAATACGGGTAGGGGTAAAATCCTTTAATCCGTATTGGACTACCTGTGGCGTAAACTTCTTTGAAAAAGAAATTTAATCGAGAAAACATCAAAGAAGTTTTTCCACATAAGGCGCTTATCTGGAACGGGTCTGACGGTCAGGGATGAAAGCGTAGGGAGCGATCGGGAAGAAGCAATCTTTAAATGTGATAGAGTCTAAGAGGTAACATGGGGATTAGACAACGGACTTTACTTTCAGCGTATCTTTTAACAGATGGAGGGGTATCCGCCAAAAGTAAAAGCGGTTGGATAGTTTATTTCAGAAACAAAGATAAAGAAATAATAAAATCATTTCAGAAGCAGCTATTTTTGTGTACTGGTAAAAGAGGCTATATAACGAAAAGAAATGACGGGACAGATTTTGTGCGACTGAACTCAAGGAAACTCGCAGAAAAAATGTTTCAGCTTTCAAAATCTTATAGAACTAAAGCGTGTGAAAATTTTCCACAGTGTATGCACCTAAGCGGCAAAAGATCTGCATGCACGATGTTCGGTACAATAAAAATAGGTGGTGTAGAATATCCAAAAGCTGAAATTCCGAAAACTGTTTTTAAACTAAATGAAATTACAAAAGAATTTTTGAGAATATATTCAAGCTGTGACGGAGGTATTTCTGTTGTACCTGCCAAAAACAAAAGAAATTCTTTGTTTTTAGTTCGAAAGGTTTTTATTTCAGTAAAACATCCAACATTAAATTGGCAGATTACAGAATTATTGAAGAATATGGGATATTCTCCATCTCAATATAAAGATCAGGTAAGACTCGTTAAAAAAGAAGATATAGTAAAATTCGGTAAAGAAATAGGATTTATAAAAGGCTCAAAAATATCGAATGATTCAAAATTCCTTTCTGGATTTGAGAAGAATTTTATACTTAAGAAAGTTATTGGTTCTTATAATAATCCCAAAAACCTCTTAGACTTTTTACATAAAAGCAGAGCTTCTTCTCGGCTCATTCGGGATTAGATATATTCGGTATCTAATCAAATTACCGGTACTAAATACCCCGGTAGTCTACGCTGTAAACGATGCCCACTTGGTGTCGCGTGTCCTTCGCGGACATGCGGTGCCGGAGCGAAGGCGTTAAGTGGGCCGCCTGGGGAGTACGACCGCAAGGTTGAAACGTGATTCGACGGAATTGTTTTTGTTGATTCATTCAACAAACTTAAGGGAAAGAAAATAACCCGTGCATACACTTAAATAGAGTTTTCTACAATATAACTAAATGAAAATTAATCTAGAAGTTGCATATATTTTGGGAATTCTTCGAGATGCTACAATCGATATTAGAAAAGGAAAAAACTACGAATTGAAAATAGCCCAGAAAGAATCTTCATGGCTTGAATATCTAAATAAAATTTTATATAAAAATTTTAACATTTCAGGAAAAATAACTAATCATGTCAATGGATCAAAAATTCTGAGAATAAATGGCAAAAAATTCGTAGAAGAGATTGTGGCTATATCTGAGTTTAAAGTGCCTCAAGAATTATGGGATACTCCAAGTATAATAAAAAAACAAAATATTGAATTACAATTGGCGTATCTAAGGGGATTTTTTGATGCTGAAGGTGGACTTCCAAAAGATCCTTTAATGGCAAAACAAAAATATATTTCTTTTAGCCAGAAAAATAGAGAATCGTTGGAATTTATCAGAAAAATTTTGATTAGGAAAAAATTTCAACCAACCAATATAACTTTTTGTGGAAATGTATGGGAATTTAGATTAACAAGAAAAAATGAAATGATTAATTTTTGTGATATTGTAGGAAGCTCACACTATGATAAAATCAGAAGATTAAAATTATTAAAATCGGGATTATTTTCCCCAATTTGGCGGGGGAGCACACAAGAGGTGGAGGCTGCGGTTTAATTGGATTCAACGCCAGGAAAGAGTAAGTATCGCAGAAATTACGTTGAGTTTTCTTCTATCTATGATTTCTAAGAATCCAGATAAAATGAATAGATAGTTAAAAAGAATAACTCGGCGCAACGTATCGTTTTATCGATACTTTTCTCTGGAAACCTTACCCGGGAAGAGAGCAGGATGAGGGTCACTCTGAAGGGGTTACCTGACACGCTCAGAAGTGCTGCATGGCCGTCGTCAGTTCGTGCCGTGAAGCTTTTTCTTTTGCAAAGAAAACCTTGGAAAAAGAAAAATATTATAATAAAGAAAAAGCTCGGTAAAGGTGTCTTGTTAAGTCAAGAAACGAACGAGACCTGCGCCGTTAGTTGCCACTCATTGCTACGGCAATGAAGCACTCTAGCGGGACCGCTGCTGCTAAAGCAGAGGAAGGAGCAGGCTACGGCAGGTCAGTATACTGCAGAAGTTGAATAAACCAGCAACCTTTATCTTCATTCTAAGTTAAAATTAAATCACCTAAACAACTGACTCAGCGATAATATTCTCCCTTTCGCTAAAACGAAAGTTAGATAATATCGCTTCGTCTGATAAGCATTCGGTGATTTAAATGAATTTTAACTTCAAATCGAATGAAGAAATTGAAGGTTATCTGGTTGGGTTAATTATTGGCGATGGACATATAGAACCTAAAACAAACAGAACTGTCGTAGCATCGAATAACAAAAATTTTATAGAAAAAATTTGTAGACTTTTTGATACACTAAACTACAAATATTCTATATTTCATGACAAATCTGCAACAGTCTGGAAGATTTCTATAAATTCTAAGAAATTCCACAATACTCTAACACAAAAATATGGTATTCCTTCTGGTAATAAAACATTTGCGGATTTCAAACCAATATTAAAAGAAAATCAACAAAACTGTTTTATTGCAGGAATATTTGATGCAGAAGGTTGGCCTGAAAAAGATAAAGGAAAATATCTTAAAGTAAGGGTGAAAATGAAGAACGAAACAGTAACTTCTTACATAAGAAAAATACTTTATAATGAAGGTTTCCAACCAAAAGGGCACAGAAAATCAGAAGGATCATTCGTCGTCGAAGTAAATAAACAGCCAAATGTAAGGAAGTTCTACGAAACTTTCAACCTTTTACATCCTAAATGGTTGTTGGTAAGAAAATCTTCTTCTGCTGGCTGAAGGCCTGAATTTCCGGGGATACACGCGGCCTACAATGCGTAGGACAATGGGATGCAACCGCGTAAGCGGAAGCCAACCTCTTAAACCTACGCCTAGTTCGAATCGTGGGCTGCAAGATTGCTAACGAAAAACTATAATACCACCCAACGATAAATAGAGAGTATGAATACACCCTCAATATCTGTATATGAAAAAGCACTTTACTCGAAGAAAATAGCGGCAACTTTTTTATTACCGCTAATTGAGTTCGAGTTCGCTTTTCATGGAGCACAAAAACCAGCAATAACGCAAGCAAGATCAAATCTAAATCAATTAAAAACTTTGTTCAAGATTTGTAAAAAACACGGTTGGATATCAACTAAACGAATTACAAAACTTGGTAATAAAGATGAATATTGGTTTAAAATTACAAATTCAGGATTTATGGAGATATATGATATTGCTGGTCCTATGGCAGATAAAAATAAAGATAAGTGGGCCATGTTGCTTTGCGAAAGGGCAAAAGGTACGGAAAAAAATAGAGAAGCCAAAAAGTTTGTTCTTTTTCTGTTAAGAAAGTCAAAACGTAATATGACAACTAATGAAATATGTCTAAGAACAAGAAGACTTCCATATACAGTAACAAGACACTTACGAAAATTAGAAAAAGAGGGCTTAGTTAAAAAAGATGTCGATGGATGGATAGCGAAGCGGTAACAGTCCAGCAAACTCGCCCACGTGAAGCCGGAATCTCTAGTAAGCGAAGGTCATCATAGATGCAATGGCAAGATGAATAATTGACTGAACAAATCTGGCACGCTTTTCTTTAAGACAGATGATTAAGAGTACGGGCGATTAGCGTTATGCTATCAAGACTTGACTCTGATGTCGGCGAGAAAAGCATCTGTTCAGTTGCAGCACTATGATGCTATTGCACCTGTGGAATCTTTCGCTGAATACGTCCCTGCTCCTTGCACACACCGCCCGTCAAGTCAACCGAGTGGAGTCTTGGTGAGGCCTATGATGAATAGTTCGAACCAAGAAGCTGCAAGGTGGATTAATTTCGAGAACAAAGTGTCTCGGAAGTCTAAAGTCGTAACAAGGTAGCCGTACGGGAACGTGCGGCTGGATCACCTCCTAAATTTTATTTTACAAGACAGATAAACGCATTTCATGCGTCGGTTTGTTCGTAAGATAGAATTGATTTTATGCGACATCGTGTGCGTTTTTGATAGACTGCCAATTCCGAAGAAGTCGAAAGGCTTCCTGGATCTCGTAGAACTCGTGTTTTATAAGATGTTCATACCTTCATCCTTAATTTTTTAAAGTTTCACTAACTTAGCATAGAATATGGAAAAATATTTAGATGCGGATAGAAATAGTTCATACAAATCATCGGAAGAAAAGAAGTACACAAATATAAAAGAAAATTTTGATGAGCAGCCAAAAGAAGAGAAAATAGTCGCGATAGACTATGATAGGGATGTAAGAGTGTCAGAAGGTGCTGGCATTTTTTCTACACCGATTATAGAGAGCGATAAATTATATTTTGGTTCTTATGACAAGAATCTTTATTGCATTTCAAAATACGACGGCTCTCTTTTATGGAAGTTTACTACAGGTGGTCCAGTAAGTTCATCACCATTTCTTTACGACTCGAAGATATTTTTCGGTTCTGACGATACATTTATTTACTGCATATCAGCAAAAGATGGAAGCTTGGTATGGAAAGTCAAAACAGGAGGGCGTGTAATATCCTCGCCTGCCATTTTGGATGGTGTGGTTTATTGCGGTTCTAATGACAGAAAGCTTTATGCTATTGATGCGGAGAGCGGATCAAATATATGGAGTTTTGAGACTGGTAACGTAATAATATCATCCCCAGCTGTTGTAGGTGATTACGTATATTTCGGCTCTTATGATACTAATTTTTATTGCGTAGAAAGACATGAGAAAACACTTAAATGGAAATTCCGAACTTATTCTCATATAGGTTCTACACCATTAATTACTGATAATAATGGGAATGAAATAAGCAGACCTATATCTACAAGATTACATTCGTTGAAAAATTTGGAAGAAGGATTAGTACATTTTGGGTCTTTAGACAATCGACATTATGCTCTTTCAATTGACGGGGATCTGTTGTGGAACTTTAAAACTAATCATTTTGTCGCAACATGCCCAACAGTGTATAAGAATACAATTTATTTCGGCTCTTACGACAAATACTTTTATGCACTAAAAGCAAGTAGTGGCGATTTTGTTTGGAGATGCCTAACGAATGGCGGGATCGAATCTTCGCCTATTATAAAAAATGATACTATATTTTTTGGCTCTGTTGACGGATTTATCTATGCGCTGCGATTAGATGGTTTCATGGAATGGAAGTTCATGACAAACCATACAGTTGGCTGTTCACCAATAATAAATAATGATATTATTTTTATTGGGTCTTTTGATGGCTATTTGTATTCGCTGACACTTGATGGCGAACTTATATGGAAATTCAGAACAGGATACGAATTCGGGCCGCCAAAGTTTAGCGACAAGATAAATGAGCTGATAACGCCCACTACTAAAAAATTCATACCCATATGGAAACCAGAGACGATTAAGAGCGACCCAATCAAAATAGGGCAAAAAGATACGTATGGCGGCTTTGGTGGTGATAACAGCATGGTATCTTACGGATCTGCATTTGTTGCGAAATCGTATATTGGACAGCCACACTATAAACAGCGACGCGGGGCATATGATAAGTAAAAATACATATAAACGAAAACTCTCTTTCTAACAATTTATTTAAACAATGATGTTCTTTATTACATAATTCATGGGCTGTTAGATCAACTGGAAGATCGCTTGCTTTGCACTGAGAGGGGAAATAATATCCCTTCTCTCGGTATAGCAAGAGGCTGGGGGTTCGAGTCCCCCACAGTCCACTAATACAAACTATTACAAACTTTTTGATACTATCTTCTCTATTTTGAAGAATTTTCTTGTAAATTCCAGCGCTTGGCGTGGCATGAATTTTTTACATGTGTATATGTCAACACTTAAAAATGGATATGGTTTGTACCAGAAATAAAAATGACATCCGGATTCTTCCCAGTAGATATATGCTGAAAATCCATAACGCGGATTTTTTCTTACTTTTGGGCCCCAGACAGCTTTCATCTTTAGTAATTTGGAAAGATTAAACAAATACTGTGATATTAGTTTTTTGTTTATACTAATTCCACAAGTCCCTTCTATTATCATTCTTTGCCTAAAAATATCAGGACATAGGTCTTTCATAAATTAGATTTGAAAGTAGTCTATTTAATCTATAGTGAACCGCTTTAAATGAACAACAACATAATTCATTAAAGGGGTTGGTTTTATGGCAGAAACGCATAATATGGAAGTTAAAAGTTTCGATTCTCCGGACGAGCTGAGGAGTTTTGACAAAGGCAAAGTTGAACTGATAAAAATCGGCGGTGCGATGGTTGGCAGAGCCGTGTTCCAGCCAGGATGGAGATGGTCTGAGTCTGTAAAGCCAATAGCGAAGACAGAAAGCTGCGAAGCACCACATTTTCAATATCATGTCTCTGGAACACTTCACGTTGTGATGGACGACGGAACAGAAAAGGACGTGAAAGCGGGTGAAGTTTCGCTTTTAGGCGCTGGGCACGATGCGTGGGTAGTTGGAAACGAACCTGTTGTAGTGGTTGATTTTCAAGGCATGTTTGACTACGCTAAAAATCTGTGAGGGAACTCTACACAGAATAACCTTTTAATACTTTAAAATATCTATTACGATGTTGAGGCGTATATTTGATGCGTCTGTCTGCGTGGGGTCTGAATCCTGCGCGTTTCTTTTGTGACGATTTGCGAAAGCAGATCTGAGGCAATATTTTACAAGCTTAACCAAAGCTATTCAGAGTCATCATAATTTTGTGAGAGAATTGTGATTATGGCAGATGGTGAGCGATTAATAATCCCTCTCTCTATGCTTTTTCTCTGGATAGTTTATGCGTGGTGAAGTGTTTATAATTACTGCAAAAATCTAACGATTTTTGCGTTAATTGCAGCGCACCAGTATTTTGGATGCGTCACAGTGCAGATGAAGGGTAAGAATATAGAAAAGAGCGGCAAAACAGAAGGGATAACGCTTTAGTGTGCCCTACACAAACCCGTTTCTGTCTATGCATTACTTTTCTATTTTTATGAAGCAGTCATAGGAAGCCCAGAACAAAGATAGCTAGCTCCCAAGCTGTCAGGAGGATTGCTTGGCTCGAGAGGAGACGAAGGTCGTGGCAAGCTGCGAAAAGCTGCGGCGAGGCGCATGCATGTCTGGAGTTAACAAATTAATTTATATCGATGAATATACAATAAAGATATGATAAGCAAAAATCGCGTTCTAGTGAAAGAAAAATTCGGAGAAGATGTAAAACGTATACTGCACACTAAAGGCATCAGTCAGAACAAATTCTCAAAAGAAATCGGCGTATCGGCACCAACTTTATCAGAATATCTAAATTTAAAGTTCAGCATGCCGTTACAAATTTTTAATATAATAAGCGAAAAGGTTGCCCTTGAAAATGCAGGTATGTATATTTCAACGATGACGAATAACAGAGAAATACATAGAAAGCTTGCACTGGAAAATGAAAATTTTATTAAAAAAAGAAACAAATTCAAAATAGGCGAACCAAAAACGCGAGAAATTGCAGCCAAGGCTGGTAGAATAGGTGGAATCAGGGGCGGCCCAAAGGTCGCTGAAATACTGATGAAACAAGGCAGGGGCATTTTTAGCAAGCAGCACAACAGATCATTTTATGGAAAGAAAGGCGGGAAAACTGTTGTAGCAAAGCACTTAGGCCCATTTTCACCAGATTATTACAAACTAGATAAAAATGGCTGCCAGTCTAACCCCGAACGTATCACATATGACCATCTAAAAAAGTTAGACAATGATATTATATCTATAAACAAAAATTCTAAATATTGGTTCAAATGTGGTGAAAGGATTCTAAGACTAGACTTCTATTTACCAACGTATAACATATTTGTGGAAGTATGTGGTTGCCTTGGCGATCCAAGGTATCGCGATAAGGCAGAAAGACTGAAATTAATCCTAGATAACAACCCGAATATTAGGATTATACTGATAGTTAACGATATGGAACTTGCAATGGAAGAATTAAAACCTATAATCCATTTCAAGCAGATTCTTGAATTAGTTTCGTTAGACGATATAAAAACAGTTAATTCTAGGCAGTGGAAAGCCTTCGAACCGCAGATTGCCTAATGGGACATCCCATTAATTCCATTTCGGGAAGATAAATGGACGTAGCGCAGCTACGTCAGTCGGTTTCCTGATATGGAAGTCGAACGCGGAGAATTGAAGCATCTTATTAACCGCAGGAAGAGAAAGAAATTTCGATGCCGTTAGTAATGGCGAATGAAAGCGGCACAGGGCAAACTGAAGCTACGCAGAAATGCGGTGCGATGTGGTGTTCGGACCCGTGTCTGTCCTCGCTTGGTGACGGGAAGTGGGCTGGAAAGCCCTACGCGAAAGGGTGAAAGTCCCGTACCGGAAGCCGAGAAGGATAATGGCGGGTATCCAGAGTACAACTGGTCGAATTACCAGTTGGAATACGGGTCTCATCTAGACCCAACCCTAAAAACTCCTCGAGTCCGATATAGTAGTAGTACCGTGAGGGAAAGCTTAAAAGTAACCGTAATAGGTGCTGAAAAGAACATGAAACCTGGCAGCTACAGTTAGGTGGGTAACGCGCACGCAAGTGCGACGAATCCATCGTCCGTTTCGAAAAACGGGGCAGGGAGTTTTATCTCGTGGCGAGGCTAAGGCCTTTGGCCGGAGCCGCAGCGAAAGCAAGTCCCTTTTAGGGCACGTGTGAAAGCGCGTACAGTCACGGGATAAAGACCCGAAAATCTGGGAGTGAGTAGAGGTTTGTTAGTGTCTTGGCAACCGAATATAGAAAACGAGATAAAGTTGCCCTGCCTAAATAACAAACATGAAAGTAAAAAATAAAAAGATTCTGCTAGCAAGATTAATAGGGTTGCTTCTAACAGATGGAAGTTTGTCACAAATTAAAAAAACAAAGGTTTGGCGAATTTCTTTCATATCTAATTCAGAAAAACTGGTTTCTGAGTTTGAAAGACTTGCTTTTGAACTGTTTCAAATAAGATTTACGAAAGAACATTACAAAGGCGCCATACAAATTAAACATACAATAAACAGAAAATATGTGGAAGAGATGTTGAATTATTCACCAACCTATAGAACACTCACAAAGAATGGCAAAGAAACAGAAGCAATAATACCAGAATTTATAAAGAACCAAAAGAATCTTGCAAGAGAATTCTTAAAGTATGCGTTCACTGGTGATGGTACAGTGATTTTCAACATAGGAAAAGCAAAATACGGATTCAGGTTTGACAGATGTGTTAAACTTTACTGTGAACATACAAGCCTAAGAAAACAGTATTTTGAACTTCTAGAAAGATTGAACTATAAGCCTACTATGTTAAAAGACGCGGTACTTCTAAGAAAGCCTGAAAATATAAGGAAATTTACAAAAGAAATCTGTTTTATTGAAGGCGTTAAGATTTCTGGAAATGGCTTGTGGAATGGAATAACAAAAGCAAATCTTCTGAGATTTGCAGCAAATTCCTACAATCTCAAGCCAAAAGAATTAGGAAAAACAAAAGATTATATTCACACAAACCTTGTAAATCTCATTCTCAGATCGGGATACCAGATGATCTAGCCCTGGGCAGGATGAAGCCTGACGAAAGTCGGGTGGAGGTCCGATACCAGTTATGGTACAAACCTTTTGGGTGACCTGGGGCTAGGGGTGAAATTCTGAGAATAGCGAAGCTATTCTAGAATTTGCTGTTCTCGGAACACCAAATTCGGGGAGAAGAAAAGATTTAAAAAGATTGTGGAAGTATGAAAATGCATGGTCGATAAAGGCGAAATAGGAAGATACAATGACAGTTCGTCACTTCGTGAAATGTATAAACAACATATACCAGGGTGTATGATTCATAAAAAACTTGGAGAAACCGTTTCTGCTAGGCGACCTACTGGTAAAAAACAAAATAATAGATTACCAGTCTACAGAGGAAAGCTTGTAGAAAGAAATAGAGAATATTTTGTTGTCGGCTCTAAAGGTGACTTTGGACCCATTCAACTCGAAGACGAAGTGTATATAGTGCATTGGCATCATCTATACCCAAGGTAATTTTCTTCTCCTTGAACATCAAAAGCCAATCGAATCTGGTAATAGCTGGTTCCTCCCGAAATGTCTCCCAGGACAGCCTTGTTCTATGGAAGTTGGTGAGGTAAAGCACTGATTGGGTAGCCAAGAGCCGAGAGGCTCAACTATCCTGTCAAACTCTGAATTTACCAACACCGGAACAGGAGTGAGGGTAGCGGAGTAAGTTTGTTATCCGAAAGGGAAAGAACCCTGCCTGCAATTAAGGTCCCAAAGTTAGAGCTAAGTGTTATTGAAACTAGTGTTTGAACTTAGACACCGGGAAGGTAGGCTTAGAAGCAGCCATCCTATAATCAACGTGTAAAAGCCTTTTTTCTTTGGAAGAAAAAGGCCTTTGGGAAAAAAACATTATGAAAAAAGACTTCACGATATAACGGACCCGTTGAGTTCTTACGCGGTGAAAATGGACGGGGCTAAGCTCTGCACCGATATTGCAGATACACAAATTCATTTGTGTGTGGTAGGGAGGCATGCTGTTTGGGCAGAAGCGTCCTCGTGAGAGGGTGTGGACCATTCAGCAAAGAAGATCCTGCCGGGAGTAGCAATCTAGTCGGGCGAGAAATGGAAGAAGAAAGTAAGGTTTAAGAATATAAAGTAGATAGGAAGGCATATGAATAGAGAAAAAATAATCAACAGAACTTTAGCTACAGGCGCTATTTTATTTGCTCTTAATTTTGGAGCGTTTACTGGTACAACTTCGTACCCTAATTACGAAATAGCTAAAGACGCTATAGACGGAATTAAAAAATATGTGATACCACTCTATATTCTAACATATCCGGGAACTGAATTAGGATTAGAATATGTTAAGGAAAATCCTATACATGGTCCCATCATGAACAGATAATTTTTCATCTTTCTTCTTTCACTCATATCCCGACCGCCTAAAAAAGTAAGTGGATACGTTTAGTAGGGCAATATAAAAGAAAACGGGCTATTTCTGAATTTTATGGTTCGGTCTTTTGAATAAATGAACCGAGCCGAAATAAACAAAGAAAGAAACTGCTCGTCATTTTCTGCCTTATTTTTTCTACTACTTTGGGTTTAGTGTAAGGGTTCCCGCTTAAAGCTTATCTGAGCGGGGTTAGTCCGGTCCTAAGCAGGCCCTTAAGACGAAGTCTGCGAATGGCTAAACGGTTAATATTCCGTTACCATATGGTGTTTACCGTATGAGGAAGCTTTGGGATAGTTTGAGTATGGTCGTCGCCATATCTAAGTGCTGAAATCGAGGGAGTGTTGTAATGACGAGAACTCGATGAATGTACGAATGGCTTGGTGTATGCCGAGTTTGAATGATTCCCAGGGTCCATGAAAATCTTATGCGTTACGACATCATTTGCCGGTACCGAGAACCGACAAGCTTTTTCTTTTGAAAAGAAAACCCTTGGAAGAAAGAAAATATATTATAATAGAGAAAAAGCTCGGGAAACAGGTGCACTCGCTGAGATTCGAAGAATAGCTAAAGCTACATGGTTAAGCAAAGCTTATGCTTTTCTTCGAACAGCATAAGGCGAAGGCGTTCGGGAGAATCCATGTCAGGGAACTCGGCAAATTAGTCCCGTATCTT
>CAYJTG010000013.1:0-5640 GCA_964373255.1 uncultured archaeon
AACAGACGTATATGTCTACGTCGACCATCATCATACGAATATGGAATTCAATCGATAAACAACAGAAAAAAAGCAATGACAGATTTTTCAATGTGTTTAGCCTATTGGAATACGTCCTGAAAATTCCTTTTGGCATTCTTCTATTTTTGTTCCATTTCGCCAAGCTTCACTAAAGCAATTTAAGCACTCACCATAGTTGCTTGACTCTACTTTGTGGCATTCATTGTTGTTTATCTCGCATTTAATAAAATTTGTGCAGATGTTACTAGGTATATACAGATGAATTTCTTTTAATTGCTCTTTTGTGAACTCGCATCCCAAAGCACCAGTCTCGTCTCTGGTGAATCCACAAATTCTTGAAGAACTGTACGAACCAAAAATAAAGAAATATCCAGATGCCAACAAAATAATGATAATTACAAAAACCAAGGCTCTGTTGAAATGCTCAATAAAAGCATCGACGTGAGAGCTATTGTCTTTTGACAATAGCTCTAGCTGACCCTTACGTCGATAAGACGTAAGGGTCTACGTCGATGCTTTTTCATAGGTTTTCAACAGAGCCAAAACCAAATATTTCCTTTCAGTTATTTATTTCACATCCACTTCTTCATCCAGGCATTCCACCGCTCGAATATTTCTTCGTTGTTCAGCTCGCCGGTCTCTTCCTTTACGTCTTCGCTGATAATGTGGAACATCGAATTGGATTTCACAACAAAATCAGCTTCCAGAAGTTCTGGCTTGTTCTTCGCGTCGGCGTAGCTGGTCAGCGCCTGCATGATTTTGCCGCGCAGCTTTATGTTGTTCCATACAGCATTCCAGTTGCCCTTCCACTCGCGCACGCGCACCGCCACGTCGTTTAGTACGTGCGATTCGCCCATGAGCAGGGTCTTTGTCGGCTTTAGCGCGTCGTCCCTGGCAGAATAGTCGTACAGGTCTACGAACCCGCCTTCTTCCTGTGGGTCGCTCTTCCAGTGTTTTCTGACCTCGGTTATGTTAACAATGCGCCTGAACGCGTGGAGGCCTTCCGGCGACCGCAGGACATTTGCTATCATGACAATGTCGGTCGCTTTGAAGCTTGTCGGAGTTACACCAAGGTCGTTGACGACACGGTCGAACACACCGTAAGGCGAGTCCCCATGAATGGTACCGGCGACAAGATTTGCGAGCGCGCCTATCCTCATGGCTTCATACAGCGCCAGAGCTTCCTTGCTTCTGATCTCGCCTACTATGAGCGCCGAATCGCCGAGACGCAGCGCCGTTCGAAGCACTTCCTCTGCAGGCAGCTCTGTCTCCACACGCGTTATCACAGATCGTGATTTCAACCGTTCAATATTATATCCAAGCTCGCGCATCTGATCGAATGGAAGCTCTAAAGTGTCCTCCGTTGTAATCAGCCGTATCTTTGGCATGAGCTGGATCATGCACGCGCCCAAGAACGAAGATTTACCGGAAGATCGCGTTCCGGCGATGAGCATGGTCCGCGCTCCGTCAATCAGAAACCACACAAGCCCAGCTGCCTCAGGGCTCAGCATCTTGTTCTTGATGAAAAGCGGGAATGTCCACGGCTTGTCCCTGTGGCGGCGGAATGCAAAGGCCAGGCCGTCAGGCGACAGGTTTCTTGATATTGCAGCCACCCTTGCGCGGCCGCCTGGCACGATGAGCTCTGTGTCCAGCACAGGGTTTGCCTCGTCCAGTGGTCGGCCTGAATATAATCTGAACCTCGTTGCCCACGTTTCCGCGTCTTCGAGGCTCGGGACTATGTTTGTTTCGCATTCCTCGTACTTTCCGTGGAATATATAGATGGGCGACGACCCGATGGGTGAATTCACCACGACGTCCTGGATATTTTCATCCTGAAGAATGAGGTCTAACAATCCCAAACCGGCTGTATACCGCGAAAGGATCTGTGCCAGCTTCTCGAGTTTTTTTTCGGTTATCGCATAGTTCTGCGAACCGGCGAGGTCGTGAAGTATATCGAGTCCTATTCTATAAAGATTTTCTCTCAGCCTTTCAGGCTCGGCTAATTCAATCTCCCGTGGTTCGTGCCTGCCTAAATATCTTCTTGCCGTATCCAGTAGCGTATATTCTGTCTCGTTGAGCTTGAACTCGGGCGGTATGATGTGGTAGAACCTCCTCACGTTGCCGGGAACTTTGTATATCTCTATATCTATGTCGCCAACCTTGTACCTCTCTATCAGTTCAGCGCGGGCTGGCGGCAGCGACACGTATTTTGTATAGATGAAGTTCGGCCTTACCGTCGGGTGAAATATTTTTCTGTACAATGACCGGTTTGTGTGCTCTCTGAGCTGCGGGACAGCGATCTGTATCATCTTGCACCTGCCGAGAACGATTTTTATTGGAAGAAGCGAGCTGTTCATATAATGAAGGTGACAGGCCTGCTCGATGCCAGTTGTCCTCTCGTAGCGCACCTTCTGTTTCCTCAGTTCGCGCATCAGGTTTTTGTAGGCGTCTATGGGGTCGTACCTCATGTCGTTCAGCAGCCTTTGCAAAAATCTGTACCGCTCGGCCGACTCGGTCTCGCAATGGGGCAGCACAACATTCTGTATGCTTATGAGCCTCTCCTTGATGATGTGCTCAATGGCGTTCGCAATCTCGAGGAGCATCCTTGCCTCATTAAAATCGTACTCGTATTCGCGGACATCGGCAAGAACGATCTTCGCGACCTTCTTCAGCTCCATGAGGTTGTCTATGGTCTTGGCCATGCACACGGGGAAATCCTCTATATTAGAACCGTGCACGGCCCCGAGGCAGTTGATCCTCATTTTTTGGCCTTGCTCGTCGTACTCGTATTCGTAGACCATAAAATCACTATTGTAAAATCCTATAATAGTATCTCTGAAAGTGAGGTATACGCCTCTTGGCGTATACCTCGGTAGAGGATTACTGCCAACAGGCAGTAATCCAACTTTCGGAGATACTGTATAATAATATCCTCACTGTTGATATTAATTGGTTTGACGGTGCCTTTGACGTACCCAAAAATTTAAAATACAGGCGCAGTCAATTATAGGAGTATGCAGCCGACCGAGAATTATTCGATAATCGTGCAGGAGCTCGTGCGAAGGAGCAACGACGAGACGCGGAGGCTGAGAAACGTAGAGCAGCGGCTGGACACGATAGAAGACAAATTAAACGTGCTGCTGCAGACGAGCGCGGACCGCATGAAGAAGATTAACTCAGATATCGCAGAATCAGACGTCATACTAAAAAATCTTGAGAACGACATCATAAACATGAAGATGGCGCTTGAGAATATAAACAAGCAGCTGATGAGGTTCGTCCAGAAGCGCGACCTCAAAGAGATAGAACATATGCTGGACCTCATAGCGCCTGCGCCCGAGATAAAAAAATTCGATGACATACGCGAGGTGCGGGTGTCGAATTAAAAAAGGAAGAGGGTACAGGGAGAAACTACGTTTCTCCCGTTTAGAAAGCATTAAGTATGGAAAAGAGTAATAAATAATAAGCCTAAACAAAAGGAAGGGATTATCAAGTGAAACACAGTTTCACTGATACAGGTTAAGCTTCGCTTAACCATGTAAGTATTAATGTATAATGGTGATTATAATGTTCGGAAAGAAGAAAGAGCCTAAGTTGCTGCCAATCGAAGACATAAAGACGATGGAAAGAAGGGGCATGAGCGACAAAGACATAATCAAGGAGCTCAAGCACAAGGGATTTTCTTACAAGGATATCGAAAAAGCCATGCTCGAAGCCGTGAAAGACGGCGTTGGCGACAACCCGGCGGCCCGCAGCGGATTTGAGGCGTTCACGCCGCCTGAAGACTACTACAGCCCGCCGGCTGCTGCACAATCTCTGGAGATGCCTACATTTGAAGAGCAGTTCCCGCAGGAGCTCGAGGGCGAACAGTCAGACGTGGTGATAGAAGAGCTTATCGAGGGCATCGTCGAGGAGAAGTGGCAGCAGTTCGAAGAGCGGATGACCAAGATAGAAGAATCGCTTGAGCACATAAACGCCCAGCTCAAGCAGTACGAAGTCCGGCTGACGCAGCCGCAGAACGCACCATCAAAAGAGCTGGAAATAAAGATGAATGATATTTCCGACCACCTGGATGATATGGACGCACGCGTAGGCGGATTGGAGAAGGCGTTCAAGCAGTTTCTCCCGTCGCTGACAAGAAATATCGAAGCACTGTCACATATGATACATGAGATAAAAGAGAAAGGCGGTCACGTAGAGATAGAGGAAGAAGTTTGAAAATTATTAGCGCAGAAAAGTCGGCTAATTCTTTTTATTGTTATAAACAAAAATTTCAATGACTTAGGAATTAAGAATCAAACAAATAAACCGACGTCTATTTCATGTTCTGATTTCTTCTAGTCTTTCCCCGTCACAAACAGGATAGCTATGCCTAGGAGCACTATCACAAATATTATCCCGACTACAGAGTCATTGACAGTTACGCCCAGTGCTCCGAGGGCAACAAAGAAAACAATAATGCCAACGCCGGCCACGATAGCCATCACTGCCTTCCCGCTCGCAACCTTGCTGATGTCGCCGCCGGTCATGGCTATGAACAGGACAATAACCAAGATGCCTGCTAAAACAACAGCTGCTAACCCAAAAAGATTGACAAAGAAGTTCGCCAGCGCAGGCCCGCCGTAACCGACGACAAAGAACGCCACGACCAGTGACAGGACACCGATTATCTTCTGGTCCTCAAAATATTTTGCCTTCAGGAGAAGCCCGTAGCAGAGAACAAATATTAATATAAACGGAAGCAGGAACCCAAAGAATCCCAGCGAGTTCAGGTTTGTAACTAGTATCGTGAACGGGTCAGCCATCAAAACACCATCAAATGAACCAAGTTATAGTATTTTCAGATTCTTTACTTGATTCACTATATCTGTTTCATTGCTTATTAATTTATCTGTTCTTATGTGTCACGAAGATTTGTAATTGAATCAATATACGAAGAAAGAAAAATTAACATGCTTATTTCTGCTGTTTTATGTTTGTTTTCCCCCGCCACTAGGCGCGGCTTCCGCCTTATCCTTCTGCGTGACGAACCATATGGCAACGATTATGATTATCAGCCAGAATATCAGGCCAGCCATGTCAGGCCCTATGACCGCCACGGACACGAACTGCGTGCTCGACGCCAGGAACAGGAGCGCGCCTATAACGATAACAACTACAAGCGCGGCCGTGTGCTTGAACTTATTGTCACCGCCGCCGTAGCCGAGTATTGCCGTGAACAGTATTATTACCAGTATTCCGGCCAGGAACATCGACGCCCCGCCGAATATGCTTACGAAGAATGCGGCCATCTGCGGCCCGCCGGCAGCTGTGACAAAGAATGCGATGACAAAAGACAATGCCGCAGAAATCCTTTCGTTCTTGCCGAACAGGTTAAGTTTTGCGAGCAGCCCGTAGACAATGGCAAAAGTAAATATCCAAGGCAGGAAGAAGCCGTAGAATTCTATGCCCAAGCTTGCGAACGGGTTGCCGATCTGTGCGAACGACTTCCCGATAATTGACAGGAATACGGCTGCTGCCACGAGCGCAAATTTTTTGAATACCATTGTTTTTACCCCTTACTATTTTTCATCTTACTTTACTATTTTGTTTCGGTATTTATATAATTATCTATGGAGG
>CAYJTG010000014.1:0-4432 GCA_964373255.1 uncultured archaeon
GGTATTATAACTGGGTTTACATATAGCGAACAACAAAAGTAATATGTCCGAAATCTTTTGTTGGTTCACTATAATTAAGAAAACATTCAGTTTTTCTATTTCTTACAATCAGAACGGCACATCCACCGTTTACTCAATAAACTAATTATCTTATTTCTTTGCTTACTTTTTCAGCCATACTCGATTTGTGAAGAACTGCTGTTTGAAAACAATGAAATTCTTAGATTTAAACCTTTTGTTCTAATATTAAATCCTATGGGCATCAGAAACGTTGCGGAGAGGATGAGAAGAATACTGCTGATTGCAAGCAAGCCCGACAAGGCGGAATACAAGCAGTCGGTAAAGATAACAGGCATAGGGTTTGTAATCATAGGCGTAATAGGCTTCGTAATATTTCTGATTGTACAGCTGATAGGCGGGTTGTAGAGATTATTATGATCGCGACGATAAGGACAACTACTGGAAGAGAGAACGTTGTAATGGAGTCATTAATCGCCAGAATAAATTCCCAGAAGGTTCCTATAAAATCGGTATGCCACCCTGAAGACCTACGCGGCTACATTTTCATAGAAGGCGAGTCTGAGGATATAGAAACTTCAATTAAAGGCATACCGCATATCCGCGGCTTTATCAACAAAAATGTCGAGATGGACCAGATAGAAAGATTCTTGGTGCCTGCAAAAAGCGAAATAAAACTGGAGATAGGCGATATCGTAGAGATAATAGGCTCGCCGTTCAAGGGCGAGATGGGCAAGATATCACGCATCGACGAGCAGAAGGGCGAGCTTACAGTAGAATTCGTAGAAGCGGCAATACCAATACCTGTGACGATTTCGGTAAATTCTGCCAGGCTGCACGAGAAGAAAAAACAGTAAGTGATGTTTTTTAAATTATAATAATATGGTATAGACTCACGAAGTGAGGGTATATGGGAAAAGAAAAAGTTGATGTTCTTGTAAAAGGCGGCGAGGCGACACCTGCTCCGCCAATCGGGCCAGCGCTGTCGCCGTTAGGGGTAAACGTAGGCTTGGTTGTAAAAGAGATAAATGAAAAGACGACAGGCTTCGGTGGAATGGAAGTGCCTGTGAAAATAATTGTTGATACAGATACAAAAAAATTTACAATAGAAGTCGGCACGCCTCCTGTAACGGCCATGCTAAAAAAAGAGCTGAACGTTCAAACATTGGCAACCGTAAATGAGGACAAGACACGAAAAATGGCAGGCAATTTGCCACTAAGCATAATTGTTAAGGTGGCGAAGAGCAAAGACGCAATAAAAGGCAATCTTCAGGCAAAGGTAAAACAGGTCCTAGGAACGTGCGTAAGCTGCGGCATAACCGTTGACGACAAGGACCCAAAAGAAATCATAAAAGATATATCCTCCGGGACGATAAAATTAGAATGAATGCTCTTTCTATGCGTATCAGAAGGGGCTCGTAGCTGTGCTTGGTTACCTGCTTGGTTGACCCTAGAACTAGCGTTAAACGTAGGAGAACCCCTAAAAGAAGCGCACTTCCGAGCATAAACCACACCAACGACTACTTTTGCTACTAATTGTACGCCTTTAGATAAATAGATTTCTGTGACTGAGAATCAGCATGAGTTATTCATATTTTATAACTTTAAATTACATAGTCAACCCGATTTATGATATGCGTAAAATCGAATCACTAATAACTTTTCTTAACGTGAACTCTTGGTTTTACGTTATAGTCAGTTACTGTGTTTCTTTCGTATATGCCAGAGTCGGGAACTCCTCCACATCCGCCCTGAAGAAGTGCCTTTCTTCTAGGCATCTCTCGTATATCGATTTTCATACTCGTTATTATTACTTTCAATTATTTAAAGACAGCTGGAAGGAGAATAATTATAGGCTTACTCAGGTTATTCTTATGGCAAAACCATACGAGAAATTCTCCAAAGTATATGACGCATTTATGAAGAAGGATATGGGAGATTTTTATCACAACTATTTCAGATTTATTTCTGTCGTCTTGAGAAAACTAAACAAAAAACCAGATAAAATACTGGACATTGCCTGCGGATCCGGTATATTAGCAAAACTGCTTATGGATAAGAGTTATGATATCCAGGGTTTAGATGTATCGGAAAATATGTTAAAAGTTGCACGCAGAAAGGGAGTAACGTGCAGAAAAGGCGATATAAGAAACTTCAAAATACAAGAAAAATTTGACTTGGTGATATGTACCTTTGACTCATTAAACTATATTCTCACACCCCGTGATTTACAAAAGTCCTTCAAATCCGTCAATAAACACCTCAATAAAAATGGTGTCTTTATTTTTGATATGAACTCGGATTATAAAATCAATAAAATTGCTCCAAAATTCCTAACACAATTCTCCAAGACCGGAAACGTACATGTTATTTGGCTTAACTCGCATAAACCAAATAGATGGATAGCTGAAATGATAATGTTTGACAAATCTGGAAGCGGTTATAAAAAATTCTATGAAAAGCACATAGAAAAAGCTTACAAATTTGCCGATATAACTCGGATGTTAAAAAAATCAAGCTTCAAGATAATGGGAGTTTACTCGGATTTCAAGCTCAATAAAGTAAAAAAGAACTCCTCAAGATGGTTTTTTGTTGTCCGAAAGAAGTAAAGCAAGCCTGTTTTATCAGTTTATATGACTATACTACATACTAAAAAAATGTTAAAGGCAAATAAGTTTATTTGCTTGAGGACAAACAACGACAGTTCAGGACTTATTCTGGAGAATCTGTTGAACAAAAAGACGCTTTCTATGTCCAGAGTTCATGTCCTGGTTTCATTGCTAAAATTCTGCCAAACATCAAAAAGCACGGGAACCGTGGAGAATTTTCTTGCAAAAAAACACAGGATGGGTAAGAAAGAAATAAGAACTTTTATAAAAAAATTAGCCTCGTGGAAGGTATTGCTAGACCCAGAAAAGTCAAGAAATATAGAAAAGAGCTTTCTTTTATGGAAAAAATATAACTGGGAAGAGCCTTTCATATTTCATTTAGCTACAAAAGACTACCCGTTCTATGATAGGGTAGAAGGTTACAATGAAATAGACTATACTACGATGAAACATTACAAGGAAACAGAAGATGTACCTTCTATCTATAAAGACTACAATGTCGGAAAGATAAATTTGCCTAAAAAACGGGGAAAAAACAGCAGCTTTCAGAATGTTATTGAAAATCATGCCTTGCAGAAACATAAAATTACAATTGATGCGCTTTCTGACATTTTGTTCTATACATTTGGGAAAACCGGCACAGCCGAGTTTCCTGTGCTTGGCGAATCACTGCTAAAAACAAGCCCCTCTGGCGGGGCAAGGCACCCAACTGAGGCGTACATATATGTTTTTGACATAGACGGCTTAGGCAAAGGCCTTTATCATTACTCTGTAAGAAATCACGCTTTGGAGCCGCTAAAACTAGGCGATTTAGACGAGGAGCTTGGCAATATAATCTTCAGCTTGCATCAGGCAAAATTCAATCCCAGAGCTATCATTTTTATAACATCTTTATTCGAGCGCAATATGTGGCGGTACAGAGAACCGAGAACATTCAGGACTATTTTCTTCGATATGGGGCATGTCATTCAGACGCTCGTACTCATGTGCAACAGCCTAGGTTTCGATACGCACGTCAGTTATGGCTATAAAATTGATGAATTGCAAAAATTCATGGGGTTAAACAAAAATAAGGAAGGGGTGTTTTATTTTGTACTCGTCGGATAGAGATGTAGAAATAATTAACAGAGCGCTGCAGAGGATTATAAGAAAAATAATGAAAGGCGACAGTGGAGAAACGGACGTCTTGGAGCATTTACAGTTCTACCTTGCAGAAGCCCAGGAACGTGCAATAGATGCGGAACATAGAAGGATTCTGAAAAGGGACCCGAATTTTTTTGAGGATCCCAATGCTGTTATATATCAATCTTATCCGATCGTAGACAGGACATCTTCCGGTCATACAGATAGCCTGACATTCGAAGACTTGGCAATAAGAAATCCTTATACAAAAGAAGAGATGAAAAGGTTGAGGCAGTCTTATGTAGGCATGCTTGGATGTGGAGGGATGCAGCTGCTGGCGATGACGCTCATAAGAAGTGGCCTAGGAAATTTAATGATAGCAGACCACGACGTATTTGAGGCGTCAAACGCCAACAGGCAGCTATTTTGTTTCTCGGATACGCTAGGCAAATACAAGGTCGACGTTGTCAAGGAGTTCCTAAAAAAAATAAATGAAGAAGCCAGGATACATACGGAAAAACGGAAAGTGACAGAAGGCAATGTAGCGGAAATTTTCGAGGATTCGCAGGTAATTGTTGACAGTTCCGGGGATTTGGAAGCGCGCAGGTCTGTTCACAGTTATGCGAAGTCTGTAAGAAAACCCATAGTAACTGTTGCGTGGGCAGGCAATGAAGGGCAGTATA
>CAYJTG010000015.1:0-2366 GCA_964373255.1 uncultured archaeon
GTCAGGAAGTCAGATTGTCAAAGAACGATCTTTAACGTGTCCCTTCGGAACCCGGTACGGTTGGCCGTGGCCGTGTCCAATCACCAGAGGCGTATTCAAACCAATACTCATCCGTATAGGATTGACCTCCTTTAATATATGTCCCTTCAACCTTTGCCAAAGGAAGTTTCTCCTCCACATCTGAAAAAGAAACAACCTGAACAGGTATTCTTACACCTTGGGCATGACCAGGCAAATCCATCTGAACCGTAAATGTTACATGCCGGCCCCGAATTAAATTCATCTGGAGATCTAAGTGATACAGCTTTTTGAAGGGGGGTCCCGGGGACTTTCGGCGAGCGGATGTCCACCCACAATCCCAAGGATTATACCGGTTCCCATTAAAAGCAATTACAACACGCTGAAGACCACTGTTTTGGGATTCGGCCTTCGCCAACAACAGCGAAACATCTACCAGTACCCCGGAAATTCCATCAACTCCTTTTTGAGTTATATCATCAACGATCTTTTTACCAATCAAACTACAACCAACTACATTAAGAGCCATAAAAATAAGCAGGATTCCTAAAACAATCCTTATAATGTTGTATTCTTTCTCTTTATTCACAATATTCACCTATTTTATCCATTGGAACGGCTTTGTAACTTTAACGAATTAATTCCATTTCTCTTTCTCCTCCGAGAAATACCTATAGCGGCTACTCCTAAGCCTGCCAATACAAGAGTCCCTGGCTCCGGCGCGCCAGTTCCTTCGCCATTACCCTCATCCTTATGCACACCAAATCCTACCCTAACATAAAAAGTTGCATGTCCCTCGATTTTGGTTCCAAACACTTCAACCGAGAAGGGCCTATCGATTCGGAGAAGCTGCGATATCGTAAATTTCATATCAAACGGCATATTTGTAATTAACCGCTGATGAAAATCCATTTGAAATTGACTGGGTTGTTCACCATTAATTGACATAGTCCCTTCTATTCGCTCAACGTTATAAAAAACTCCGAATTGCGCTAGCTGCTGATCAAAACCTGTCCATTGTATGATGTCATTAGCTTTCGGTACAGAATTGCCAGATTTTCCCCTCTCTCCCTTTAATCCCCAGGGATCAATCCAATTCACAGGGTTGTTGTTGACGTAGGCATACAGGTTCGGGCCGCCGAGGAGACCGATGGGGTCGGCTGTGGTGAATCGGCCCGCCTGCGGGGCGTAGTAGCGGCTGCGGTAGTAGTAGAGGCCGGTCTCGGGGTCGAATTCCCTTCCCGTAAACTGGGGGGCGGGAGACACGGGGCGAGGGGCAGGATAAGGAACTTCTCCGAAGGGACCGTAGGTGAAGGATTCTTTGACGGCGCCCTTTTGATCTAGAATCCCGATTATAGATCCCAGCCGGTCACTTAGAAAGTCAGATTGTCAAAGAACAGAAAGGGTCACAGAGCCAACCTGTCCATTAGGAAACGGTACCACTAATACACTAATTACTTATGTCCGCTGCCTAAACAATTCCCTGACTTTTGGACGGGTAAGAAAAATGCTCGAATAAATACAAAATCCGGTAACCGGTAAAAGTAAACCCACCGCAATCAACATAAACGTGTCATCCGAAACTAACCAAAACCAAAATAGATTTAGGCACATAGTAAAGGCCGAGAAAATAAGCATCGATATTCTTGCCCATTTTTGACGCATAGAAATTCCAACACCCAAAACAATAGTCACACACCCAATAATGACAAACAAACGATCCTTAGAATCTATCCCGGCCGAAATAGTCCACAACCCCGCCAAAACTCCAAACAACAATACAACCTTAGCACCAAGAGTCCGCTTGCTCATTCAAGTTATCTGTAACCTCTTTTGTCTTCTCCGATTATAAGCAGCCAGCGTCGCAATTCCAAAACCAGCCAAAACAACTGTGGCCGGTTCAGGCGCACCCGTTTCAAAAGGAAAGGTGTCTCCTTTTCTTCTCAATTCCTCTAGTAGTTGGTCAAAATCAAGCTTCATCACTCTTGAACCAAAAACCGCCTGAGCAAGAGACCTATAGCGAATTGCCGATAGGATGTCAGGCGGAGGTTGGGACCATTCTCTTGGGTCTAATGGTAAATCACGTAACCCTTCGTACAAAATCCTATCTGCTTCTCCTACCAACATTTTCATCAAATTCCAATCATGATCCATAAACAACTTGTCCATCGAATCAATTGGTTTAATAAGAAATTCTGGATCTGTTCTGTATTTGCCACCGTAATTTCCGTACTCAGCAACCCTGCGTTTCGCAGCCCATTCAGGGTACCACTGGTCTTTAGAACCCCTTCTTTCCAACCCCCAGGGATCGATCCAGTTGATCGGGTTGTTGTTGACGTAGGCGTATA
>CAYJTG010000016.1:0-2237 GCA_964373255.1 uncultured archaeon
GATCTGTTTTGAAAACGGAGCGGGGCACCTACTGGGATCGGTTCCGCGATCGCATCATGTTCCCGCTCCACAATCATTTCGGGAAAGTGATCGCGTTTACCGGCCGCGTGCTCCCCGGGGGCGAGGGGGAGGGGATCGGAAAATACGTGAATTCCCCCGAGACGCCGATTTTCGTGAAGTCAAAACTGCTCTTCGGGTTTCACAAGGCGAAAGGGGCGATCCGGGACCTCCGCACCGCGGTTATGATTGAAGGACAGATGGATTTTCTCATGCTGTGGCAGGAAGGCATCCGTCACGCGGTCGCAACCTCGGGCACTGCCGTGACCGAAGAGCATCTGAAGCCGCTCCGCCGCATCGCGGATACGCTCGTCGTGGGGTTTGACAATGACGAGGCGGGCATGCGCGCGGGCGAGCGGGCGGTTGACCTTGCGGAGGCCGCGGACTTCACGGTGCAGGTGATTCCCGCGTTTGCGATTCCGGGCGTGAAGGATCCGGCGGACGCGGTCAAGCTCCACCCGGGCCTCATGGCGAAGCTCATCGGGGAGGCGCGGCCTGCTATGGAGTGGTATTTTGATCGGTATTTGCCGCGCGAGGAGGAACGGCGTACGCTCGCACTCGCCTCGTGGAAACAGGCGCTCCGCACGGTACTCGGAAAGGTGAAAGTAGTCGCAAGCCCCGTGGAACAGGCGCGGTGGCTCCGGGAGCTCGCGGAGCGGACGCGCGTTCCCGAGCACGCGCTCATGGAAGAAATGGCCGCGCTTGCGCCTGCGCGGGGAAAAACGCCATCCGCGGCGCCATCCTCTCTGGCTCCTACTCCGCTTTCCCGCTATGAACTCGTCGCGCGGCGGCTCTTGAGCATCGCGCTCCGCGCGGAAGGAACGCAGCCGCTTCTCGGCGACGCGCGCGCGTTTTTTCCCCCGCTCTACCAGCCGTTTGCAGAGGCGGCATCCGCGGGCGCCGGCTTCCCCGCGGAAGCGGGAGCGCTCGCCGACGACATCGCGCTCCGCGCCGGGCTCTTGGGCGACGATCCGGAGTTGCTCCGCAAAGAGTTCGACACCCTCGTGCGGGAACTTAAGGCGGAGTATTACCGCGCGGAGCAGGCAGCCGTGCAAGCACGGATCCGCGCATGCGAGACGCGCGCGGATGCGGCGGGACTCGCCTCCGCGCTCGCGGATTTTGACAGAGTCACGAAGCTCCTGAATACTATCTAACATTCACCCTATGGCTCACGGCAAAAAAAAGAGTGCAAAGAAGCCCTTACGGCGTTCTCCGCGGCAGCGCGCATCCGTCAAATCCAAGAGCCCGTCGGCAAAAAGCAAGGGGGGCGCGAAGCGCGACATCAATCTCCAGGCGCTTGAGGAACTTATCGAGCGGGGCAGGAACCGCGGGTTTGTGACGGACACCGAGGTGCTCCACTATTTTCCCCACGTTGAGGAGAATGTCGCGTTTCTCGAAGAGGTGTACGACAAGCTTGAACAGGCGAACATCAAGGTAGTGGAGACGACCCAGCTCATCGAGCTCCCCAAGGACGAGATCGGAGACGAGGAGCTCGCGCGCGCGACCGAGATGACCGAGGAGCTGCCGGACGCGGTGCAGATGTATCTGAAAGAAATCGGGAAGACGCCGCTTCTTTCAACCGAGGAGGAACGGGAACTCGCGAAGCGGGTGGAGAAAGGGGACGCGGAGGCGCGGCGGAGGTTTATCCAGGCGAACCTCCGGCTTGTCGTGTCAATCGCAAAGCGGTACGTGAACCGTACGCCGAACCTTTCGATTCTTGATTTGGTGCAGGAGGGGAACATCGGGCTCTCGCGCGCGGTCGAGAAGTTTGACTACCGCAGGGGGTTCAAGTTTTCGACCTACGCGACGTGGTGGATCCGGCAAGCCATCACGCGGGCCTTGGCGGACCAGTCCCGCACGATCCGGATTCCGGTGCACATGGTGGAGACGATCTCGAAGTATACGCAGACGAAACGCCGGCTCCTCCAGGAACTCGGCCGCGACCCGCTCCCCGAAGAGATTGCGATTGAAATGAGCTTGCCGCTCGAAAAAATCCGCCACATCCAGAAAATCTCCCAGGAGGTGGTTTCGCTCGAGTCCCCGATCGGGGACGACGACGAGGATTCCAGCTTGTCGGATTTCATCCCGGACGAGAAAAACCCTACGCCCGCGCAGGTCGCATCCCAACCGCTCCTCAAGGAAAAAATAAGAGAAATTCTTGTGGATCTGACGCCGCGGGA
>CAYJTG010000017.1:0-2140 GCA_964373255.1 uncultured archaeon
GGATTCCAGTTGAAGGGGCCGGCTTATGGCTTCAGGCCGCTTACCAGCAGAAGAACCTCCGGCTCGCCTGCTTCTTGACCGGTGTGGGGTTGATCCTTCTTAACTGGATGATCGTTCAGTTGACGTTGGCCAAGCTCCAGCGGCAGAAGACGATCGCCTTCGAGAATCCGGATGGGCAGGTCACCGTTTCGCTTTCTGCGATCGAAGATTTCATCCGCCGCTCCGCCCGGGAGCTGCCGGAGGTCAAGGAGCTTCGATCCGACGTGGTCGCTGGCAAGGGGAGGATCCTGGTCCGTGCCCGGGTGACCCTTTGGTCGGAGGCCCACATCCCGGAGGTGAGTGAACGGATCCAGTCGTTGGTGAAATCCCGGGTCCAGGAGATGCTCTCCGGGATCGAGGAGCCGGTGATCGTGCGGGTCCACGTGGCAAAGATCGCCCATCGGGAAGAAATGGAGGAGAAGGGCCCTCGCCGGACGGAGCCGATGTCGACGCCGTTTAGGGGGTATTGATCGGTGGTCCAACTACCTCGTCGAATTGGAATCCTGACCGGAGGTGGAGACTGCCCCGGCTTAAATCCGGTGATCCGGGCGGTTGTCCGAAAGTCCTACATCGTTGGAATCGAGGTGGTCGGAATCCGGAACGGTTGGAAGGGCCTCATTGAGAAAGAGACCATTCCCCTGGATCTCCAGTCCGTCTCCGGGATCCTGCCCAAGGGGGGAACGATCCTCGGCACCTCCCGGACCAACCCTTACAAGGATCCTGAGCAGTTGGCCTCCTTAAAGGCGAACTACGCGGATCTTAAGTTGGAGGCCTTGATCGCCATCGGCGGGGAAGACACCTTGGGGGTTGCCCTGAAGCTGTGCAGGGAGGGGCTCAAGGTGGTGGGTGTCCCCAAGACGATCGACAACGATCTCTCGGAGACCGACTACACCTTTGGCTTTGACACCGCGGTCAACATCGCCACCGAGGCGATCGACCGGCTGCACACCACCGCCGAGAGCCACCACCGGATCATGGTGGTGGAGGTGATGGGTCGGCACGCCGGATGGATCGCCGTTCATGCGGGGATTGCTGGCGGGGCCGATTTCATCCTGGTACCGGAGAATCCGATCCGTGTGGAGGAAGTCTGTGCGGCCATCGCCAAGCGCCATGAACGGGGCAAGACCTTCTCCATCGTGGTGGTGGCGGAGGGGGCGAAACTTGAGGGGCAGGCGATTACCCAGGATGGGAAGTTGGATGAGTTCGGTCATGTTCGACTGGGGGGAATCGGGCACACCCTGGGCCAGATCATTGAAAAGAAAACCGGCTTTGAGACCCGGGTCACGGTTCTAGGGTACCTCCAGCGGGGTGGGTCCCCCACCGCCTTTGACCGGGTCCTGGGAACCCGCTTCGGGGTCAAGGCGGTGGAACTGGTATTAAACGGCGAGTTCGGCAAGATGGTGAGCTTGAAGGGCAACGCCGTTGTCTCGGTCCCGATCGAATCGGCGGTGAAGAAGCTTAAAACGGTTGACAAGGATCTCTATGAAATCGCCAAGATCTTCTTCGGCTAAAGCGAGGGGAGGCAGCCCGAATCGGGCAATCTGGGAGGCGGCCCAACTGCGGGACGCCCTGCGGAGCAGGGCGTCCCGATTTGGACCGCCTCCCAGGCAAAGCCGCAGTCGGGCCGCCTCCCATCCCTCGGTTCGGGCGGCCGCCTAGGTCCCGGAGATCCAGTCTCGCCTCACCGACAGCATCCGGACCAAGGAGAGGGTGCTTCAGTCCCTGGTGCCGGTGATCGACCAGGTGGCCCGGCTTCTCATCGAGGCGCTCGATGCCGGGCACAAGATCCTTCTCTTTGGAAACGGCGGCTCGGCCGCTGACAGCCAGCACATTGCCGCGGAACTCGTAGGAAAACTCATGGTGAAGCGCCGGGCGCTGCCGGCGATCGCCTTGACCACCGACACCTCCAACTTGACTGCGTTGGCCAACGATTTCGGATACGAGACGGTCTTCGAGCGTCAGATCGAGGCGCTGGGGGCACCCGGCGATGTGGCGATCGGCATCTCAACGAGCGGAAACTCTCCCAACGTGCTGGCGGCGATTCGGGCCGCTCGGGGAAAAGGGTTAAAGACCGTTGCCCTGACCGGCCGGGATGGGGGAC
>CAYJTG010000018.1:0-1996 GCA_964373255.1 uncultured archaeon
TGAGCTTCAATAGCAATAAGTATGGAGGGAAACCTCAAAAACATACGCATGGCGCTCAGTGAAGTGTTTGTTCGCCCTTCATATATCGCGCTTGCGAGCGTGCTTGCGATTGCGGCGTTTCTCTTTGCAGTATGGCTTCCAAACTTCGGTCTCATTAGCGAAGTGTTCAGCACTTCAGGCGCGCCGCTTGCGGCAAGAATCAACATTATGCTTGCATTGCTCGGCGGTATCGGCACCAATTTTAGCGTTTTTTCCGCAGGATACACTATTGCAGTCGCCACGCTCTTTGGGATTAACTTGGCAATGGTCGTGTATTCCCTAAAGCGCACCAGCCTGCGCGCCTCTTTCGCCGAAGTGGCTACGAAGGCCGAGCAAGGCTTCGGCGGGCGGACGCGTGTCGGTCCTAGTGGACAAAGTTTTGCGGCGGGAGTAGGCGGTATCGCAAGCGGCGCGCTGGGCATCGGGTGCGCTGCGTGCGGGTCTTTCATTTTGACCGCAGTCCTTTCTTCTGTCGGCGCCGCAGGCGCGCTCGCAATTTTGCCGCTTCGCGGCGGAGAGTTTGGTATACTGGGAGTGCTGTTGCTCTCGTTGTCTATCTCGCGCACCGCACAGCACATCAAAAAATCGGCGGTTTCTACCATTTAACAACTCATATTGCTCGTATGAGAAACATTCTTATTTTGGGTGGTATTGTATTGCTTCTATTTATCGGAGGAGTGTGGTGGTCAACAAGCATACAGTCCAATGACCCTAATATCGTCTCCCGAAGCGGCTTGCATTGGCATCCGGAGCTTGCGGTTTTCGTCAACGGAGAAAAACAGGAAATATCCGCCAATATCGGTTTGCCCGCAGGCATGAGTGCGGCACACAATCCCATCCACACGCACGATTCAAGTGGCGTTATTCACCTAGAATTTCAAGGCATTGTTCGCAAAGATGATCTGACGCTCGGCCGCTTTTTCAGGGTATGGGGCAAGGACTTTATGGGGTTTGGGTCGTCTGTCACGATGACGGTCAACGGCGAGGAAAATGCCGAGTTTCAAAACTATATGATGAAAGACGGGGACAAAATAGAACTGCGATACCAATAGCGTTTTTCGCGCGCTTAAATAAATGAAAGCGCGACGGAGGAGGTATGGACGGATGGAGTCGGACTTGCTATAACAATTGGGCAGGTATGACAGGTATGACAACGCGCGCGAGCACTGCGGGGGGAAATCAGTATCGGATACGCGTGGCCCGCGCGCTTTTCGTGCTCCTGTGCGGCGCGGGGCTCGGGTATTTTCTATATGCAACGGCTACAACAGAGAACCGATTCGCGTTCCAGTTTGGGCTGGACCTCTCCGGCGGGAGTCACTTGGTGTACGAGGCGGATATGACGTCCGTGACAGAAGAAGAACGCGATGCGGCGCTCGAGGGTGTTCGCGACGTCATCGAACGTCGTGTGAATGCCTTTGGCATTGCGGAGCCGGTGGTACAGACGAATCGTTCCGAAGGCCATTACCGGGTATTCGTTGATTTACCTGGGGTGACGGACGTGAAGACAGCCATTGATCAGATTGGGGAAACGCCGGTGCTCGTGTTCCGTACACCAATTGAGGATCTTGATACAACGGTGACCGAAGAGCAGCAAGCAACAATTGATGCTGCGCAAACACAGGAGCGTGCAGACGCAATTGCGGTGATGGATCGTGCGCGTGCAGGGGAAGATTTTGCCGCGCTTGCCGCAGAGTTTTCGGTGGATGAAGGAACAAAGGATGCTGCGGGATACATTGGATTTGTGACGGAAGATGATGGAGAATTTGACGGTCTTGTTGAGCAAATTGAAAAGAAACGATTAAAACCTGGCGTGGTCGACGGATTGTATGAGGGCACCAGCCGCATGCATATCGTGCAGTATTTGAGCAAGAAGACAGAATCAGAGCCACGCATTTCTCACATATTGATTTGTTATAGTGGTGCATCGAGCTGTACGCAGACGCGGACACAGGAAGAA
>CAYJTG010000019.1:0-1801 GCA_964373255.1 uncultured archaeon
AAAAGCGTCGACGGAAAAGAAAAGTGTAATTTTCCGTAAAAGAAAAACCACAAAACTAAATACTCTCGTATGCAACCGGCGCAAGTCGCGGAGAGCTAAGGTTGCACCGCGAGATTTGCCGGGCCCTTAGCTCAGCGGTAGAGTGCTCCGTTTGCATCGGAGAGGTCAGGGGTTCAAATCCCCTAGGGTCCACCAGAACCTTTTTCTTTCTCTGCGAGAAAGAAAAACGTTCGCGAAAAAGAAAGAGGCAGTGCGGAAGCGCATTGACTCAAAGTAAAAGTGGTGTCAATATGCCAGTCCGAAGAAACATAAAAGATGCGCGTCGAAAGGCGATTTTAAGGAGCCCATGGTGGAAAGCCCACGAAGAAGAAGGGGCTCTCGAAATGCATTCGCGCGGTGAAATGTATTTCGGAAAAAGGGAAGAAGGAAAACTTCCTTCGATCGATGAAAAAATACAGTTGAGGAATGTGCAGCAAGGTGGGCAGTCATTGAAAAATAAGGGTTTTCGCCATCGAATAAAGAAAAAAAGAAGTCAAAATAAAATTTGAATTGAACGCGGAAAAAGTTTTTCGCGGATTGCGCTTACAAAAAAGAAAATAAAAATAAATTATTTGTAAGGTTCCATTTGGAGATGTTTCCGAATGGATGAAGGAGCTGATTCGCATATCTCTGTGCGTTTTGGCCATGATGTCGTGCATAAGCAGACCCGTCGGTTTATGGAGTTCTGTAAGCCATATAGTGGATGACTAGGCTTGGAAGCTGTCGAAGGGCGTGGCAAGCTGCGATAAGCCAAGGCGAGCCGCATGCAGGCGTTGAACCTTGGATGCCCGAACTGTTCCGATAGGAACGGGAACGCCGGGAACTAAAGCATTTTAGTACCGGCAGGAAAAGAAAGCAATAGCGATTCTGTCAGTAGGGTCGACCGAAGGCAGAGGAGGACAAACCGAATCCTGCATCGCGAGGTGCGGGAGATGTGGGGTTTGGAGCCGGTTACATCTTTTGTTGCGAACCGAAGTTCACTGGAACGTGATGCCACAGAGCGTGAAAGCCGCGTAGGTGAACCAATAAAAAGATGATTGCCGGATTTCCGGAGTATGGCGCATCGGATTTTGCGTCAGAACATGCGAGTCAAGTACTCGTAATCCTAAATACTCTCCAAGTCCGATAGCTCACTAGTACCGTGAGGGAAAGTTGAAAAGTACCCTTAACAGGGGGTTAAAAGCGCCTGAAACTATATGGCCATAGGCTGGCAAGGCACAGAAGAGGCAAAGTTCCGCGAATTGAAGGCCGGAAACGGCCGGATAGAGCGGAATGACTCAGTGTCTTGCTGTTCGTCCTGAAACACGAGCGAGGGAGTTTGCAGTTGTGGCGAGGCTAACCACTTTCGGTGGGGAGCCGTAGCGAAAGCGAGTGCCCGCAATTCACATGAGGGGCAGGGTATGAATAGTGCCCAAGTCACAAATGCCAGACCTGAAACCAGATGATCTATTCCTTTGCAGGTTGAAGTCCTCCTTCCGGGGGATGGAAGACCGAATCCAGTGTTAGTCCAACTACTTGGGTGACATGGGAATAGGAGTAAAATGCCATTCGAATCTGGTGATAGCAGGTTCCTTCCGAAATAGCTCTTAGGCTAGTCTGCGCCGAGGCTGGGTTGTGGGGTAGAGATACTGATTAGGGAGTACTGGTTGGAAACTTCCAGCTTCCTTGTCAAACTCCCAATCTGCAACCGCCGTAGACGCGCGGAGCAGGGGTGCGTGGGGTAAGCCCCGTATCCTGAAGGGGAACGACCCAACCCTGGGTT
>CAYJTG010000020.1:0-1779 GCA_964373255.1 uncultured archaeon
TGGGCCCGACGGGATTCGAACCCGCGACATCCCGCTTATTGCCCTCTCCCGCGACTTTGCGCGGGAAATAGAGGCGGGTGCTATCGAGGCAAAAGATGCTTTTCATCTTACGCTCTACCAGGTTGCTCGCAGTCCCTTCTTTTGATAAAATCCCTGCACTTGTTCTTTGGGAAATGCAAAGACCTTTCTTGCAAGAAAGGGATTTGCTCTGAGCTACAGGCCCGATTCAAATGTGATTAGATCGTATCGGATAAAAAGCTTAATGTCCCATAATATGACGGAGAATTGCGTCTTCTACTGCTATTATCTATTTTTCCGACTAAATATTTCAATTCCGAAGTCTTTAAATAATTCAGAAAAATAAAGACACATGTAGGCGGTTTTATGGACATAGTGATCAAAAAGCTCGGAAGCAGAGGAGAGGTGGTGATACCGGAAGAAATGCGCAGGGAACTCGGCCTGAAGAAGGACAGTCTTGTCGAATTCATCCGCACCAAAAATGCAATTATAATATTGCCGGCAAAGAAAAAATTCAAAGACATGATAGGACTGTTTGGAGAAGGCGTGAAGAACCCGGGAGAACTGGATCTTATAGCAGAGGAGCTTATGGCCGATGTATAAGATCAAACTGTTCATAGATACAAATGCATTTCTTTTTTTCCTTAGAAAAACCAAGCATTCAAGCAAAATATCTGCTATCCTCGATGATGAAAGCAACGAATTGTTTACAAGTGCAGTTGTGCTGAATGAGCTGAAATACAAATTACTGTGGCTTGGAGCCACAGATTTATTACACACAGATAAGAAATATGAAATAGTAAATTTCATCAAAAAAGACAAGCCGTTTCGCGAGCGCGTGCTAATAAAGTATTTGGAATTTTACCGTAATTTGGTAGGCAAATGCACTATATTCCCTCTGGATAGAACATACGAATTGATTTCAGTTGGTGTTATGCTGAAATACGGATTATTAACTACAGATGCGTATATTGTTGCAACAATGAAAAAGCAAAAAATACAACATATCCTCACCAATGATAAAGACTTTGAAAAGATCAAAGGATTGAAAATTGTAAAAATCGTTTAATCAACAATTATAGATATTTCAGAAGCCTCTGACCCTATGCGCTAGCCTGTTTCGCAAGGAAAAATTTAAATTAATACCTGTTCCTGCTTCTGCCCTGTCTTGTCGTCTTGACCTTCATGTGCTTTGGCCTGATATCTATTCTTCGCTGTCTGTTGAGGCTTTTCCATTTCCAGGACGCTTTCATGAGCTTTGCTCGCGGGTAAGCACAAGCTGAGCATTTCTTCAGGCGCTTGTGATAGCTGTGCCTGCCGCACCGACGGCAGCGTATGTGCGTCACCTTCTGATGCTTGCCGAAGCTTGGCGTTCCTTTGGACATCTTTTCACCTTCTCTATTTTGACAGCTCTTCTATCGCAACTTTTGCATATCTGCGCAAGTATCTTTAAAAGTCTTCATCCATGCGCAGAATCCGCTTACTCGCCTTTCTCAGGAGAAACATAGAGAATGTTGTCGCCGCGGATAAGAATTGTCCCCAGCTTGACCTTTTCGCCTTCGCTTACCTGCTCGGCAGATTCAAGCCACATGTTCAGATGAAGATCCATTGCCTGGAGAATGCCTGAAATCTCCGTCCCTTTCTTCAGTTTTATGAGAACTCTTTTTCCTTTGGCGTTGTTCAAAACGTCTATAGGTCTTTCCATAAAAAACCTCCAAAATGCTAAAGATGTTATTCATTATCATACATACGTTTAAATAG
>CAYJTG010000021.1:0-1717 GCA_964373255.1 uncultured archaeon
ACAATAAACTTGTTGCTGTATTAGATTTCGACGATGCGAGTTATGTCTACCTGCTATACGACGTAGCGAATATGATTTATTTTTGGGCATGGCCTGACAAAAGAGAACTCAACTTCGATAAAGCAAAAGACCTTTTGAGAGAGTATGGTAAATACAGAAAACTGACCAAGGCGGAAAAAGAACATCTTTACGATCTTTTGAAGATGGTTATTTTTATGAGCATTGGCTGGTTTATACATGACAATGATAGCTACCGCAGCAATAAAAAGAAAATAGAAGACCTTTATTCAATGGGACGGAAAGAATTTTACGATAAAATGTTCAGATAGGATGATAATTATGCGCTATCTTATGATTCTGCTTATATTTTTTGCACTGGTAATTTTCACTGCCGGCTGCGTCGGCCCTATTCAGAACAACGGGATCCCGTACCAGCTCAATGCAACGTTTGCCCAGGAATTTGAAGAGCTCATTAAAAACTGGAACGAAGTCACAGAGCTGCAGGTCGTGACAACAAAGGAAGGACTAAATATTTATTTTGACAAAGGACTTGCAGTAACAAATCTTTCCTGTACGAACAAGATGAGCCCAGCATTTGACTGCAATGATGTTCTTCTTGAATACGTACCTACAGAAAATGAATTAAAAGCAGGAGATATTGTGTCTTTTGAGATCAGCGCCAGCGAGGCGAAGGTATTCGGTGAGGAGCCTTTTGAGGGGACGCGAATCATCCAGCGCAGGATTTTCCGCATCGGCAATGATAATGGGATTTACTTCATCATGAAAAGAGACGCCAGCGAGACTACGCACAAGGCACAGATGAGGTTTGAGAGAATAAAAGGCAAGGTAGTCGGATTCATATTTGATGCGCAGCTGGAAAAAACGGACATGGTTCCGTACACCCTGCAGAGCAGGACAGTGAGCGACTATAATGACCTTGCCAATAAATGGAACAGTTTCATCTCAGATGTATATGCAGGCAGCATCAACGGCACATACAAACTTTACTATGACAAAAAATTTGAAGTGCCGGGACTGGCGTGCACCGGAAGCATGAGACCAACGCTCGATTGCAACGATTTGGTTCTTTCCCATAAGCCGCAGGACGAAAGCGAGATTCAAAAAGGGGACGTGATATCATTCAGGATCGCTCCCAATGAAACAGCAGGATTTCTAGAGCCTCCAAGCGACGAGACAATACATGTCATGCACCGCGTGTTCCGCGTCACGACAACACAGAACAGGACTGCATTCATCACAAAGGGCGACAACCCGGAGACAAACGCGCAGACAGATGCAATACACCTGGATTTCGGCAGAATTGAGACAAAGGTCGTCGCTTACTTCAAGGACAGCTTCAATGCGACTTTCGAGAAATAGAAAAAAACTTCAAATATTATTGAAATTTGTTATAATATCTGTAAATCATGCAGCCATTTCATAGATATACCTTTCATTGCTAATTGTTTCTAATATTTTAATAGTGGCTGGTAGTTCACTTCAGGCAGATCTTATCGATTTTATTATATCCGCAACTTGTATGTTTATCGGCGCGTGCTTTTTGCCGAACGTCTTAAGGAACTCAATTATTGTCAACCCGACGACTTCATTTGTTTTTTCGTCAATCCTTATCCCTATATTCCCGACTTCTTCTACAATTGCTTCCTTTGGCTTGCCAAATGAAATGTAAAGCACATCGGCATCTTCATCATAATCA
>CAYJTG010000022.1:0-1598 GCA_964373255.1 uncultured archaeon
TCTAGAGGATAACTCTTCCAGGAGTTGTTCTACTTGGAGCTTTTGTTGCAGTTGTTGAGTTGCCGTGTACTGGTGCACCTTATCTTGCCATCATCTTGCTTCTTTCACAGAATTTTGATATTACTGCATTTCTTTTACTGCTACTTTATAATTTAATCTTCATTGCCCCTTTAATTATAATTTTAATACTTGTTGCAGGCGGTATGAAGATACAGGTCGTCAAAAGATGGAAACAAAAGTACAGGGAAGTAATGCGATTTGCTATAGGCGTTACCCTCATTGTACTCGGTTGGTTGCTTATTTTAATTGCAAGCAGCATAATCAATCTTGCATAAGATAAAATTAAAAAGTCAAGAATAGACTTACAAATGGCAAGAAAAAGAGAAAAGATGAGAGGAAAAGCCAAGAGAAATGTGGTAAAGGGCTCTGTAGTTATAATTAAAAGAGCAGGACATCCTGAAAGGTATGAGGAGAAGAAGGTTTATGCGTCTTGCTTCTTTGCATGCAAAAATGCACGCCTTCACGATAAAGATTGCGAGAAAATAGCAGATAAGGTGGCAAAAAGTATTACTAAATTTGTCAGGCAAGAAGCATCAAAGAGAAGCGGGCGAGGCAGAATGGGCGTAACTTCTACAGATATCTTCAATAAAATTTCTCGAGAGCTAGAGAGGTATAATAAGGATGCTGCATTTCTTTACTCTACACACAGAGATTTAAGTTAATTATTAATTAAGTGGGTTGTGTAAAGATATTTAAATGTTTTTTACTAAATTCAAGAATGCCAAAAAGAAGGAAAGTTAAGAGAGGTGTGAAGAAGGTTGTGAAGAGAGGTGTAAGGAGAACTGCAGCAAAAGCAACAAAAAAACACACTGTAACTAGAGAAAGAATTTCAAGTGGTAGTAAGGGATTTGATAAATTAATTGGAAAGGGTTTTCCAAGAAACTCAATTAATGTTGTAGTTGGTGGAGCTGGAAGTGGAAAAACTGTTTTTGGAACGCAGTTTCTTGTTGAGGGGGCAAAGAGAGGAGAACCAGGAGTTTTTGTTACATTTGAGGAAAAGAAAGATAGATTTTATGGTGACATGCGTTCTCTTGGTTTTAATTTAGAAGAGTTAGAGAAGAAAAAGAAATTTGCTTTCATTGAATATACACCAGAACAAGTTAAAAAAATGTTGGAAGAAGGTGGTGGAGAAATTGAGATTGTTATAGAGGAAATTAAAGCCAAAAGAGTTGTGATTGATAGTATAACTTCATTCACCCTGCTTTTTGAGTCAGAGATTGAAAAGAGGGAAGCTTCTCTCGCTCTTTTCGAGATGCTTCGTAAATGGGAAGTTACAACTTTGCTTACGCTTGAGCAAGAGGCAGCGCTTAAATTAACAGTTGACCATATAGCTTCTCCGCTGGAATTTGAGGTTGATGGAATAATCTTGCTTTACTTTGTGAGGCCGGATGGGAAGAGGTTAAGGGAAATTGAAATTTTAAAGATACGCGGAACAGAACATTCAAAAGAAATCTTTAATTTTAAGATAGGGAGGGGTGGAATAAGTATTACTGGAAAGGGAAAGTTTGCGCGCTTGCGCTCTATATAGAGAGAGTTTT
>CAYJTG010000023.1:0-1524 GCA_964373255.1 uncultured archaeon
TCAAAAGAAATAACAAAAATCTGGGACAAATTCTATTAAAATTTACCGCCTTCTCGCCAGTACTTTCTCATATTTATAGTAAGATGAAAGGCGAGGGTATAGTACAAAGATAATAATCAAAATAACTATTCCGAAACCAGCTATTAACCCAAATTGATTTCCAGAAACTGCAAAAAATCCTGCAACAATGAAAAATAAAATCGTAGCGATGGCGGTGGTGTATGTTGAAACTTTCGTATTAATGGGCTTTGAACCCACAAAGAAAGTTCCGAGAGCGGTTTTCTCTCTCTGTGCATAACACGAATTATGATAACTTCTTAGAATAAAAGCGAGAAAATTCATCTAATTACATCCTTCTTTTTGCCTCGCTTTTTTGCGCTTTCTCATGCCCGCGTATCTGCTCGTATTTTTTCATGATTTCCGTTTCGAGTTTGTTGAACGCTTCCTGTACGACATCAAGGGGTTTCCATCCCCATGCATGTGCTACAAAGAAGCCGAACGGTGCTTTGAACCGCAGCCTTATGGAATATTTCTGCTTGGGCCCCTGTTTTTGCATGCGCTCAACATGGATTGCAAGATACTCCATACGTTCGATCATCTTCGAGTATTTCTGCACGAAATCCTGCACCGTGGAGTCCATTGTCGCCTGGAATTCTGAGCTCTCGTCGTGCATGCCTGTTATCTGGACATAAACTCCTTTTTTTCCAGTCTTGGCAGTTAGTTCCAATACATCCTTGGGGGTTATTATCCCTACCTCGCCATTTTTAATTACTAATTCTTCATTTTTCTGCAGCAGCGGGATGGCATCCAACAATCTTTTCTCTCCCGCAAGTACAAGAGGTCTGCTCATTATCGCTTCTGCAGGAATGTCGCTTGTTTTTATTTTTTCGCTGACACTTTTTTCCTGCGTCCTGCCGCCCCTCATATCAGGCGAACTTTTTGCTTCCAGCACTTGTATGAGGTCCAATGTGCCAACAACGCCGATTACATCATCGCCATCAAGAACAGGGATGCGCGAAACATTCGTCTCAAACATGAGATTTTTTATTTTACTGGCTTTTTCCTCTTTGTCAACATAAACACAGACAGTCATTATATCCCGCAATCTTATGTTTTTGTCCCTTACCATACTGCTTGCAACTTTCATGATATCCGTCTCTGATATTATCCCAACTAAATTTCCCTTATCTATGACAGGCAGTGCACGCATGCCGCTGCCAAGTAGCATTTCTATCGCGCGTGTTATATCATCTTCCGAGCCTAGAGAAGGAGATTTTTTAATGAAATTAGAAACCTTTGTTACAGCAGGGTCTACGTCCTTCGTTATTATAGACTTTAACTCAAGCATGCCTGCAGGCGTTTTGCCGTCTGTGATAACAAGCTGATGTATGCGCGCCGCTTTCATCTTGCTCAGCGCCCTTGCCAGTATTTCTGCTGCGTCAACAGCAATGACGTTTGTGCTCATCAGGTCCTTTACTTTCATTGCCAAACCTCCAGAATGATTGTACTCTTCTTAGCAATTTA
>CAYJTG010000024.1:0-1513 GCA_964373255.1 uncultured archaeon
AGCCCGGCATCAAGCTCATTTGTTCCATTTTGATTGTAGTTTTGTCCGCCCACTAACCATAGTTCACTTTTGTCAGGAAAAGTGAAGAAAGTCATTGAAGAGCTCAGTGTGCCAAAGCTGCCGGCGGGTTTTGTGGTGTTCAGGAAAAGGCCGCTTGCCTCCGCTTTCTGCAAGTTGTTATTTTGCTGCTGCGTCTTTGTGTCGTCTTTTTTCTCCTCAGCTACCGCCTGCTGCGGCGACACGAATTCGTAGAAAGCCGCTTCGCTGGCGTTTCCGCTGATAGGCATAAGCATCGGAAGCGGAACCAGCAGATTTGCAAGATAATTTTTGAATTTTTTCGGCATCAGCAAGCTATATCAGAAAGGCTTTTAAGCTGAAGAAAACGCTACTCAATCACAACATTCTCCCATTCTTCGACTGTCATGAATATCCGCGTTCCCGTGATGTCTTTATTGTCGGGGATGGCGAATTTCAGCATGCCGCTGGCTGTGCCGGCTTTGATCACGCCTTCCTTGATGTTTGTTGTCAAATCGATTCGAGCCTGGCAGAATATGGAGAACCCGGCTTGGCTCACGAATGTGAAAGTGACAAGATCATCCTTGCCTGGAACAGGTTTCAGGTTGGAAATCCTCCCGCCCACCAGGTTTATGTACTCTATGGGATACCGCAGTCTTTCATCGTCGAGGAAAGGCATGCCATTATCTATAATGTGAACTTTTATAAGTTTGTGAAAGTTCGATTTTGTTTAATAAGTAGCCTCTGTTTAAAAAGTCGTTTGTAAGAAATTACAATTTCAAACACAGTTCAAGATCTTAAACAGAAATGCGATATCGCAATACGAGATATAAAAAAGGGAGAAGAAATAACAGCAGGCGCGACAAAAGACGATACTTTGTAATCAACAAACTTTCTGTTTGTATTGACAAGATTTGCTAAATCCTGCGTTTTCTCTTCTACTGTAATTATTTGTTTAGGTTTTGTAGGCTTCACCGTGGTGAGCGAATCGTAAAAGCCTGACTACATTTCCTTTGACTTCATAGACAAGAACAAACGAACCCAGGACATGTACACGTCTTGTGTTTTGCAGTGGTGCTTTCAACGGTTTGAAGTGCTCAGGATTTAATAAAATTCTTCCAATAGCTTTCTTCAGTGCATCTTCAAGAGGTTTGTTTTTCTTAAGAAGGTTTTTTATATCCTTCTCGAACTTCTCCCCCCTTTCCAGTGCATACAATAACATCACCGGAAGATTTCATCGATACTATTAACCTTTTTGAATTTTCCTTTCTGAGCCTCTTTGACACTTGAAATAAATTCAGGCCTCAATTCAGGCTCAAGAATCTCCTGCTCGTATTCTGTAGTGATTTTTTCTATTGCTTCTGATTTGTCGCGCAAGCCATATTTGGCCTTTACGATATTCAAAATTCTATTAGAGTGTTCAGATAATTTTACAACAGCTTGTACCATATTACATCACCTATACATAAAATATATACAAAGTTATTTAAAATAATAC